>CAYUQN010000005.1:0-43280 GCA_964446815.1 uncultured Oscillospiraceae bacterium | reverse complement strand
ACCGCTTCTCTTGTGCTCGCTGACACGGTGATAGCGGTCGATTATCTTTTTGTCATGCTCCGATGCCTCACCGGTGGTGATGTAGGTATCTATCGCATTGTAGCTTACGCCCATTTCGTTTTCATCGGTCTGACCGTCGAAAAGTCCTGCGGAGGGTGCTTTGTTTATGACGCAGGCAGGAGCGGTGAGCCACTTTAAGAACTCGATCACCTCGGTAGCCGTGAGGTCGGAGATGGGATTGAAGTCACAGGCGCCGTCACCCCATTTGGTGAAGTAGCCCATGTAATTTTCACTGCGGTTGCCCGTACCTGCGACAAGGCGATTCTCACTTGCGGCAACTGCGTAAAGCGTGGTCATACGAAGTCTGGGAGCGATGTTATTTACCGCCGCATCGGTGAGATTCGTGATACCGCTGAGCCTGTCTATCTCGACCTGACGAACATCGGTGAGATCGATAACACGGCTCTGTATGCCGAAGTGCTCGGATACCTCCTTTGCGTCCTTCATATCCTGCTCAAAGTTACGCTTTGAGGCACAGGGCATCATGATGCCTACGGTGTTTTCGCAGGCGAACTTGCACAGTATGCCGACGAGGGAGCAATCCTTACCGCCCGAGTTGCCGTAGACGATACCGTCAACGCCGCTCTTTTCGACGAGCTCTCTTATGTAGCTCACTCTTTCGGTGAATTCCTTTGAATAGTCTCTCATTTCATTTCGCTCCTATCATGCGTATTATGTTCGATCCGGAGAGCCTGCTCATAAGCGGCAGACCCAGAATGTACATTACGGGTAGCTCTCCCAAGGCGACCTGCCCTGCACACAGGGCAAAAGCACCGGGGTACTGCAAGGGATCCTTGCCTATATAAACCGCCGTGAGCATTGCACCCACTATGACGGCGTTTACCAAAACGGGCATAAGACAGGCAAGGGCACGGGCTCCGAGACCGTCTCTCATTCTCTTGCCTATACAGGACATCAAAAGGCAGGAGATGAGCGTTGCAAGGGAGCCGAATATGACATCGAAAAGCCCTGCGGTACTCGATATATTTGCTATGGCACAGCCGAAAAACAGACCCCATGCTGCGGTGGGCGTAAAGTAGCTCAAGACGCACAGTGCCTCGGATACACGAAGCTGCACGGGACCGTAGCTTATCGGCGCAAGCAGCATGGTGAGTACCGCATATAAAGCACCGATGACCGCCGCACTCACGAGCTTATAGGTTGTGTTGCTTCTCATTCTTGCTCCTTGAAAGTCTGAATATGTGCACCGTGTTGATTACTGCGGTGTGGGCTCTGTCGTGACGACTGTTCCGTCGGAGCACAGTGCAATAGTAAATTCGTCTCCCGTCGAGATCGCAACTATGTCCGTCCAGTCTCCTACATTGCAGCGGCCGTAGTCATTGCTTCCCACGGCGACTACCGTTCCGTCGGAACGCAAGCCGACGGTGTGTCCGCCACCTGCCGAGACTGCGACTATGTCTGTCCAGCTTCCGACATCACACTGACCGCTGTAGTTATATCCCACGGCGACTACCGTTCCGTCGGAGCACAGACCGACAGTGCGACCGCCTCCGGCAGATATTGCGGCTATATCTTTCCAGCCGGCGACATTGCACTGACCGTAATAATCATATCCCGTTGCCGTTACGGTACCGTCCGACCTCAAGCCGACGGTGTGGCCTTCTCCTGCAGAGATCGCGATCATATCCGTCCAGCTTCCGACATCACACTGACCGCAGTCATTATATCCCACGGCAACGACGGTTCCGTCGGAACGCAAGCCGACGGTATGTCCGCCACCTGCGGCTACGGCGGTTATGTCCGTCCAGTCATCGACATCACACTGGCCGTATTCGTTATATCCCACGGCAACGACCGTTCCGTCGGAACGCAGACCGACGGTGTAAAGCCCACCTGCCGAGACTGCGACTATGTCTGTCCAGTCACCGACATCACACTGACCGCAATCATTTCGTCCCGTTGCGACTACAGTTCCGTCGGAATACAGCCTGACGGTGTGCTTGCCGCCTGCGGAAATTGCTATCGTGTACGGTGTTTGACCCTTATCTTTGCCGTTTCCACCCATGGCACCGCCGTCACCGGCACAGGCACAAAGTGAAAGACACATAGCAAAAACAAGCAGTAGTACGATAAAACGCTTTTTCATAATTTTCCTCCGTTTATTCGATAAGCTGATGACAAAAGGCTCAACTTGCCTATTTAGTTCAAACTAAAGACGCAGCCGCAGTATTTCTGCCTATACAGTTCATATTTTTCGGCAAGTATCATGGAGCGGTGATTGCCCTCACGCTTGCGGAATTCCGATGGGAGCCACTTGACACCGTGCCTTGCGGCACAGTCTCTGCCTATCGCGTTTATAACGACCGCATCCTTTCTGGACGAGACCGTCAGAGTGGTGCAGAAATATTCAAAGCCGTGGGAGGCGGCAAAGGCGGCGGTCTCCTCAAGTCGGATGGCAAAGCATTTTTCACAGCGTTTGCCCTCCTCGGGCTCATTCTCAAGCCCCTCTATCTGCGAAAAATAATCCTCACTCCGCCAAGGGAGTACGAGAAGCTTTGCACTGCCCAAGCCGTCGTTTTCAAGACAGCCCATGAGCTTTTTAAGGGTCAGTAGGCGTTTTTCGTATTCCGATTCCGGCCAAAGATTGGGATTATACCAGAGCACCGTGACATCGAAATATTTGCACAGCAGCTCGATCACGGAGCCGGAGCATGGGCCGCAGCAGCTATGCAAAAGCAGCGACGGTTTCCTGCCGCCGAAGGAAAGCACCTCTTTATCGAATTTTCGCATAAACTGTTCTCGGTTCATTGGCTCTACCTATCCTTTAAAAATTAATTATATGATTTTGCGGAGATAAAGTCAATTGCTTGTTTCCGAATTTGAAAGAGGCGGTAAAACTTGACACCCCAAGGCGATGTGTGATATCTTTGCAATAACAAGGTCAATAAATGCAGCGGAGGCAGAGCATGAAAGTACTTGTAACAGGCGGTATGGGCTATATAGGCAGCCATACCTGTATAGAATTGTTGAACAGAGGCATGGAGGTCGTAATAATCGACAACCTCGTCAATTCCAGTGCCGAGGCCGGTAAGCGTATCGAACGCATAACAGGCTGCGGTGTGAGCTTTTATGAAGCCGATGTCCGTGACCGCAAGACCCTCGACAGTATTTTCGAGACTCATAAGATAGATTGCGTGATCCATTTCGCAGGACTCAAGGCTGTGGGTGAATCCGTTGAGATGCCGCTTGAGTATTACGACAACAACATAGGCTCAACGATAACGCTGCTTGAGGCGATGAGAGATCACGGGGTCAAGGATATAATATTCTCCTCCTCGGCAACGGTGTATTCCGCAGATAATGATATGCCGCTGCATGAGACCTCGAAGATCGGAAGCTGCACCAATCCCTACGGCTGGACTAAGTTCATGTGTGAGCAGATCATGAGAGACTATGTGAAAGCCGATCCCACCCGGGCAGTTGCGCTGCTCCGCTACTTTAACCCCATCGGCGCTCATGAGAGCGGACTTGTCGGTGAGGATCCCAAGGGCATACCCAACAATCTTATGCCCTATATCTCACAGACTGCGATAGGAAAGTTTGAGTACCTCCGTGTGTTCGGTGACGATTACGATACCCATGACGGCACCGGTGTGAGAGATTATATCCACGTTGTCGATCTTGCAAAGGGTCATGTTGCCGCGATAGATTATATGGCGGAGCATAGGGGAGAGAGCGTGTTCAATCTCGGTACCGGAACGGGCTACAGTGTGCTTGATATGGTACACGCCTTCGAGAAAGCAAACGGGCTCAAGGTGCCGTACAAGATAGTGGGACGCAGAGCCGGAGATCTTGCGGTGTGCTATTGCTGCCCCGATAAATCGGCGGAGCTTTTGAATTGGCGTGCCGCCCTGAGCCTTGAGGATATGTGCAGGGACACATGGCGTTGGCAGAGCATGAACCCCAACGGCTACGAATAATAAGATTTACAAAAAGGGAGGGCAGCCCCTCCCTTTATTTTTTTACACGAATGGGGCTTTGGTATTTATAATTGAGTTGAAAATCGGAAGAAATGTGTTATAATATGTTTTTACAATAGTATCTTAATACGGAGGTATTTAAAATATGGGAAAAAAGCAGTTTAAGGCGGAGAGCAAGAGACTTCTCGACCTGATGATCAACTCCATCTATACCAACAAGGAGATCTTCCTCAGGGAGATAATCTCAAACGCATCCGACGCCATCGATAAGCTGTGCTATCTTTCACTCACCGATGACAAGGTGGGACTCGAGCGTTCGGATTACCGTATCCGCATCACCGTCGATAAGGACGCACGCACCGTCACCGTTTCCGATAACGGTATAGGCATGACCGCACAGGAAGCGGAAAAGAATCTCGGCGTTATCGCAAAGAGCGGCTCTTTCAAGTTTAAGGACGAAATGAGTGCCGAGACAGCCGAGAGCGAGGATATCTCGATCATCGGTCAGTTCGGTGTCGGCTTCTATTCAGCATTTATGGTAGCGGACAAGGTCACCGTCATCACCAAGGCCTACGGCAGTGATGAGGGCGTTAAGTGGGAAAGCTCCGGAGCGGACGGATACACCGTCACGCCCTGCGATAAGTACACTGCCGGTACCGATGTCATCATGCACATCAAAGAGGATACCGAGGAGGAAGTGTACGGCTCCTACCTTGAGATATGGAAGCTCAAGGCACTTGTCAAGAAGTACTCCGACTATGTACGTTGGCCCATCGTTATGGACATCACCCGTAACGAGCAGCAGCCCACCGAGGAGCTTGACAAGGACGGCAACCCCGTTATGCAGACCGTTACCGTCACCTCTCCCGAGACCGTCAACTCCATGATACCCATTTGGCAGAGAAGCAAGGCGGATGTCAGCGATGAGGACTGTGCCGCATGGTATAAGGAGACTAACCGCGATCAGGATGATCCGGCTGTCGTGCTCCGTGTGAATGCGGAGGGTAATGTATCCTACAAGGCGATGCTCTTTGTCCCTGCAAAGGATATCGACAACCGCATGAGCGGTGCCACCAAAAAGGGCGTAAAGCTCTATTGCAACGGCGTTCTCATCATGGAAAACTGCGACAAGCTCATTCACGATTACTTTGAGTTTGTAAGAGGCGTCGTCGATTCTCCCGATCTGAGCCTCAACATTTCCAGAGAGATATTGCAGCATAACAGACAGCTCAAGGTCATAGGTCAGAACCTTGAAAAGAAGATAAAGGGCGAGCTTGAAAAGATGATGCGTGACGATCGCCCCAAGTACGAGACCTTCTGGAACAACTTCGGTATCCACATAAAGTGCGGTGTCTGTGACGAATACGGCCGCTATACCGATTTCCTCAAGGATCTGCTGATATTCTACAGCGGAGAGGACAAGCAGGTCACCCTCAAGGAGTATACCGAAAATATGCCCGAGAGCCAAAAGGCGATCTACTACTGCTGCGGCGATACCGTAAAGCAGGCGATGAGCCTTCCTCAGTGTGAGGATGTCCGCTCCAGAGGCTATGATATACTTTACCTCACCGCACCCATTGACGAAATGGTGCTCCAGACCGTCAGAATGGTCGAGGGCAAGCCCTTTGTAAACATCGTTACCGAGGATCTCGGCTTCCAGACCGATGAGGAAAAGAAGGCTGCGGCGGAAAAGAATGAGGAGGAGAAGGAGCTTCTTGACTTCATGCGTGACAGCATCGGTGATGAGAATTTAAAGCACGTCGAATTCTCGACAAAGCTTGTATCCTCCGCCTGCTGTCTTGGCACAAAGGGCGGCGTTACCCTTGAGATGGAGAAGTATTTCCGTCAAAGCCCCTCCGAGGAAATGCGCAAGGTGCGTGCCGAAAGAGTGCTCGAGATCAATCCCTCTCACCGTGCCTTCCGTGCTGTCAAGATGGCATACGACAGTCTTGAAAAGGACAAGGCGGCAAAGCTTTCGAAGATACTCTATGCTCAGGCAGAGCTCATAGCCGGCCTCGAGCTTGAGGATCCTGCTGCATATGCAGAGCTTGTAACGCAGCTATTCTAAACTCCGAAAGGATATTATTCATGGGCAAACGTTTGGGAATTTACATCCATATACCCTTTTGCGCAGGCAAATGCGGCTACTGCGATTTCTATTCGCTGGCAGGACGTGAGCGGAAGATGCCGAGCTATCAGTCGGCACTGCTGTCTCACATATCCGAGTCCGCCGATGCCTCCAAGACCTTCGAGATAGATACCGTCTATTTCGGCGGCGGCACCCCCAGCTATTACGGTGCAAAGTGCATAGTCGAGATACTTGACGAGCTCAAGAGACAGGGAAATCTGCGTCTCGACTCGGAAATAACCGTGGAGGTAAACCCCGACAGCGTTAAGTACGATGATCTGAAGCTTATGCGAAAGGCAGGTATCAACCGCCTTTCCATAGGCGTTCAGTCTGCGAATAACGATCTTCTCAAGATAATCGGACGGAGGCACAATTTCCGTCAGGTGCAGGTGGCGGTCGAGAACGCGAGAAAGGCCGGCTTCGAGAATGTGAGCCTCGATCTTATCTACGGTCTGCCGAGTCAGACTAAGGCGGATTGGGCGGATACGCTTTCCAAGGCTCTTGAGCTGCATCCGGAGCATATCTCCTGCTATGCCCTGAAGCTTGAGGAGGGCACACCGATGTACCGCTATGCGGATTCTCCGCTGATACCCGATGATGACGAGCAGGCGGATATGTATCTCTATGCCGTTGAGACCTTGGAGCACTTCGGCCTTGAGCAGTACGAGATATCGAACTTTGCGGTGCCCGGCTATGAGTCGGCACACAATCTCAAGTACTGGACTATGGGCGATTACATGGGCTTCGGTCCGGGAGCACATTCGTATGTGAACGGAGTGCGGTACAGCTATGTGAAGGATCTCGACCGCTATATATCCGCAGTGGTCGGCGATAAGCAGATAATCGACGAATACGAGGTATGCCTGCCGATCCAAAAGGCGGCGGAGTATCTTATGCTCGGTATGCGTACCGTCAAGGGCGTGTCCGAAAGGGAGTACCACAATATATACCTCAGCGATTGGGAGCCGATGGAGCGGAAGTTTGAGGAATTCGAGAAAAAGGGCTGGGCGGAGAGAGACGGTGAACGTTGGCATCTGACCCCCTCGGGTTTCCTTGTGTCCAACTCGCTCATCATTTCGATGCTCGAATCGCAGACCGAGGCAAAGGTCGAATACAATCCGTGGATGAAAAAGGCGTTTGACGCGGAAGAAAAGGAGACCTTGCCCCAGGGTGACCTTGACAAGTTCAAGGAGTTCTACCGTAAGCAGGTCGAGAAAGGCCGAAGGGAGTAAGCAATGGCAAAAGGCAAACACGTTGCCAAAAACAGCAAGACTGCAAAGAAGAAAAAGAGCGGCGGCAATAAGGGCAGAAACATTCTGCTCGGCGTATTGCTCGGTGTCACGGCGATAATTGCGGTGACGGCGATAGGCGGCTTTGTTGTCGGCAGGGGCGATACCATACATCCGAATATAGAAATAGGCGGCGTTGCACTCGGCGGAATGACCGAGGACGAAGCAGCCGCGGCACTCAAAAACGCAGGCTACACCGGTGTTGAGCTTGAGCCCGTTACGGTGTCCATGCCGGGCGATTTCGACTTTATGATAAGCCCCGAGGATGTCGGCCTTTGTCTGACTCCCGAGGAGGCTGCCGCAAAGGCATATGGCTATGGGCACAGCGGCGATCCCTTTTCGGATCTGCTTGCGTATTTCAAATGCGTAACGGGCAGCACCGACGGTGCCGATATTGCCGCAAGCATAGACGAGACCATGGCAATGGAGCTCATAGAGCGTGAGCTTTCGGACTTCTCCGAATTTGCGACAAAGGTTGCGATCGACGAGGAAAACGCAACGATAAGCTTCCTCAAGGGCGGTGAAAGCACCAAGCCCGATGCCGATGAGCTGTACGCCATGGTGGAAAAGGCGTTCTCGGAGGGTGAGACCTCGATCGAGTATTCCGCAGGCATAAGCTCTGCCGAAGCTCCCGATTTCGACAAGCTCCGTGAGGAGATAAGCCGTGAGCCTAAGGATGCGATGTACGATGCGGAGAACCACTGCCTCACGCAAAGCGAGGTCGGTATAGACTTTGAACCCGAGGAAGCAAATAAGCTTTTTGACAAGGCCGATGTCGGCGAGCTTGTGGTGATACCTCTTACCCTCACCGAGCCTAAGCTTTCGACCGAGACCCTGGGAACGGAGCTTTTTGCGGATTGCCTCGGCACCAAAACGACGACCTTTAAGTACAGCACCAACGACCGCTGCACCAATGTTCGCCTTGCCGCCGAGAAGATCGACGGAGTTGTACTAAACCCCGGTGAGACCTTCTCCTTCAATGATGTTGTAGGCAAGAGGACCTCCGCAGCCGGCTTCAAGCCTGCCGGTGCCTATGCCGGAGGTCAGGAGGTACAGCAGATAGGCGGCGGTATATGTCAGGTATCCTCGACGCTTTACTGCTCCGCTCTGCTTGCAAACCTCAAAATAACCGTAAGAGACTGCCACTACTTTGCGGTATCCTATGTGCCCTACGGTCTGGATGCCACGGTGTCCTGGGGCGGTCCGGAATTCAAATTCAAAAACAACAGGGACTATCCCATTAAAATAGTCGCAAAATGCGATACCGACGCAAGAACGCTGACTGTCGAGATCTGGGGAACGGACGTTGACGGAAGCTATGTCGAGATGACATATTCCGCCTCCACGGTGTACGATACGAAGTACCCCGACGTTGCCATCGGCACCGAGGCGACCACCTATCGCAATGTCTATGCCGCCGACGGCACCTTGATAAGCCGCACCAAGGAGGCGTGGAGCTACTACCATTACCACGAGGAAAACATCAATTGGCCGGAGCCGGAGCCCGAACCCACGCCGACCCCGACCCCGACGGTGACACCTGCACCGCCCCCCGAACCAACGGATATACCGGCTCCCGAGGAGCCTTAAAATAAAGGAGAAGAGAAACATGAGCAAGGGAAATTTCTACATTACCACCCCCATCTACTACCCCTCCGATAAGCTGCATATCGGTCACACCTACTGCACCGTCGCCACCGATGCCATAGCACGGTACAAGCGAATGTGCGGATACGACGTTATGTTTCTCACGGGTACCGATGAGCACGGTCAGAAGATAGAGGAAAAGGCGACCGCTGCCGGCAAGAGCCCCAAGGACTTCCTCGACGGTATCGTTGAGGGCGAAAAGGGCGTTCTGGATCTGTGGAAGCTGATGAACATTTCAAACGATCGCTTTATCCGCACCACCGATGACTATCACTGTGAGGCGGTTCAGCGCATATTCCGCAAAATGTACGACAAGGGCGACATTTACAAGAGTGCGTACAAGGGAATGTACTGCACCCCCTGCGAAAGCTTTTGGACGGAAAGCCAGCTCAAGGACGGCAAATGCCCCGACTGTGGCAGAGAGGTACATTACGCAGAGGAGGAGGCATACTTCTTCCGCCTTTCAAAGTACGCAAAGCCCGTTCAGGAGCTGCTTGAAACAGGTACCTTCTTGGAGCCTGCTTCCCGTGTAAACGAAATGATAAACAACTTCATAAAGCCCGGTCTTGAGGATCTTTGCGTATCCCGTACAAGCTTCAAGTGGGGCATACCCGTTGATTTCGATCCGGGTCACGTCGTCTATGTTTGGGTCGATGCGCTGTTTAATTACTGCACCGCCCTCGGCTTCTTAAACGATCGCTACCCCGATTCCGATTATGAGAAGTTCTGGCCTGCCGATGTCCATATCGTCGGCAAGGAGATCGTCCGCTTCCACTCCATCATCTGGCCTGCAATGCTCATGAGCATGGAGATGCCCCTGCCCAAGAAGGTCTACGGCCATGGCTGGCTCGTCATCGACGGCGGCAAGATGTCCAAGTCCAAGGGCAATGTTGTCGATCCCTATCTGCTGGCGGATATGTTCGGTGTCGACGCACTGAGATTCTTCCTCCTGCGTACCTTCCCCTTCGGCTCCGACGGCAACTTCTCCAATGAGCTTCTTATCTCCACGATCAATACCGACCTTGCCAATGACCTCGGCAACCTCGTTTCCCGTACCACAGCAATGGTCGAAAAGTACTTCGGCGGCACTCTTATAGAGGAACGCAAGGCAGAGGATATCGACAACGAGCTCATCGCAATGATCGAGGGCACTGCCGCAAAGTATGAGGCACAGATGGACAAGTTCCAGCTTCACCTTGCACTTGAGGAGGTGTTCCGCCTCGTCCAGCGTGCCAACAAGTATATCGATGAGACCGCACCCTGGGTGCTTGCAAAGAGCGAGGAGTCAAAGCCCCGTCTTGCAACGGTGCTGTACAATCTGCTTGAGGCACTCAGAGTATCCCTCACCATGCTCAAGCCCTTTATTCCCGATAGCTGTGACAAGGCACTTTCCCAGATCGGAGCTCTTGACATTGCCGTTTGGGATAATGCAGGCAAGTACGGTGTTCTGCCGCTTGGCGTTTCCGTTCACAAGGGTGAGACTCTGTTCCCCCGTATCGATACCGCAAAGGCACTTGAGGAGCTTGCTTCTCGCAGTGCAAAGCCCGAGGCACCCAAATTCCCACCCGTACTGCCCGAGGTCACGATCGATGACTTTGCAAAGTGCGATATGCGTGTTTGCAAGGTGCTTTCCTGTGAGGCGGTCAAAAAGAGCGCAAAGCTCTTGAAGTTCAGTCTCGACGATGGCAGCGGCACTCCCAGACAGATACTTTCCGGCATCCATGCCTTCTATGAGCCGGAGCAGCTTGTCGGCAAGACGGTTGTTGCGATACTCAACCTGCCTAACCGTAAGATGATGGGTCAGGACTCCTGCGGTATGCTGCTCAGTGCCGTACATGAGCACGACGGCAAGGAGGAGCTCCACCTGCTCATGCTCGATGACTCCATCCCGGCAGGCTATCAGCTTTGCTGAGCGCTGCCAAACCCCGAAACAAATTTCACTCAAAGGAGGCTTTGCCGTGAAAAACCTGACCGACATTTTCGGAACTATGGTGTTCAATGACTCCGTTATGCAGGAGAGACTGCCCCGTGAGGCTTACCGTCAGGTGCAGCTTTCGATAGAACGAGGCCGCAGACTCGACAGGGAGACTGCCGATGTCGTCGCCAACGCAATGAAGGATTGGGCGATAGAAAAGGGCGTTACCCATTTTACACATTGGTTCCAGCCGATGACCGGTATCACCGCCGAAAAGCATGACAGCTTTATAACTCCCGTGGCAGGCGGACGTATCATCATGGAGTTTTCCGGCAAGGAGCTTATTCAAGGTGAGCCCGATGCCTCGAGCTTTCCGACGGGCGGACTTCGTGCGACCTTCGAGGCAAGAGGCTATACCGCATGGGATCCGACCTCATATGCCTTTATAAAGGACGGTGTTTTGTGCATACCCACCGCATTCTGCTCCTACGGCGGTGAGGCACTGGACAAGAAAACGCCGCTGCTCCGCTCCATGGATGCCATCAATCTCCAGGGTATGCGTATACTCAAGCTTTTCGGCAACGAGGATGCAGGCTTTGTCAAGACTACCTGCGGTCCGGAGCAGGAGTATTTCCTCATCGATGAGGAGATGTATAAGCAGCGTAAGGATCTTGTGTACACGGGACGTACCCTGTTCGGTGCAAGACCCTCCAAGGGTCAGGAGCTCGGTGATCATTACTTCGGTGCGATAAAGCCCCGTGTTGCGGCGTTTATGGCGGAGCTCGATGAGGAGCTTTGGAAGCTCGGTATCCTTGCCAAAACGGAGCATAACGAGGTGGCACCTGCTCAGCATGAGCTTGCACCCATATTCACGACGACGAATATCGCCGCCGATCACAATCAGATAACCATGGAGCTCATGCAGAAGATAGCAAAGAAGCACGGTATGGTCTGCCTGCTGCACGAAAAGCCCTTCGGCGGCGTCAACGGCTCCGGCAAGCACAACAACTGGTCGATGACTACCGGAAGCGGTGTGAATCTTCTTGAGCCCGGTGAGACTCCGTTTGAGAATGCTCAGTTTTTGCTGATGCTTTGTGCGGTCATTCAGGCTGTCGACGATTATCAGGATATGCTCAGACTGTCGATAACAAGTGCGTCGAATGACCTTCGCCTCGGTGCCGATGAGGCACCCCCTGCGATAATATCCGTCTATCTCGGTGAGGAGCTTGAGGAAATACTCACGGCGATAGAACGGGGTGAGCCCTACGGCGGCAAGGAGAAGGAGCTCATAAAGGTCGGCGTTCACGCTCTCCCGAGACTGCCCAAGGACACCACCGATCGCAACCGCACCTCGCCCTTTGCCTTTACGGGCAATAAGTTTGAGTTCCGTATGCCCGGTGCATCGAGCTCGATATCCGGTGCCAACGTCGTCATCAATACCGCAGTGGCGGAGTCGCTTCGTCAGTACGCCGATGAGCTTGAGCTGTCGGACAATTTCGAAAACGATCTGCATGAGCTCATACGCCGTGTCATTCGCAAGCACAAGCGTATAATCTTCAACGGCAACGGCTACGGTGAGGAGTGGATCGAGGAAGCGAAAAAACGCGGACTTCTCAATCTCCGCACAACACCCGACTGTGCCCATGCCTATCTTGAGCAGAAGAATGTGGAGCTCTTTATTCGTCACAGGGTCTATACCGAGATTGAGCTTGCGGCACGGTATAAGATGAAGCTTGACAGCTATTGCAAGACCCTGAGGATAGAGGCTCTGACGATGCTCGATATGCTGCACCGTGATATAATGCCTGCCGTCAGCGCATATTCCGGTGAGCTGGCGAACGCAGCTTTGTCCAAGAAGGAGCTCGGCATCGATGCCGCCTTTGAGCTCGAAACCGCAGCAAAGCTCAGTGAGCACCTTTCCGAGTGCTCTGCCGTTGCAAAGGAGCTCGATGAGAACATAAAGCGCGTGTCGACCGTTCCCGAGAATTATACGAGAGCGGTGCAGTCGCGTGATACCCTGCTTCCGAAGATGGCCAAGCTGCGAAGGATCGTCGATGAGCTGGAGCTTTGCTGCTCTGCCGACTATTGGCCCATGCCCACCTACGGCGATATCCTATTCAGCGTAAATTGATATTGATATGAAAAAACAGACAATGCTTTAGAGCACTGTCTGTTTTTTGTATGAACTCAAATGATACCAAGGGGGATGAGGATGATGAGGAGCAGGGCGACAAGACCCCACACCGTACCGAGGAACAGCTTTTGCGTCCTGGGCTTTGCGTCGTAAATTAGATACGCTGCGAGGAAGAACGGGATGTAGACCGTGATGAACACGGGCAGAGCACCCCACCAAGGGTAGACCCATACGAAGGCCGGAGTCGATGCGAGGAAGATCTCGAACAGGGAGAAGCCGAGAGCCGAGGCTATCGCCATAAACCAACGGTTATTGATACCGAGGATCTTCTTATTCTTGTCCTCGGGCAAAAGATCAGCCGTAAAGCCCGCGACAGAGAACATGAGCGAAAGCTCCCAACATACGCCGATGAGAAGGATGAAGCTTGTGCTCTCCTGCGTTACCGTCCACAGAGGGTAACCCCAGATGTAGCATATGACTGCATTGCATATCTCATACAGCCAGTGCACACCGTAGAGAGCGAGGGCTGCCGCTATTCCACGCCAATTTTGTTTCTTGATCTGCGGAACATAGACGGCACATACCACCAAGGCCAATAGCGTGATAAAGGTCCAGTCGAAGTTCTGGGTAGAACGCACCGCTTCCTTTGCGGCATCGACTGCGGCTCTGGCGGCATCGGAATTGTCACCGAACAACATTTTTCCCACTCCTAACATTATTAAATTTTTTTCCGATTGCTTTGCTATAATTATTCTACCATCCGATGAGTGGGGCTGTCAACGAAAATACGCAGCTGTGAAGGGAGGATCGTCTGTGCGGCGTTTCACATCCTCATCACAGCATGAAAATGAAAGCTCAGCGTCCTCGACTTTTGCCGTAGACGCTGAGCATTTTTGTTCCTTTGCGATTTTCGGAGCACCGATCATCTGCCGTTTCTCGCCTTATAGAGCTTTGCGGCCTTAGCCATGGGGATGAGTGCAAGTGCGGAGACTGTCGCCGCTGCGATAAACAGCTCGTTTACGGGGAGGTAGCCCTCTGCTATCGTGCTTATGTCGTAGCCCATTTGCGTTGCCTCGCTTGCGGTGACGAAAACGAGATTGCCGCCGTCGACGACCTGATACACCTTTTCACCGAAGATACGGCAAATGGGGTCTGCAAGCAAGGGCCCTGCGATCATCGGGAAGAACACGAAGAACAGTATACGTATACCCTCGAACTGACCTCTGTGCTCCTCGGGATAGAGTCGCTTCATCCACACCGTCATGGACTGCATAAACACGACATAGCCGACACCGACGAAGATTATACCCAGGAAGCAGGGCCAGTTTTTAAGTGAGAGTGCGTTCTCGGTATCGAGCTCTCCTGCAAGTGAGCCTACGATGAAGTAGATGAAAATGCAGCCTACGATGCTCAGCACCGTTGCAAAGGCGGCGACATCGGGCACACGCTTGTTGTTGATAATTCTGATAAAGGGTATCGAAATGAGCATTGCCAAAACAAGCGGTATGCCGAGGATGAGACTGGGGTCTGTGAAGCCGAGAGTGTAGTTCATCCAGTTCATGATGTGGATGAAGTAGCAGTTGTAGCCGATGAAGAATATGCACAGGGTCAGGAACACGAGTGCAAGCTCACGATTGGCGATGAAACGCTTGAAGTTGAAGGTAGAGGCAAACTGCTTCCAGAAGCCGCCCTCTCTCACGGGGCGAAGCTTGGGGGAATCTTTAAGCAGGAAGAAGGAGGCGATACCGACAAGTATCGTCACCGCACCCGCTATGGTGAAAAACGCAATGTAACCGGCTTGGGGATTCTCCTCGGTGGCAAGCCCGTTTACTATCATACCGCCCACCAAGGTGCCGACGAGGGTGCCGAGCACGGGCAAGGTCGCAGCTACCGCACCGATCTGACCGGAGTTTGAATCGTCCATCATATCGGCGTACCATGCGTTGTAGCCTGCGTCATTTGCCATAGAGCCGAAGAAGCTCATTATCGTATCGGCGGCAACGATCGTAACGCCGATGAGCATGACATCGTTGTATATGCTGTCACGCAGATAATGGGTCATACCGAAGGCTATCGTGAAGATGCCCCAGAGTATCGAGCCCCATGTGATGAGCTTTTTTCTCGAGCCTATGCGGTCTGACAGCGTTCCGAAGAACAGTGCCGAGAAGGTGGTCGCCGTTGCGGAGCATATGGTCATTGCCGTGACGACACCGAGCTGTGCTCCGAAATCCGAGTAGAGGAAGTTTGCGAACCAGTTGTTTTCGATGACCCATGCTATCTGCGCCGAAAAGCCTATCACAAGCAGCAGGGTCCAGTTTTTGGCTCCTATGCCTTTCTTTTGAGTCTCCATTTTATCCTCCGTGATCCTTTATAAATCCGCCGACGAGGGCGGTGTATTCTTCCGTCTCTCTCATATAGTTTGCGGCATGACCCGTGCCCTTGCTTATGAGCAGGTACTTCTCGCTTTTGCAGGAATCGAAAATGCTTTGAGCCATGTCGATGGGAACATAGCAATCGCTGTCGCCGCAGATATACACAAAGGGCAGCTCGGTTTTTGCAAGGGATTTTCTTGAATCGTGGGACGAAAAATCGTAGCCGGCAAGAAGTCTGTTCCAGCACTCGAAGATGTTCACAAAGGGAAAGGCAGGAACGTGCACGAGCTTCCATACGAGATTACGAAATACCTCACCGGCGGATGAATAGCCGCAGTCGGCTATGATACCGCACACGTCGTCCTTCGTCAGTCTGTCGCTTGCCTGCATTATCGAGGCTGCACCCATGCTGACACCGTGCAAAAACAGTGCATTGTCGGGAAAAAGCTCCCTTGCCTTTTTCACCCACAGCAAAACATCGTCACTGTCAAGAGCCCCAAAGCCTATATACTTGCCCTCGCTTTCACCGTGAGCCCTCATGTGAGGGAAGATGAGCGTAACGCCCATGCCGCGGTACATTTCGCTTATGGCACAGAAATCGAAGATCGGAGCGGACTTATAGCCGTGGAAGCATATCACCGTTGTTTTGACATTGGGATCGCCACGGTGCAGCTTGGCAATCAGCTTCAGACCGTCGTTTGAGCGGATGAAAACATCCTCCGTTTCCATTTCCTTAAACGCCTTGTGCTTGGGGATATTGTATGCCCAAAGCTCCTCACCGGTGGGAGCAAGCATGGGTGATACAACACCCTTGCCGCCGTTACCCGGAGCCCTGATCGTCGCACCGCGCCGAATGATGGCGTGCTCGAATACAAGCCCCGATAAAAGAAGCAGCAGCAAAAGCACGGCAATGATTATAAGAGCAATTGCCAAAGGATCACCTTCTTGAGATATATGTTGACAGCGGACAATGATTAGGAATCGGAAATCGTTCCGCCAATGCCCATCGTCGCAACAGGCAATTAAAATGCTTTGCAACATCATTATAATACCATCATTATATAGCAAGCCCAAACCGCTTTCAAGAACAATTAAGGAAAATCAAAGCAGCCATCTTGAACAGATCGTCGCAATCGGCTATAATACAGGGCATGGATACGAAAAAGATTACACTTGCGGTACTCGCTCATGTGGACGCAGGAAAAACCACACTCTCCGAGGCAATGCTCTACACGGCAGGAAGCATACGCTCACTCGGTCGAGTGGATCATAAAAGCAGCTTTTTGGATACCGGTGATATCGAGCGTGATCGAGGTATAACCGTCTTCTCAAAGACAGCGGCTTTGAGCTTCGGCAAGCTCCGGCTTTGTCTGCTGGATACGCCGGGGCACGTTGACTTTTCCCCGGAGGCGGAGCGTTGCCTTGCGATAGCCGACTATGCGGTAATAGTGATCTCCGCCTCAGACGGTGTTCAGGCTCACACCGAGACACTTTGGAGATTGCTTGAGGCAAGGGGCATACCCTGCTTTATCTTCGTCACAAAGACCGATCTTGCAACGGCGGATACGGCTTCCGTCGCAAAAGACCTGCAAAGGCTCTGCGGTGACGGCTGTGTCGACTTCACCGACTCACCCGATGTCGAGGCTGTCGCCATGAGCGATGAGGCGGCATTGGATCGCTTCATGGACTGCGGTACGCTCAGCGACGAGGTTATTACCCGACTCATAGCGCAAAGAAAGGTCTTCCCCACGGTTTACGGCTCGGGACTCAGGCTCATTGCGATAGACCGCTTTCTTGAGCTTCTGGAGCGGTACACGGCAGCACCCGAATACGGAGAGGACTTCGGTGCGAGGGTGTGCAAGATATTGCGTGACCCCAAGGGCAACAGGCTGACGCTCATGAAGCTCACCGGAGGTGAGCTGAATTGCCGAGGCACGGTCGATTACACCGCTGCCGACGGTACGGCGATGAGCGAAAAGATAAGCGAGATACGGATATACTCCGGTGCAAAATACGAATCCGTCGAGACCGTAAAATGCGGCAGCGTTTGTGCGGTGAGAGGGCTCAGCCGAAGCTACGGCGGTCAGGGCATCGGCACCGTAAAGGAGGCTCCGCTGCCTGCAATGTGTCCGGTGATGGAATACACCGTCACGCTGCCAAAGGGCATTGATCCCACCGAGGCACTCAAAAAGCTCAAGCTGCTGGAGGATGAGGAGCCGTCGCTGCATCTTGTCTGGAGACCTACGACAAAGAGCATCGGCATAAGGCTTATGGGCAAGGTGCAGACCGAGGTCATAACGCAGACCGCAAAGGATCGTCTGGGGCTTGATATCGTGCTCGAAAAGGGCGGTGTAATGTACCGTGAGACGATAAAAAGCAGCGTTGAGGGCATAGGCCATTTCGAGCCGCTGCGTCATTATGCGGAGGTGCATCTTGAGCTCTCTCCGCTTGAGTGCGGAAGCGGCCTTGAATTTTGCGATGCCACGCCGGAGGATATGCTCGATCCGGTCTACCGTAGGCTCATCCTGTCGCTGCTGCGTGAAAAGGAGCATATCGGCGTTTTGACCGGCTCACCGATAACGGATATGCGAATAAGCCTAATTGCCGGCAAGTCGCATATAAAGCACACCGAGGGCGGTGATTTCAGAGAGGCGGCATACCGTGCCTTGCGTCAGGGACTTATGAAGGCACAGTCGGAGCTTTTGGAGCCGTGGTATGAGTTTAAGCTGAGAGTGCCCGTTGAATGTATGGGCAGGGCGATAAACGATCTACGCAGTATGAGTGCAAGCTTCGATACCGAGAGCGGTGAAGACTCCGAGAGCCTGCTTTTCGGTAAGGCACCGGTGACGGAGCTTTCCGATTATGCCACAACGCTTGCGTCCTATACCTCGGGCAGAGGCAGACTGGAGCTCAGGCTTTCGGGCTATTATCCGTGCCACAACGCCGATGAGGTCATAGAGGGCTTTGCCTACGACCCGAGGGCGGATCTTGAGAATACGCCCGATTCCGTGTTCTGCTCTCACGGTGCCGGAAGAACGATCCCGTGGGACGAGGTTGATGCTCTTGCGCATATCGACACCGGCTACGGCAGAGACAAGGAAGCACCCAAGGTGCCGAGCTTCAGAAGCTTTTCGATAGACGACAGGGAGCTTGAGGCGATACTCGAGCGTGAGTTCGGCCCTATCCGCCGCAGGGAATACGGCATTGCGAAGGTGACGGAGGCGGAGGATGTTACGCCGTATGCCAAAGCGGCGGAAAAGCTGCTGATAATCGACGGCTACAATCTTATCTTCGGCTGGGATGAGCTGCACACACTTGCGGATACCGATCTCGGTCTTGCGAGAGAGAGGCTGTGTGACCGACTCAGGAGCTATGCCGCATTCCGTGACTGTGAGCCGATAGTCGTGTTCGACGGCTACAGGGTCAGCGGCAACGAGGGCGAAAAGGAGAGCAGCGACGGGCTAAGGGTCGTGTATACCAAGGAAAACGAAACCGCAGATATGTATATCGAAAAGCTGGCAAACGATATCGGCAAGAACCTTTCCGTCAGGGTGGTGACGAATGATTCGCTGATCCGCCTTTCCGCATTGCGATCCGGTGTCTTGCGTATGTCGGTGACTGAGTTTGTCAATGAGCTGCTGTATTTCGAGGAACGAATGAGGAAGTATAGAGATGGAAAACGCCGAGATTGAGCTTTTGAAACGAGCGGAGGAGCTTTCCGAACGCTGTGAAAAAAGCTGTAGCATTACGCATACGGGCTTTTTGAGCCCTGCCGAGCAATATCTCATAAGCCGCCGAGCCTACGGCGATGCAAGGCTTTGCTTCTTCGGCGGAGCGGAGGGCTGTGAACGCCGCATTGCTTTCTTTTTGCCGGAGTATTTCGATGAGTCCGATGCAGCGTTTGACGAGTATATTGCCGCGGCGGAGATCAAGACCGGCTTCGGTGAGCCGGGTCACAGGGACTATCTCGGTGCCCTGCTGGGGCTTGGGATAAAGCGAGAGTGGATAGGCGATATCCATGTCGAGGGCAATACCGCAACGGTGTTTTTCCTGCCCTCGGTGAAGCGGCATATATGCGACAGTCTGACGAGCGTGGGTCGCTACGGTGTCAAGGTGAGGGAGCTTTCCCTTTGCGATATAGCACCCCATGTCATTGCGACAAAAAGCCTTTGCTTTTCCGTCAAAAGCATGAGGCTCGATGCAGTGTGTGCAGGGCTTTTCAATCTGTCAAGAAGCAGTGTGTCCGGCTATATCGCCCAAGGCGAGGTCAGCCTCAACTATAAGCAGTGCTTAAAGTGCGATGCCCCGATACATGAGGGCGATGTCATATCGCTTCGTGGCAAAGGCAAGGGCATTATCGGTGCCCAAGGCGGCAAAAGCCGTAAGGAACGCACGTTTTTGAACGCAGAGCTTTACATTTGAATATTTTCGCTTTCGAATATTCACGGCGGCTTTATGAGGCTGTCAAGACATTGAAAGAAATTAACGAAATTTTTATGCACCGCCTGTAAGGGCGGTGCTGTTTTTCGCAAAAGTCTGCCGATGATCGGAAATCAGCGACGCAAAAATGCAGGATCGGTTTGCAGCTCCCTGCATTTTTGCAAGACGGCTTGCATTTTGAGATCGCGAAACTTGCAGATTTGAAGGCTCAAGCTGTTAATTTTCAAACGAAAATGCATAATGCAGCTTTGCGAGCTTCAAAATTCATTTTGACGCAAAAGCCGATCAAACGAAAGCTGCAAATCGCATTTTACTGTGCGATTTGCACAAAACCTCAAAGTCGGTTTTGTAAATAATGCTTGCATTTTCACAGAAATGAGCTATAGTGAAGTCATCAGGGCACAGTCCCGAAATTGAAAGGAGATCCTAAAATGTTAGCAACTATCGGTGTTCTCGGCACGATCTATTTTTGCGGCATGGTCGCAATGACCGTTAAGGGACTCAAAGCCTGAGAATAACAAGGAATCATCAACGGGGCGTACCGAAAAGTACGCTCCGTTTTTCTTATGCCGATTCTTATTGACGAGGGGAGGGTGGGATTATATAATACTGTAAATCGGGAATGGAGGGATGCGATATGTCGCAAGATGCATTGAACCGAATGAGCACCGTGGAGCTTCTTGATCTCTGCGAGGGTGCGGATTACTGGCACACCAAGGCATATCCGAAATACGGCATAGATTCGGTGATGATGTCCGACGGCCCTCATGGGCTGCGTCGTCAGCCCGACGGTGCCGACAATCTCGGTATAAATATTTCCCTGCCGGCGACCTGCTTTCCGACCTCGGCGGCGACCGCCTGTAGCTGGGATACGGAGCTCATCTCCAAGGTCGCAAAGGCGATAGGCGAGGAAGCAAGGGCAAACGGTGTATCGCTCGTACTCGGCCCCGGGCTCAACATAAAGCGTGATCCCCTCTGCGGCAGAAACTTTGAGTACTTTTCCGAGGATCCCTATCTTGCAGGCAAGCTTGCCGCCGCATATGTCAAAGGTATGCAGTCTACCGGAGTGGGAAGCTGCTTAAAGCACTTTGCCGCCAATTCGCAGGAGCTTTGCCGCTTTTCATCCGACAGCGTTATGGATGAACGCACCCTGCGTGAGATATATCTTGCAGGCTTCGAGACAGCCGTTAAGGAAGCGTCACCGAGAGCGGTGATGTCGAGCTACAATATGCTGAACGGAGTTCACACGGGTGAATCCTCTCGCCTTGTCGGGGATATCCTCCGAAAGGAATGGGGCTTCGGTGGCTTCGTGGTATCCGACTGGGGCGCGATATTTGACCGCACCGCAGCTATCAAAGCAGGCTGCGATCTGATGATGCCCGGCGGCAGTCACTATCGCAGAAAGTCCGTGCTGAAGGATCTGCAAAGCGGCAGACTCAAAAGCGGTGAGCTAAGAGCCTGTGCCGAAAGGGTGGCGACCTTTGTCGAGACGGCAAAGGAGGTCTCCTTCATGCCCTGCGATATGAAGAGCCATCACGAGCTTGCACGCAAGGCCGCAGCCGAAAGTGCGGTTTTGATGAAAAACAACGGCGTTTTGCCGCTTAGCGGCACCGCCTGTATCATAGGTCATATGGCAGAGGAGATGAGATATCAGGGAGTCGGCTCAAGCCACATTAACCCCTCCTTGCTTTCAAACCCCGTTGACCGCTGCGACTATCCCTACGCCGAGGGCTGCGATGCCGAGGGCAACACCGATGACGAGCTTTTGCGTTCCGCATCTGAGCTTGCCAAAAGCGTTGACACTGCGATAGTGTTTGCAGGTCTTACCGACAGCTATGAGTGTGAGGGGCTTGACCGTGAGCATATGCGTATGCCCGAGGGTCATTGCAGGATGATCGAAGCGGTGGCGGCGGTCAATCCCAACACCGTCGTTGTGCTCCTTTGCGGAAGCCCCGTTGAGCTTCCGTGGATAGATAAGGTCGCAGCGGTGCTGTATATGGGGCTGTCGGGGCAAGCAGGCGGCGAGGCTGTGTTCGATCTGTTAAGCGGCAAGGTGAATCCGAGCGGCAGACTCTCCGAGACTTGGCCGGTGAGATATGAGGACACTGCGACCTGTGAGCTCTACGGTGAGAAAAATGCCCTGTACGCCGAGGGAATATTCGTGGGCTACAGATATTACGATGCCTGCGGCGTAAAGCCGCTGTTCCCCTTCGGTTACGGACTGAGCTATACTCGCTTTGAATATTCGGAGCTTTCGACCGACGGCAAAACTGTGTCGGTCAGCGTCACGAATGTCGGAGAAAGAGCCGGTGCCGAGGTCGTGAGCCTGTTTATTGAGCCACCCAAGGGAGCGCTCCCGAGGCCGAAGCGTGAGCTCAAGGGCTTTGCAAAGCTGTATCTCAAAGCAGGTGAGACCAAGAGAGTGGAGCTTGAGCTGAATGAGCGAAGCTTTGCGGTTTGGCACGAGGGCGAATGGGTGGTGCCGGAGGGCGAGTATATCTTGCATATCGACACCCTTTCGATACCCTATACCCCGGACTTCGGCGTTCCGATCAGCGATGATACGCTCTGTGGTACATGGTACGAAAGCCTCGTCGGTAAGCCTCAAAAAAGCGACCTCGAAAAGCTCATGGGACGCAAGTATGAGGTGCATGAGAAGAAGCCCGGGGAGTTTGATCTTGACAGCTCCGTTGACGAGATGATGCCGTATTCCGCTGTGATGCGGCTGCTGTATAGGGTGATAACTCTGGTGATGAAAAAGGCCAACGGCATAAAGGACGAGAACGATCCCACGCTGCGTATGATGATGACGGCGGCATCCGGAAGCGCGATCCGCAATCTGTGCATATGCGGCGGTGTTCCGGAGACTGTGATAATGCAGCTTTTAAAGCTTGCGAACAAATCAAAATAATAATGTTCTTTATGAGTTCTTAACCCTTGATATTGTGAAAAAATCGAGTATAATCTTAAACATTGGAGGTGGATTTCCTTGAGTGAGACCGAAATGAAAAACAGAAAAATAGATCGGGACTGGGCAGAGGAGTTCCGCAACCGTGTGTGGTTCATAAAGGATATGCTTTCCCGTACAACGGCAAAGGGGATCATATACGGCAATTCCGGCGGAAAGGATTCTGCACTTGTGGGTATTCTCTGCAAGGCGGCCTGTGAGGATACCGTTGGGGTAATAATGCCCAGTGCGGATCAGTCGTTTGAAAAGAATACCGAGGATGCGTACGCTCTCGGTAAGCATTATAATATCGAGACTCGCTATGTCGATATAACGGAGGTCAAGGCAGCCGAGCTCAAGGCTCTTGAGAATGTCGCTGATCTCAGCAATGTTGCGGAGGCACATATAGCTCCCAGACTGCGTATGACGACGCTTTACGCCATTGCCGCATCCGAAAAACGCCTTGTGGCAGGTACCGGCAATCGCAGTGAACGTTTCCTCGGCTTCTTTACTAAGTGGGGTGACGGTGCATACGACTTTAATCCGATATCCGACCTCACGGCAACGGAGATATACGAGTTTTTGGAGTATCTCGAGGCTCCCGATTTCATCGTTCGCAAAGCACCGTCAACGGTCATTTACGATGGGGAGACGGTCGAGGGCGGCATAAAGTACAGCGATCTGGATACCTACCTGCTGCACGGTGAAGTGTCCGATGAGGTGCTGGAGAAGATAGGACGTATGCACGCCAAAAGCCAGCATAAGCGAGACCTCAGCCGCACATATTCATAAGGGTGATAAAAAAACAGACAATGCTCTAAAGCATTGTCTGTTTTTTTATATCAATTCAAAAAGTCGCGGAGCTTTTTACTGCGGCTGGGGTGGCGGAGCTTACGCAGGGCCTTCGCCTCGATCTGACGGATACGCTCACGGGTGACATCGAATTCCTTGCCGACCTCCTCAAGCGTATGACAGCGACCGTCAACCATACCGAACCTGAGCTCTAAAACCTTCTTCTCTCTCGGTGTCAGCGTATCCATGACTTCGGAAAGCTGCTCCTTTAAAAGCGACAGGCTTGCCGCCTCCATGGGCTCGGATGCATCCTCATCCGCAATAAAATCACCGAGGTGGGAGTCCTCCTCCTCACCGATGGGAGTCTCAAGGGAAACGGGCTCCTGTGCTATCTTCAAGGTGTACCTCACCTTGTCGGCGGGCATACCGAGCTCCGCTGCTATCTCCTCCGCAGTCGGCTCTCTGCCCAGCTCCTGAAGAAGCTGTCTCGAGCAGCGGATGACACGGTTTATCGTCTCCGCCATATGTACGGGAATGCGGATGGTGCGACCCTGATCCGCTATCGCACGGGTTATCGCCTGACGTATCCACCAAGTTGCGTAGGTGGAGAACTTATAGCCCTTGGTGTAATCAAACTTTTCGACTGCCTTTATAAGTCCGAGATTGCCCTCCTGAATGAGATCGGGGAGAGACATACCTCTGCCGACATAGCGTTTTGCAATGGAGACGACCAGACGGAGATTTGCCTCGGTCATCATGCGGCTTGCGTTTTCATCGCCCTCACTCATCTTCTCGGCTATCGCAAGCTCCTCCTCTGCGGAAAGCAGGGACACCTTGCCGATATCACGCAGATACATACGCATGGTATCGGCACTCAAGCCGTCAAGCTCCTCGGAGGGGAGATCGCCGTCATCCTCAACGGGAGGGAGCAGATCCTCGGTACCGACATCGAGATCTATACCGCCTGCCTCAAGTGCATCGTAAAAACGCGCAAGAGCTTCGGCGGATGCACCGGCATCCTCGATAGCCGCGATATCCTTTGCCGCTACCTTGCCGGCCTTCTTACCGCTCTCCAAAAGCTGTGTGAGCATGGCATCGGGACTGATCTTTTCGGGCTCCTTTGTTGCGACGTTTCCTTCGTTTATTTCACTCATACTCTTCTTCTCCTTTATATGAAGACTTTGCTTTTAAGCCTGTCCATTGCCTCTTTAGCAAGAGAAAAGGGCAGAGCAAAATTCATTCTGATGCTGTACTCCGAATTGAAGGCGGCACCGCTTTGCCATATGACACCTGCACGGATACCTCGATGCATGAGCTCCGTCATATCGACACCGTGCTTTTCGCACCACTCCTCACAGTCGATGAAAAGCATATATGTGCCCTGCGGCATCATGACTTTGACCTCGGGCATATGCTTTGCAAAGAACTCGCAGGCGTAGGCAAGATTGCACTCGACAACGGAGCACATTTCATCAGCCCAGTCACCGCCCTGCGTATACGCACCGATAAGGGCGTGCATACTCATGACGTTGCAGTGATTGTAGCCGCTCTGATCACCCTGACGACGCACCCTCGATCTGAGATAGGGATCGTAGATTATGTGATATGAGCCTATGAGCCCCGCAAGGCTGAAGGTCTTGCTCGGTGAGTAGAACGCTATCGTGCGGCGTTTTGCATCCTCCGACACCGACTGAGTGGGAGTGTGCCTGTTATTGCCGAGAATTATATCCGACCATATCTCATCGGATATGACGATGCAGTCATTGTCACGGTAGACCTCCATGGCACGCTCTATCTCCCACGGCTCCCACACTCTGCCGCAGGGGTTATGCGGTGAGCAGAATATCGCAAGGTGGATGCCGTGCTCCTTGAACTTTGCGTCCATATCCTCGTAATCCATACGCCATACGCCGTTTTCGTCACGTTTAAGAGGAGAGTGAACTATCCTTCGACCGAGGCGGTTCAGGGTGCCGGTGAAGCCGACATAGGTGGGACTGTGCAAAAGTATGCCCTCACCCGGCACCGTAAGAGCACAGACGGCGGAGGCGACACCGCCCAAGACCCCGTTCTCGTAGCCGATCTCGTCCTTGCCGAGCTCGGTCACGGCGTTTCTTGTGCGTTGCCAGTCGATTATCGCCTTGTAGTACTCATCGGTAAGACTGTAATATCCCCAGCAGGGATTGTCCAATCTGCGGAGCATCGCTTCCTTAATAGACGGTGCGACGGCAAAGCTCATATCCGCCACCCACATGGGTATGCGATCGACACCCTCATCGGGCTCAACGCCCTCAAAGGGAATGATATCGGCGGCGAGAGAATCCATTCCTCTGCGGTCGAGGACTGTTTCAAAATCGTATTTCATCCCGAGCTTCTCCTTAGTTGAGAAAGTCACGGAGCTTTTTGCTTCTGCTTGGATGGCGGAGCTTACGCAGAGCCTTTGCCTCGATCTGACGGATACGCTCACGGGTGACGTTAAACTCTTTGCCAACCTCCTCAAGAGTACGGGTGCGGCCGTCTACGATACCGAAGCGGAGCTCCAGCACCTTCTTTTCTCTGGGAGTAAGCGTGTCGAGCACCTCCATGAGCTGCTCCTTTAAGAGCGAAAAGCTTGCCGCCTCCGAGGGCTCGGATGCGTCCTCATCGGGGATGAAGTCACCGAGATGGGAATCCTCCTCCTCACCGATGGGGGTCTCGAGGGATACGGGCTCCTGTGCTATCTTCAAGATATCACGCACCTTGTCAACGGGCATACCCATCTCCGTCGCTATCTCCTCTGCGGAGGGATCGTGTCCCAGCTCCTGAAGAAGCTGACGGGATACACGGATGACCTTGTTTATAGTCTCTACCATGTGGACGGGGATGCGGATGGTACGGGCCTGATCCGCTATCGCACGGGTTATCGCCTGACGTATCCACCATGTCGCATAGGTGGAGAACTTGTAGCCCTTTGTGTAGTCAAACTTTTCGACTGCCTTTATAAGTCCGAGATTGCCCTCCTGAATGAGGTCGAGGAAAAGCATACCTCTGCCGACATAACGCTTTGCTATGGATACGACCAGACGGAGGTTTGCCTCCGCCATACGGCGTTTTGCGTCCTCATCGCCCTCGCTCATCTTGACCGCAAGAGCTACCTCCTCCTCCGGAGTAAGGAGCGGCACCTTGCCTATCTCCTTGAGGTACATACGCACGGGGTCATCGGTGGCATAGCTGTCCGCCAGTGCATCGGTCTCGTGGATCTCCTCCTCCGTGACCTCCTCGATCTCACTGAGCTCGGGGATTATCACATCATCGTCGAGGACGGGGAGAACATCGTCACCGCCGATGTCGACATCGATACCGGCAGCCTCAAGAGACTCATAGAACTTGTTTATGAGCTCTGCGTCAACGCCTGCTTCGTCAAGTGCGGCGATATCCTTAGCTGCGACCTTGCCGGTCTTTTTGCCCTTTTCAAAAAGCTCGTTTATGCGTTCCTCGGGTGTTTTCGCGTCGGGCTTCTTTGCCTTGTCCGTTATGTTTTCGGTATTGTTCATATCGTTCTTACCGCTCATGATTTATCCCCCATATCCTTTTGTTTCTCTTAATTTATTGGCAAGGCTCAAAAGGTCGGCGTTGCCGCCTTGCTCCTTTTGCTGCCTTATTCTTTCTATGTAATCTCCGAGTGCCTTGTCGCCGTTTCGCAGTGCCTCGGGCTTTTGCAGAAGCTCCGCAAGCAGCGAGACCTCCTGCGGCGGAAGTGCCGCACTCATCGATGCAATGCTGATAATGTCCCCGTTTCGGAGCTTCTTTAAAAGCTCACGGTAGATATCCGCCAGTGCCGGAGAGGAAAAGTCCTCCGGTGACGGAAGCTCCTTGCCCTTGCAAAGCCCGGGATCGAGAAACAGCAGCCTGCAAATACCCTCCTCCGCGGCAGCCGATCTCGGATTGTCATAGCGAAATTCCTTTTCTCTCGGCTGTACCGCCTTTTCGGGACGGCTCTGCTCACGGTCACTTTGCTTTCTTGCGGCGGCAAGAGCCTTCTTCCGCCGCCTTTCGACCTCATCGGCAACGAGCTCCTTCGACATACCGGACAGTGAGGCGATACGCATTGCATACACCTGCCTTTCCACCGAGCCCGGGAGCTGTGCCACGGTATCCGCCGCCTCCTTTACGAAGGCGACCTTCTGCTCATCGATCGACAGATCGTACTTGTCGATGACGCTTTGCAGCCTGTAGTCAATATGATTCTCGCTCTTTTCAAGCAGATTGCGGAAGGCATCGACACCCTTGGTCTTGATGTATTCATCGGGATCCTTTGCACCGCTCAGGCTCAGCACACGAACCTTGAGATCGAGTTTTTCCAAAAGCGATATCGCCCTGCGTGATGCCTTGCGACCTGCTTCGTCGTTGTCGTACGCTATGATGACCTCATTGGTGTAGCGTGATATCAGCCGTGCCTGCTCCGGTGTGAGCGAGGTGCCCAAGGAGGCGACTGCGGAATCGAAGCCTGCCTGATGCATCATCACAACGTCTATGTTACCCTCGGAAAGGATAATATATCCGTTCTTCGACTTTTTTGCAAGATTTAAGCCGAAAAGATTGCGACTTTTGTTGAACACTATCGTCTCGGGACTGTTCATGTATTTCGGTTCACCGTCACCCAAAATACGACCCGAGAAGCCTATGAAATCGCCTTTGACATCGATGACCGGAAACATGAGCCTGTTTCGGAAGGTGTCGTAATGACCGCCGTTTTTACCGGTGCGGACAAGCCCTGCATCCCTTAGCTCAAACTCGGAATAGCCCTTTTCGGTCATTGCCTTGATAAGCCCGTCCCACGAATCGGGGGCATAGCCGAGACCGAAGCGTTTTGCCGTCGTCGGACTTATGCGGCGGCTTGCCATATAGTCAAGTGCGGGCTTGCCTATGGGTAAGGACAGATTCGAATAAAAGTATTTCGCGGCATCACGATTGAGCTCCGCCATTCTGCGGCGTTTTTTGCTTTCCCGTCCGTCCTCCTGCTCCGGTATAGCCATTCCGGCTCTCTTTGCCAGAAACTCCACCGCCTCGGGGAAGCTCAGATTTTCGATCTCCATGATGAAGTTTATCACGCCGCCGCCCTTGCCGCAGCCGAAGCAGTGGTATATCTGCCTGTCGGCGGATACGGAGAAGGACGGAGTTTTTTCACTGTGGAAGGGACAGAGCCCAAACAGATTCGATCCGCTTTTTTTGCTCAGTCTGACATAGCTTCCCACGACATCCACTATGTCACTGCGTTCAGTAAGCTCCTGAAGAAAGCTTTCCGAAAATGCCATATTATCCTCCCTTCGTCATTTAACGCTCCATGCAGCCGGTATAAATATCTCGCCGTATTTTTCTATCGCATAGCCGTCGGTCATACCGGATACATAATCGCACACAGCCCTCTCAAGCCCATCCTTTTGAGCTATCGAGGTGTATTCCCCCGGGAGCTCCCAGGGGTGCTTGAGGTAGTAGCTGAATATACCGCCGAGTATACCCTCGACCTTGCTTTCCTCACTTTTCGCAACGGGGTTTGTGTACACATCCGAGTACATGAAATCGTGAAAAACATCGTATGCCTCCTGCATATGGGAGGACATTTTAAGCTCACCGCCACCGCTGTTTTCCACAAGATCGCTTATGAAAGCATTGATCCTTTCGCTGTTGCGGTTGCCGCAGCGTTGACGGACTATCGCAGGCAGGCTGCTGTTTTTGAGTATGCCTGCTCTCACGGCATCGTCCATATCGTGATTTATGTACGCGATACGGTCACACAGCCTGACGCATATCGCCTCAAGCGTATCGTCAGGAGCTCCGTGGGTATGATGCAGTATGCCCATCCTCGTTTCAAAGCAGAGGTTGAGCCCTCTGCCGTCACGCTCTATGTGATCGACGACTCGCAGCGACTGCTCATAGTGATTAAAGCCACCGGAGCACAGCTTACGCAAAGCACGCTCACCTGCGTGACCGAATGGGGTGTGTCCCAGGTCATGCCCCAGGGCTATCGCCTCGGTAAGATCCTCATTCAGCTCCAGTGCTCTTGCAACGGTGCGTGCCAGTCTGCCGACCTCAAGTGTATGCGTCAGCCTTGTGCGATAGTGATCGCCCTCCGGCTGCAAGAATACCTGCGTCTTATGCTTCAGACGGCGAAAGGATTTGCTGTGCGTTATGCGATCGACATCACGCTGAAAGCAGGTGCGGATATCACATTCGGGCTCATCGATGATGCGTCCCTTCGACTGTACCGACAAAACGCCGTATTTCCCTATGAATATCTTTTCCGCAAGCTCTCTCTTTTCTCTCGGACAAGGCATATCCGTCACCTCCGTGCGGTTTTGAAAAAGTCCCTCTATTATACTTATACGACGCAAAATCGTATTTCCCTTTATTTTTTTGAAATTTTTTTAAAAAATTTTTTCCGCCCCGACTTTTCTGCACACCCTGTTGAAAAAAGAGGCGGTGCAGATTTGATTTACACCCTGTCCACGCCCTCTCGGAAGCTTTGCTGACAGCTTATCCCTACGGGAGAGCCGAGTGGAGGGCAGGGTGATCGCTTTTACCGTCGACGACATCTTTTATCTTGTTGCCCCGACACCGAGCTTTCGCAAAAACAGACAATGCTCCGCATGGAGCATTGTCTGTAATACTGCTGCACCTATCACGCAAGATCCAGTGCGTCCATTATTGCGGCGTTTACGATGAGCGTTTTACCGTCTCGCCATATCTTGAACCGCAGGCTGTCGCCTATCTCGCACTTGTTCTTTTCCTCGTCTATATCGTTTATCTCGGTGCAATCTCTGCCGTTGACTTCGAGTATGATATCGCCCTTTCTGAGACCCTGTGCATAGGCATCGGAATTTTCGTTGACAGCCGAAACATAAAGTCCCACGGGGATATCGTAATACTCGGCGATTTCCTCGGGCATCACACCGATGGTTATGCCTATCGTTGCTCTGCCGTAGACAGCGCCGTCTGCCATTATCGCATTGACGATCTCCAAAACGGTGTCGGTCGGTATCGCGAAGCCAATGCCCTCAACACCGGAGGCTGCGGATATGACCTTCATATTGGTTATGCCTATAACCTGACCCTTGTCGTTTATCAGAGGGCCGCCGGAGTTGCCCTCGTTTATTGCGGTACTGGTCTGGAGAAGACGCATCGTCTTGCCCTCATGATTGACAGAACGGTCGAGTGCTGACACTATACCGTCTGTCATGGTGAGACAGTAGCTCTCACCGAGGGGGTTGCCTATCGCTATCGCGGTATCACCGACCGATACGGTGCTTGTCGGGGCAAAGGCGGCAGGGGTAAGATCCTTGGCATCGATCTTCAAAACGGCGATATCCGTATCTGCATCGTAGCCTACGAGCATCGCATCATAAGACTTGCCACCGCTGATACCGACCTCAATGCTGTTGCAGCCGTCGATGACATGGGCGTTGGTGATGATATATCCGTCGGAGGAGGCGATTATTCCCGTGCCCCAGTTATAGGAGGATTTGCCGTCAATACCGCCTTTTATATACACAACGGAGGGTGAGCACTTGTCATAGATCTGACCGTAGGTGAGCACCTCACCGCCGTTTGCGACCTTGAGCTTCAAATCGCCTCTGTCCTCAATGGGCTCCATCGGAACGGTGACGGAGGATGAGCTCGTACCGCCGTAGATGTAATCAAAGTAATCCTGCCAATCCTCGGGCATATTACCCGAATCGAAATCGTAGGCACCGACACTCGGAACACTGAAGCCCTTGTCCTCATCCGCCTGATCGGTGCTGTATTTGAAGCAGATTATCGACACCACAAGCAAAACACATGAAGCTATCATGAAAAAAAGCTCAATGATCGAGAATGCGGAGGGTCTCTGCTTTTTCGGAGTATCGTCCGAAGCAAGAAGCTCCTCCGGATCGTCACCGTCTACGGTGTTGAAATCGGCGTACTCATCATCGAAATCGTCCAAGACGCCGATGTTCGGATCAATACGTTTTCTCTCTTTGAAAAGATCTCTGAGCATCTTGGAACGTAGGGGGGAATACCATACGCTTAAAGCTTCGAGCTTGCGAGGGTCGTCGGTTTTGTTGGATTCGTACCAGCTGCTATCGTTCATATCAATATCTCCGTAAACAGTTATGCCAAGGGGAGGGTAAACACAAAGACCGTCACACCGTCCCGACTCGATACCGCAATGTCCTCGTCATGACTGTTGAGTATCGTCTTTACGAGGTAGAGACCGAGACCCACACCGTCCTTGTCCATGCTACGGGAACGGTCGGACTTGTGGAAGCGGTCGAAGATATGCGGAAGATCGTCGGGCGATATGGTCTCACCCCTGTTTTTGACGGCGACGAATGCCTTGCCGTCCTTTTTGTATATGCGAATACTTATCGTGCTGCCCTTTTCGGCAAATTTAATGGCGTTGTCGGTCAGATTGTAAATGACCTGAGTAATGGAATCCGCATCGGCAAATACCATGATGGGATCCTCGGGGAGCTGGGGATCGACATCGAGCTCCTTTTCCTCCGCTCTGCCCACAAAGCTGAGCAGGGTCTGGAGAGTGAGCTCCGAGATATCGAACTTAGTTCTGCGGCTTTTATCGGTAGCCTTGCTTTCGGCTTGAGACATATCGAGCATATTGCGAACGAGCCTCGACAGTCTGTGTGTCTCATCGGCTATCTTGCGGAGGTATCGCTCCTCCTGCTCCTTTGGAATGGTGCCGTCAAGTATACCGTCGGCAAAGCCGGCTATCGTCGTCATGGGAGTGCGAAGCTCATGAGATATGTTGGCTATGAGCTCACGGCGGTTCTCGTCGGACTTTTGCAGGGCATCGGTCATCGAGTTGAAGGAATCGACAAGGGTGCCGAGCTCACCGCTGCGTTTGCCGGTTCTCTTGACTCTCACGGTGAAATCGCCGTGAGCCACCTTGCGAGATGCAAGCGCAAGCTGATCCAAGGGCTCCGACATCTTCTTGGAGAAGAACAGAGACATCAGCAGGGCAATGAGCATGACCGCCAGCGAAACGGACAAAATGACACCGATAAAGGTGTGCCATGCACCGAGAACGGATACGTCATCGGTAGAGACGAAAACGTAGCCCGTGACCTCTCCGGCAACGTTTATGGGTCTTGCGACGACAAAGCGACCGGAGGTGTATATTCCGCCGAGGTCGGTGAGATCGTCGACGAATCTTGACGATGCTGCGGAACGCAGATAGCGTTGCGGTATGACCTTGCCCTCGTGTGCCGTGCAGTGCAAAAGCTTATCCGAGCATGAGAGCACCATGCCCTCATCGTTGCATATCAGTATGTGATTACCCGAGCTGTTTGCCGCCGAGCTTATCGCCATACGCAGATCCCAGCTCGAAAGATCGCCCTCACGGCTTATCGCCGTTGCGGTACGCACGACCTCGTTTGCATTTGCGTCAAGTCGCTCCATGGTGTTGTCGACAAGGTAATTCTCACCGATAACGAAGAAAGCTATACCGATGACGAGAAAGCAGCTCAAAACGAGGGCGGCGGTGGCGATGAAATTGCGAAAATATATGCTGTTCATTTCACCACTTCGAATTTATAGCCTACGCCCCACACGGTCTTGAGCGACCACTTATCGGATACACCCTCAAGCTTCTCACGCAGACGCTTTATATGGACATCGACGGTTCTGGAATCACCGAAGTAGTCAAAGCCCCAAACCTCGTCAAGAAGCTGATTTCTTGTGAATACGATGTTGGGCGATGCTGCAAGGTGATACAAAAGCTCCATCTCTTTAGGCGGCGTATCGACACGGACACCGTCGACAAGAAGCTCATAGGAATCGAGATTGACCACCAGCTTGTCAAAGCTGAGCTTTTTCTCCTTGACAGTCTCCTCCGGCTCGGAGCGACGCATAACGGCGTGGATCCTTGCAAGCAGCTCCTTGACCTCGAAGGGCTTTGTCATATAATCGTCGGCACCGATGTCGAGACCTGCGATCTTGTCGGCGGTCTCTCCCTTTGCCGTAAGCATTATGATGGGAACGGAAGATGCCTTGCGGATCTCCTTGCATACCTGCATACCGTCCATAACGGGAAGCATAAGGTCAAGTAAAACGATATCGGGCTCCGACTCACGGAACAGTGTAACGGCTTTACCGCCGTCATAAGCGAGGCTGACTTCAAAGCCGTCACGCTCAAGATAAAGCTGGATAAGCTCGGCAATATTGATGTCGTCCTCGACAACAAGGGCTTTTTTACTCATATCGGTTACCCCCAAGTCAAAATTTCGGATACTATATTATACAATATCCAAAGCGATAAAGGTTAATAAAATGTAACTTTTGTTTTGAATATGATTGAGTATGAAAAGACGCAGCAAAAAAGCTGCGTCTAAAGGATTACTTTTGCACGAGACTTCCGCCTGCACGCTCTATCGCACGGCTTATCGGGAGGACAAGTGTGCCCATGCAAACGTTTCCTATCGCATGGACGGCATCCCACGGAAGCCCTGCGATTATCCACGCTATCGTCGCATCGAAGCTGAGCCCGAACATGATCGCCTGAGCAGGGGCGTAAAGAGTACCGAACAGCAAGCCGTGCAAGCCGCACACAGCCATATACACCGGTACCGCCACCTTGGGCTTCATGTTCCTCGGCAGAAGCATTGCCACTCCCCAAAGGACAGTCCACAGATACAGATACGGTATCCACCATGCATTGAAGCCGGCAAACAGACCGTTTATGAAAACGTATATGTATATCGGATACAGTGCCTTCTTGCGAAAGCATATCGTGTATGCCACGGTCAAAGCCGCAAGCATATGGACATTCGGCAAAAATTCAAGGGCGACCTTGGATACATACATGAAGGCTCCCAAAAGGGAGTAGAGCACAAGTTCCCGAACACTGAGCTTCATCAGCCCTCGACCTTAAAGCTGTAGGTCGTTCCGTCGACGATATCGGTGCTGTCAACACCGGTGGAGGCGTATTCACCGTCGATGTAGAATGCCCAGTAGGTGCCGTCAACATCGTAGTCTGCGGTGATACCGTTTACGGTCTTGACAAAGAGACCGTATTCGCTTTCCTCGCCTTCGATGAGGCCTTCCTCCAGAAGCGCCTCACCGACGGTCTTCTTATCGGTCGTAATGTCGAAGCTTTCCTCGTTGCCTTCGGCATCTACGACTACGAATTTAAACGACAGCTCCTGTGCTGCTTCCTGAGAGGGATCGGGATCCTCGACCTTTCCGGTGTCCTTGCCGCCATCGGCGGTACAAGCACCGAAGGTAAGTGCCATAGCCGCAATAAGCACGATGCAAAGCAGAAGAGACAGAATACGCTTGATTGAGTTTGTCTTTTTCATTTGCGTTTCTCCTTAAAATTATTTCTTTCTCCGTTTTTTCGTCGGCACTCGCAACATATGAAAACGGCATTTTGCAGCAGGTCTTTCGACTCGGTGTATCCTTGCCGCCTTCTCAACGGATCTCGTCAATGGCTTGTCACCGCATTTTGCGGCAATGCGGATAGGCAGGGGCGTGTTCACACCTCACGGCGACGGGCTCGTACAGGATTTTCACCTGTTTCCCTTACTGCGAAAATTCATTATACCACATATCCCGGCAATGGCAAATGTTTTAATGACGAAAAAGCTCCCCGTGAGGGGAGCTTTGGTATCAGGTGGGGGTGTATGCTGCCGTGAGCTCGGAGAGGAGGGTGGTGAATTCGTCTCTGACCTTATCGGGGCCGAGGATCTCGACATCGGTGCCGAAGCCGAAAAGCCATGCGTAAAACCGAGGCGACACAGCCACAGATACACTGACGGTGAAGTGCTCGGCATCTGATGCGACGATGAGCGTATCACGACCGAAGCGGTCTATCACAGCACCTACCAAGCTGTTTGAAAAACGCAGCTTCACATTCTCGGCAGAGCCGGTGAACATACCGAAAACCTGCTTCGAATAATCGGCAAGGCTGATATTCCCACACTGCTCCTTGCCCTCACGCAGCTTTTCGAGGGCGGATATATCGGTCATCTTATCCACACGGTAGTGCTTCATTTTACCTGCCTTGGGATCGAAGGCGAGCATATAATAGTTCTCATCGTCCCACATAAGGGAGTAGGGGCTGACCTCGTACCATGCACCGTTTTTGCGGAATTTACGTTCCTTTGTAACGGTGTAATCGAAGTACCTAAAGCGTATCGCCTTGTCATCGGTGATGGCACCGGAGATCTCGTCTACATTATAATATACGCTTTCGTTCATGCTCTTTATCCTGTTGCGGACAAAGACCTGACGTTGCAGGAGCTGGGCATCGTAAACACTGGCAAGGCTCTCGATCTTTTTGATAAGCCCGATGGTTTTCTTCTCGGTGATGAACTTCGAGGACTGAACACTGTCCACAAGCAGCTTGAGCTCCGGCAGCTCAAAATCACGGTCGCCTATGTAATAACCGCCGCCCTTGCCCTTGTTCTGAATGATATCGAGACCGAAGTGACGCAGTGCCTCGATATCATCGTAAATACTCTTTCGCTCCGCTTTTATACCATTGACAGCCAAGCTCTCGATGATCTGAGGAACGCTCATGGGATGAGCCTCATCGGATCGGGTGAGGAGCAGCTTCGTGAGATACAAAAGCTTGAGCTTTTGATTTGCCGATTTAGCCATTTCACAGCCCCCGAAATTTTTCGTTAACAAAAAAGAAAATGTTTATAAATTGCGCAAAGAAAGCAAATGAGTTATTGACAGAAATAACCTATTTTTTTAAATACACCTATAATGTATCACATATCCTCGTCATCGACAAGGTCTTCTTCGTACTCACCGCCGCAATCGTAGAAGCCGAGGGAGTCGTCATCGTCCTCATCCACATCACCGGCATTGTCCCAGTCGTCACCGAGCTTGGAGAGGAGCTCGATCTTGAGCTCATTGGGCTCACCGTCCTCGACCTTGCAGATAACTTTGGTGCAGGTGGTGAACATGACACGGATATAAAACTTTTTCGGCACCTTGTCATAGAGCCTGCCGGCACTCATGGTACCGTTTGCCATGGTATTGACGCTGTTTGCGACATAGCCCACGGTCCCGAGGATGGGGACGGTGCACTTTATCGCCTCACTGTCGTAGAGATTATCCGCTTCCTTTTCGCAGCGGATGAGGTTCCCGATCTTAAAGGGGAATATGCCGCGGTAATTGCAAAAGCCGGTCACGGTCACATACATTTCTTTCATTGTAATTTCCTCCGTTCATTTTTTTACACAGCCATATGATAACATAAGAGGTGTCCAATAAAACGGACAACCAAAAGAGTTTTCATTAAAATATTTTAAGCTTCCATTTTTTTATTTTTTTCCCAAAAAGGTTTGACATGAGTATTCCACGGTGGTACAATGTAGTGCACATATGACCCAAAATACACATTATGTTGTTATGTAAACCTATAACGGAACACAATATATTGCGATAAACAAAAAGAGGAAAAACACAATATAGTGTTAGACGGAGGAGCATCCGATGACGGAAAACGATCTGAAAAAACTGAACCGCAATGACCTGCTGCAAATGCTCGTTGAGCAGGGTCGTGAGCTCCGTGAACTAAAGGAAAAATATGCGGAGCTTGAGGAAAAGCTTTCGGATAGGACGATCAAGATCGACAAGGCAGGATCCATTGCCGAGGCAGCCCTTCAGCTCAGCGGAGTATTCGAAGCGGCTCAGGAGGCTTGCAGACAGTATACCGAAAATATAGCCACTCTCAGCAGCAGGCAGGAAGCCGTATGTGCGAGGATGGAAGCCGAAAGCAGTATAAAAGCGGGAAAGATGCTTGCGGAAGCGGAAGCAAAGAGCATGGCGATGAAGCTCGAGACCGAGGCTCAGTGTGCCGAAATGCTCAGGAATGCAAAGGCACAGTCGCAGGATTACTGGGACAGGGTATATGCCAAGATGCAGGCGTATTCCGCAGAGCACGCAGAGCTCAGAGAGCTGCTGTCCTTTACGGTAGGCAGAGATAAAAATGTATGAAGCAAAAGAAGCCGATAGAAATACCCGAGCTTGAACAGCTTGAATCGGAGCTTAGGCGTGTGAAGTACAAATCACGCTACCGCTCCGTATTGCGAAGCACGGTGTATACGCTGATCGTCGTTGCGGCGATAGCCGTTTTGGTGGCGACGATATGGCTCCCTGTTTTGCAGATATACGGTTCCTCGATGACCCCGACCCTCAATGAGGGAGACATTGTTGTGTCGGTCAGTGAATCGGACTTCAAGCAGGGCGATCTTATAGCGTTTTATATAGGAAACAAGATACTTGTCAAGCGTTGCATAGCCCTCCCCGGTCAGACGGTGGATATCGACGAGGCAGGGAATGTTTACGTTGACGGTGTTCTTTTGGACGAGCCTTATTTGGAAGACAAGGCTTTTGGAGACGCAACGATCGAGTTTCCGTATCAGGTTCCCGAGAGCAAATATTTCTGTATGGGCGACCACCGATCGACCTCGGTGGATTCGAGACATTCGGAGATAGGCTGCATAGCGGAGGAACAAATAGTAGGTAGGATAGTATTCAGAGTATGGCCGCTTCCCGATTTCGGAACGGTCAATTGACCGACGCTGCTCGGTGGGAGATGTAAGAAGCAATGAAGACCCCGGCAACAGCCAACGGAGAAAGGTATATAAAGAAACGACGGTTTACAAAGCGTTGGCACAAGGTTTTGCTTGTGCTGTCTTGTGTCGTCGTTTTTTGTACTACCTATGCTCTTATTCTCCCTGCGATAACCATGGAACAGCCCCATGAGCTGAATGATGAGTCCAAGCTCAAGGTAGAGCGGCTCATAGCTGCGATAGATGCGTTGCCCGATAACGATACGATAACGCAAGAGCTGATGTCGTATGAAAACTCGGGAAACGAGGATGCGTATAACGCCTGCCTCATGGAGCTGACGATAGAGGCGAGCAACGCCTATGCGGTGTATGAGGCGATGAGCGATGACGAAAAGGCAGCGGTCACGAATGCGGATAAGCTGCTGGGCTTTGAATGGCTCTACGGTGCCGAGACCTTTGCAGGCAACGGAAGTCTCACGGTTTACGGTGTCAATCAGTTTACTACGCCGGTAGTGATGGTTCGCTACGGTACGAGTGCTTCAAGTGTACACAACGGTACAAACTTCAAGTGGTGGAACGCCATCGTAGTCGAAGCGGATGCGGCAGGCAATCTGTATGTATCCAAGGTCGTTTCAAATTCAAACAACAAGCTCGATGTTGCGGCAACCACAGCCAAGGGCTTTGTCCTATTCACATATAATGTGTCGTATGTACCCACGGTAGGCCAGTATGCGACGGTAAATTTCGATTACATGAAAACCACCGGAACAAGCTCCTCCGGCTTCGGTACGGTAAGCTTTGCGGATGCACCGACGATATTTAAGCCCGACAAGGACAATGAAGAGGCCCTCGATACGGTAGAGAGTGCGGACACCTCAAAGCTCATTGAGATAAATCTCTATGACTACGGCACAAATATCAACGACAAGTATAATGCCGACAGAAATTATCCCGGCTTCCAGCAGGATAACGGTACGACCGGAAAGTATACCAAGTTCGGCAGGTACGGTTTCAACTTCGGTAACAACATAACCGCAGACCTCAAAGCAGGTTATACAAACGTCACAAATGAGGGCGGCGATATAAACGCAACGGCAAACGGCGCAAACTCACCGATCGCAAACGCAATGTATCCGACGCTTAAAAACGGATACCCGGCACTTAGTGACGGTACGGTGCTTGACTATTTGTGGAAGGATAACACCTATGCCACGAAGATGAACACCCAAAACATAAACGGACTGTTCATCTACCACCCCGACACCGGTGCATATACCTTCAACAGCCGTACAAATCATGCTCAGTTTGATGCGGAAACAAATACCTTTACGCTGTATAAGCAGATAATATCCTCAAACTTCATGATGTACCCCTTCGGCAACTTCCTGCCCTTTAACGACATCGTTCATCTGTCCGCTCAGGCAAGCACGATAGATAAGGCGTATCTTCAGGCTATCGCAAGCAGTGCAAAGGCAAAGTATAACGCGGGCTACGGCGAAGAGTACAACACCCTAAGCACAAGACTGACGGAGTTTATAGCCCTCATGGACGATGCCCACCCCGAGGGCTGGACTGCGGCAGACTGTGCCACCGAGTACTTTACGGCGGCAGGACTGAACAAGAGATTCACCAATGACGAGCTTGCAAACATCTACTCGATAGACTACGACGAGCCGACGGACTTCTACTTCGGCATGGAGATGAAGATGAACTTCATCCAGCCGAAGAACGGACTTACCGGACTTGACGGTAAGCAGCCGATGATATTCTACTTCACCGGTGACGATGACGTTTGGATATATATTGACGATATTCTGTTCCTTGATCTTTCGGGTATCCACCGTCATGTAGGCGGCGAGATCGACTTTGTCAACGGCCTTGTCAAGTACTACACTCTCGATCCCACTACGGGTGATGTTGCAAAGGAGCCGTATAAGACGGTGACCTTTGAGGAGATCCTCGGCTCTAAGGACGGGCTCAATGCCAAGGGTACCTTTGAGAATTACTCGTCCCACAGCTTCAACTTCTACTACATGGAGCGTGGTGCAGGCTCCGGCGTTTGCAGGATGAACTTCAACTTCCCTCTGCTGCACCAGAACTCCATCTCCGTTTCAAAGGAGCTTGAGACCGATGAGGGCAACATCGACTTGGTCGGCAATCCCGACTTCAAGTTCCAGATACTCCGTGAAAACGGCAAGGAGCTGTTCATCGGAGCAAACAGGGAATACACCATACTCGATGCAAACGGTATCGAGATAGGCACGGGCTATACCGATGCCAACGGTGTGTTCACCATAAAGGCGGATCAGACTGCGGTGTTTGACGGTATCGATGAGGACGAGGGCAAATACTTTGTCCGTGAGCTTCTCGATGCGGAATACTTTGAGCAGTACGGCAAGGTAACGGTCAACGGCACAAGCCAGACCACGGATTATAATGACATAACCGTCGGTGAGGACAGCTTTAAGGGAGTTGACAGTCCGGTCAAGGACGTGTCCGACGGCAGTACCGTGTTCCACTTCAACAATCAGCTCATAAGAGATAAGCTCGGTGAGCTGAATATCACAAAGACCGTCACCCTCTACGACGGCGATCCCATCGACAAGAGCTTCGATTTCGAGGTCAGGCTTGACGGTGTACTGCTTCCGGTCGGTACAAAATATACCGTAGGCGATGAGGTACGAAGCGTTACGACCGAGGGCATCATAAGCCTTAAACCGAATGAGACGGCAACGATAAGCAATATATTCGCCGGCACCCACTTCACCGTTACGGAGACGGAAGGCTCAGCACTGGACTATGCCGTGAGCTATAAGGTGGGCGGCGTGACCCAAACGGAGGCTGCGGCCCAGGGCACGATCGGCGTAAAAGATAAGGTCGAGGTCGAGATCAATAACAGCGAAAAGGGAAGCTCCGTTGAGATCCCGATAGTTAAGAAGCTCGAATCTCCGGACGGCAGAACTCACAGCTACAGCTTTACGCTCACTCGGCTGACCTCGGACGGTACGGCGGAGACGGAGCCGCAGTTTAAGGAAACGCTGACGCTTGATATCACCGATGCTCCCGTAAGGGGAAGCTTCAAGATAGATTATCCGCTAAGACAGTACGAGGCAGGGGAGTACACCTTCCTCTATCGCATCACCGAGGATCAATGTGACGAGGCCGGAACGGTCATAGATACGGCGGTCTACACGGTGACGGTAAGTGTCGTGAGTGACGGTGATACGCTGACGGCGGCGATAAGCTCCGTAACCAAGGACGGAGAGGAGATACAAACCTCCTCGGAGCTTGAGTTTACAAACCGTCTTGAGCATTATGAGCTTCCGGCTACCGGCGGAAGCGGCACACAAATGTATACAGCAGGAGGGCTGCTGCTTATTGCGACCGCACTTCTGACGTATTATAAAGCAAAGCACAGAAAGGAGGATACCGCCTCCGAGTAGGTGTAAGCACTCCAAATTAAAAAGACTTTTAAAAAATAGAAAGGATAGTACAAAATGAAAAAAGCAAAGAAGTTTGCCGTTCTGCTGCTGACCCTCGTAATGGTGCTCAGCCTGGCATCTACCGCATTTGCCGCAATGGAAGGCCCCAAAGACGGCGGCTCCATCACCGTTGACAACGCAGTCGTAGGTGCTCGTTACGACATCTACCAGATCCTCTACCTCGAAAGCTTCAACTCTGCCACAAACTCCTATGCCTATAAGGCAAACAGCCAGTGGGCAACTTGGCTCGGAACCCAGACCGACTATGTTACCGTTGCCGAAAACGGCTATGTCACTTGGGTAAAGGGTGCAGACGCAGCAGCATTTGCAAAGGCCGCTCTTGCATACGCAAAGGAAAAAAGCATAACTGCCGACATGACCAAAACCGCAGCTACCACCACCGTTGCGTTTGATGACCTCAAGCTCGGCTACTACCTCGTTGACACCTCCCTCGGCACCATTTGCTCTCTCGACACCACCAACCCCAATGTCACCATCAAGGAAAAGAACTCCGTTCCCGAAAGCGACAAGCTCGTTCAGGAAGACTCCAACGATGCATGGGGCAAGGAAAACGATGCCGATATCGGCCAGAACGTAAAGTTCAAGGGCACTATCACGGCAGGTGAAGGTGCGGAAAACTACGTTTACCACGACATCATGTCCGCAGGCCTCACCTTCAAGGGCGTAAGCGAAGTTACCCTCAACGGCAGCAAGGTCGACACCTCCAACTACGAAGTAAAAACCACCTGCACCGACGGCTGCACCTTCGAAGTTGTTTTCAGCGAGACATTCTGTGCTTCTCTCAAGTCCGGTGACGAGATCGTTATCTACTACTCCGCAGACGTAAACGAGAACGCAGTTATCGGCACTCCCGGTAACCCCAACAAGAGCTACCTCAGCTACGGTGAGGAAGGCATTCCCGGCTTCAAGACTCCCGAAAAAGAGACCAAGACCTATACTTGGAAGTTCGGCGTATTTAAGTACACCACCGTAGGCGACACCGAGAATCCCCTTGCAGGCGCAGAGTTCACCATCAGCAAGAACTCCGACGGTTCCGACCCCATCGCACTCGTTAAGGTCAGCGACAATGTTTACCGTGTAGCAAAGGCAGACGACGTGAATACCGTTACCGGCATCACCACCGATGAAAGCGGTAAGTTCGTCATCCAGGGTCTCGACAGTGACACCTACTACGTCACCGAGATCAAGGCTCCCGACGGCTTCAATAAGCTCGATGAGCCCATCAAGGTTGTCATTGCCAACGATGGCGCCGTAATTCCCAGCGAGACCATTGACGGCATCCAGATCCTCAAGGTCCTCAACCAGACCGGCTCCGAGCTGCCCTCCACCGGTGGCATCGGTACCACCATCTTCTACATAGTCGGCGCAGTCCTCGTTGTCGGTGCCGCTGTAGTCCTCGTAACCAGAAGGCGTATGAACAACGGCTGATAGCCACTGAGTATTTATCACATTAAGGGACGGGGTAAAACCCCGTCCCACAGTGGTAAGGAGAATCCTGTATGAAGAAAAAACAAAATCGACTGTCGACCGTTCTTTTGGTCGCACTGCTTCTTG
>CAYUQN010000004.1:0-60258 GCA_964446815.1 uncultured Oscillospiraceae bacterium | reverse complement strand
GCTTCGATCTCGTTTATGCAGTCATAAATGACTCTGTACATACGCATATCGACATTGGAACGTGCTGCGGAATCCTTTGCGGCATTGTCGGGTCTTACGTTGAAGCCGACTATTATGGCACCGCTTGTCGCGGCAAGCATAACGTCCGATTCATTGATCGCACCGACTGCACTGTGGATGACCTTGACCCTGACTTCCTCGTTGGTGATCTTCTCAAGCGATGCCTTCACTGCCTCGGCTGAGCCCTGAACGTCGGCTTTTACAATGATGTTGAGAGTCTTCATCTCACCTGCCTGGATCTGGCTGAACAGATCCTCGAGGCTGACCTTCTTATTGGTGCCGAAGGCGGCATTCTTCTGCTGGATCTTACGTTCCTCAACAAGCTCCCTTGCCATACGCTCATCGGCAACGGCATTAAAGGTGTCACCCGCACTCGGAACCTCGGACATACCCGAAATCTCAACGGGAACGGAGGGACCTGCTTCCGTGATACGCTGACCCTTATCGTTTATCATGGTACGGACACGGCCGACGGCGGTTCCGGCAATTATGATATCACCGAGCTTTAAGGTTCCGTTCTGGACAAGCACGGTCATGATGGGACCTCTGCCCTTATCAAGTCTTGCTTCGATGACGGCACCCTTTGCGGCACGGTTCGGATTTGCTTTAAGCTCCTGGATCTCGGCAAGGATAACAAGGTTTTCAAGCAGATTGTCAATACCCATACCGGTCTTTGCGGATATGGGACAAACAATAGTCTCGCCACCCCATTCCTCGGGTACTATGTCATACTCGGTGAGCTGCTGCTTGATACGTTCGGGGTTTGCTCCGACCGTATCCATCTTGTTTATTGCAACTACAAGAGGAATACCTGCTGCCTTTGCATGATTTATACTTTCAATGGTCTGAGGCATGATACCGTCATCCGCTGCGACAACGAGAATGGCAATATCGGTAACCATTGCACCTCTTGCACGCATTGAGGTAAATGCTTCATGGCCCGGGGTATCGAGGAAGGTTATGGGGCTTCCGTTTATCTCAACGGTATATGCGCCGATATGCTGTGTGATACCGCCTGCCTCACCGGAGGCAACATTTGCATGGCGTATATAGTCAAGCAGGCTTGTTTTGCCGTGGTCAACGTGACCCATGACGACAACGACGGGAGCACGGCTTCTGAGCTCCTCTGCGGTATCCTCGTGATCGTCGATAAGGCGCTCCTCAACGGTGACAACGACCTCCTTCTCGACCTTGCAGCCGAGCTCCATGGCAACAAGTGCCGCGGTATCGTAATCAACAACATCGGAAACGGAGGCAAATACTCCGAGCTTTATGAGCTGCTTTATGACCTCGCCTGCGGTCTTCTTCATTCTGGAGGCAAGCTCTCCGACGTTGATCTCGTCGGGGATGGAGACCTTGAGCTGCTGCTTCTTTGCGATCTCAAGCTGCAGCTTCTGCATCTTGTCACGCTCTTCCTGACGGCGTTTTGCGGATGCTGCCTGCTGCTGCTGACGCTGCTTTGCCTTGTTGACGATCTTTTCCTTGCCGCCCTTACGGTCACGCTCACGGCCACGCTCGTTGGCCATATTGTCAAACTTCTCGTTATACTTATCGATGTTGACGGCTGCACTGCCTCTCGTATCGATGACACGCTTTTCTGCTACGGGCTTGGGAACGTGAGGCTTATTCTCCTTCTTCACAGGAGCAGGTGCCGGCGTGGGTGCGGGTGCTGCCTTTTCATTTGCGGGCTTTGCCTTGGGCTGCTGCTTATCGGCAGGCTTTGCCGGCTTTTCCTTAGGTGCCGCGGGAGCAACATTGAAAATATCCGCCAAGCTTGCTACCTGATTATGCTGAGTGAGATACTCGAAAATCACGTCAAGCTCCGAATTCTCAAGCACCTGCATATGGTTTTTCGGTGTGCTTGCATAATCGGTAAGTATCTGGCTGATCTCCTTCGATGTGGAATTAAAGTCCTTTGCGACCTCGTGAACTCTGTATTTCATCATACTCATGCGTTGTTCCTCCTCTTAGCTTCCTCTTGTTCCCACTCAAGCGTTTCGCATTTATGCTCCTGTAGCTTGAGCAGTGCATTGGCAAAGCCGGTATCACACACCGCTGCCATTGAACAGCCCGGTTTGCCTGTTGCCGCGGATATATCCGCCTTGGTGTAGGGCAGTACAAGCAGCCTCAGCTTCCTTGAATTTGCAAAGCCCTCTACTCGCCTTCGTGCGTTTTGCGATGCATCCGATGCAAGTATCAGCAGCTTTGCCTCTCCGCCTCTTGCGGCATTTCCGGTAGCCGTTTCTCCTATGGCTATTGCGTTTGCCTTACGCATCATTCCTATTAGTCCAAGCGTTTTATCCATCCGCACCCTCCTCCATTTGCTCTCGGAGGCGTTCGTATATCTCCGGCGGTACGGACATTTCAAATGCCTTTTCTATTGCCTTTGCTTTTATCGCCCTTTTGAGGCAATCGCCGTTGGGACAAATGTATGCTCCCCTACCGGATGCCTTGCCTTTAAAGTCAAGGCTTATCTCATTTTCGGGTGAGCGTACTACCCTTATAAGCTCCCTCTTGGGCTTCATCTCACGGCAGCCGAGACACTGCCTCATCGGTATTTTCTTTTGCATCCCGGTCGCCTCCTCTCTTATTGCCTTATGCTTCGGACTCGGGCTTGATATCTATCTTGTATCCTGTGAGCTTTGCCGCAAGTCTTGCGTTCTGGCCTTCCTTGCCTATCGCAAGTGAAAGCTGACTGTCGGGCACTATAACACGGCAGCTCTTACCGTCCTCAAACATGGTAACACTCACGACCTCGGAGGGTGCAAGTGCAGCGGCGATATATTCCTCGGGAGTCTCACTGTACTTGATTATATCGATCTTTTCGCCGCCGAGCTCGTTTACGATACCGGCAACACGACCGCCCTTAGGTCCTACGCAGGAGCCGATGGGATCGACATCGGGATCGTTTGACCAAACCGCCATCTTGGTACGGCTTCCGGCTTCACGGGCTATGGACTTAATCTCAACGGTACCGTCAAATATTTCAGGTACTTCAAGCTCAAACAGTCTCTTGACAAGACCGGGGTGGGTACGGCTTATGAGAACCTGAGGTCCCTTGGTGGAGTTTCTGACCTCAACGACATAAACCTTTATACGATCACCCTCGGTGAGCACCTCTGTCCTGATCCTCTCATTGGGGGAAAGCATTGCCTCGGTATATTCGCTGTTGGAGCTGATCCTTATGGATACACTGCCGTTTCGGGGCTCGATACGGGATACAACACCGGTGAGTATCTCATGCTCCTTGGAGGTGAATTCCTGATAGACGATGCCACGCTCCGCTTCACGAATACCCTGGATTATGACCTGCTTTGCAGCCTGTGCGGCTATTCTGCCGAACTTCTTGGTCTCAACGGGGACTTTGATAATGTCACCGAGCTTGGATCTTTTGCTGATCTTCTTGGCGGCCTCAATATTGATCTCGAGAGCCGGATCCTCGACCTGCTCCACAGCAGTTTTATTGACGTACATTTCTATACGCTTTCTATCTTCGTCAAGGAGGATCTCGACATTATCGGCACATTCGGGATTGTCCTTGCGGAACGCCGCCAGCATGGCCTGACGGATCTTATCGTACATATAATCCTTGGGAATACCCTTCTCTTTCTGGAGATCCTCAATTGCGGAAAAGAATTCTGCGTTCATTTTCTTACCCCTTTTATAGTTGTATTATCGTATTTTAAAATTTGGGATGCAGTCTGACCTGTGCGATCTGCTGCTTCTTGAATGTATTGTCGTCAACGGTGACATCGCCGTTTTCGTATGCTTTGAGAATACCGACAACGGACTTTCTTCCGTTGATCGGCTGATAAAGCTTGAGCTCGACCTCCGTGCCCATGAAGGCTTCAAAGTCGGAAGGACGCTTCAGCTCACGCTCGATACCTGCAGAGCCTACTTCGAAAACATAGCTGTCGGGTATGGGATCGGCTTCGTCAAGTATGGGATCGAGTCTGCGGCTTATACGCTCACAGTCGGCAACGTCAACTCCGCCCTCTTTGTCTATAAACACTCTGAGGAACCATCTTCCGGCTTCACGAACATATTCCACCGACCACAGGGAGCAGCCCTCATCTTCAACAATCGGCTTGGCAAGAGCCTCGACCGCTTCGGTAACTTTACTCATAAAAAACTCCATTCGATTTGAGTGCAGGCCAACAAAAAGAGTGGGCTTCGACCCACTCTGACACTGAACTAACTTGCTTACATTGATATAATAACACTAAGCTTATGATAATGCAAGCATTTTTTATCCCCGAAAGCAATACTTTCGGGGATAAATTTAACGATAGTAGGCACAGAATTCTTCGAAGCAAAGGGAGTTTTCCATGATGAACTTTGCCGCTTCCTTGCCCACATAGCGATAGTGCCACGGCTCATCGATACCGGTAAGCTCCGCTTTCTCCGTTGGATAGCGTTTTATGAAGCCGTACTCCGCACAGTTTGCGTCAAGCCATGTGTAAAAATCGGCATTCATCTTTGAATAGTCGTAGACCTCGTATTCCTTATCGAACAGGTCTACCGCAAGTCCGGTCTGGTGCTCACCGCAGCCGGGGTAGGCTACGATCTGCCTTGCAAGCTCAACAGCCTCGTCATAGCTGTAATTATCGTTCTCCGAAAGCTCCGTAGCTTTGTCGTTGAATATCTGCTGCTGCTGCGAATACGAAACGTAGGAGCTGCCTACATACACTGTAAAGCCTGCATCCTTTGCAGCTTCAAGCAGATTTTTAAGCGATACTGCGGCATTTTCGTCAAATCGGGCACCGTCTGCGACTTCGATAGTCTCCGGTGCGTAGGAGCCTATGGAGTTTGAGTCGCCGACAAGCATATACTGCCACTTTGTTATGTCGATATTGGGGTAGTCAAGACCTGCAGGGGCGGTGATCTTGTCCTTATCCTCCTGCTCCGTATAGTCGGCAAGGGGGTCTTTTAAGTTGTCTGTCTTTATGAAAACCTCGTCACTGCCGCCGAAGATGACCTCTCCGGTAAGCTGTATCCTTGAGTTCACGATGAGAAGCAGTATCGCAAAGAGCATTATCATCGTAAAGATCCACACTGTCTTTTTAATTCTCATCGTCTCACCTCACTTCTGTTTGTATTTGCGGTTTACCAATCGGAAACGTTGCTTCGACCGATAATATTATTTCCGGTTGCAAAAACGGTGCCATCGGCTCTGAGTCCCACCGTATGTGAAGCACCTGCCGAGATCGCTATTATCTTCTTTTTATCGCTTTGGGTTTGAATGGGTGGCTGAGGCGGCACCTCATTTATTATCGGCTTGGGCGTGGGAGGTGCAAAAGTATTCTTATTGTAATACAGGCTCATGACCCGTCTATGTGCGATGTCGCAATTCGGTATCGGGCTCAATGTCCGGTTATCCAAAAAGTCGCAGCTTGCGTCATAACCGCAGTTTTGGCACACGTTTGAATCACGCCATGTTCCGCATACGGTACATTTCATTTAATTCAGTGCCTTATACGCATATCTCGGTAAGCTTCGAGGCATCGATCTGTGCTGTGCCGAAGCCTCCTGCCGCCAATATACTTCCGTCTTTTTTCAGTCCTAAAGTACATTCCTCGAGGGCACACACCGAAATTATATCAGTCCACGCTTCAACATTGCACTGACCGTTGCTGTTATCTCCAACGGCTACAACGGTACCGTCATTGCATAAGCCGACCGTATGGTTAAAGCCGACGGATATATCGGATATGTTTACCCAGTTTTGGACTGCACACCTTCCATCCGGATTGAATCCGGCGGCAACCACGGTACCGTCCTTTTTAAGACCCACCGTGTGATAGGAGCTGGCTGCGACCTTAGCGATATTTATCCAACCGCCCACCTTGCACTGACCGAAGTTGTTCCAGCCTATTGCCGCTGCCGTACCGTCGTTCCTTGCACAGACAGTGTGATTTGCTCCTGCCGCAATGGATCTGACATTGCTCCAGCCTTCAACATTGCACTGGCCCATTTCATTGTAGCCGGAGGCGAGCACTTTTCCGTCCTCGCATAGGGCCACCGAGTGATTTATTCCTGCAGATAGCTGCTTAACGGAGCCCCAGTCTTGAACATTGCCCTGGCCTTCGAAATTATTTCCTATTGCAATAGCTTTACCGTCATTACGCAGTGCCAATGCACTCAGCAGACTGAAGGATATATCCTTAATGTTCTTCCATTCATTTGCAGTATCAAGTCCAAATGTATTGAGAATACCTATGCTAACGCTTCCGTTATCCGACAGCATTGCATAGTAGTCAACACCGAGGGATATGTAAAACGCATTTTTGGTATTCAGAGTCTTTCCGCCGTCGTTATCGGTGATGTAGCTTACTCCGTTTCTGCTCATACCCAAGGAGGTAAAGCGTGATGCGGAAATGCAGTAGATATCTTTCCAATCGGACACATTGCATTGACCCTGAGAATTGTCACCCGTTGCAAGAACGGTTCCGTCGGAGGTCAGACCGAGGGTGTAGCTCTCCCCTGCTGCGATCGCTATTATATCATGCCACTGCTGGACCTCGCACTGCCCTACCGAGTTATCGCCTACAGCGGATACGGTGCCGTCACGCTTGAGCCCGACTACATGGTTTCTTCCCACTGCAACGGAAATGATCTTACGCCAGTTTTCAGCTCCCCAAATATTTGTGTTCTTTGTCTGTGTTGCGGCAACAAAGACTTTGCCTACATTCGAAAGTCCTACGCTGAACTCATCACTTGCGGCTATTGCAGTTATGTCCTTCCATGCTCCGACATTACACTGTCCGTTATCGTTATTTCCTGCTGCCAGTACAGTTCCGTACTTGGTGAGTCCCAAGCTATGGCTACAGCCGGCGGATATGGCAATGACGGATTCCCATCCGGAGACCTCACACTGACCGAATTTGCGATAGCCTACGGCTATCACCTTACCATCACTGCGAAGACCTAAGCAATGGTACTTACCTGCCGATACTGCCGCAATGTTCTTCCAATCATTTGCATAACGCAAACCATACTTGTCGATAAAACGGCATCTTACCGTTCCGTCGCTCATAAGAGCAGCGGCGTATTTGGGGCCGCAAGCAAGCTTTATCGGGGTAGACGGAGTATTAACCGTCTTTTTGCTTTTCTGCTCATTGGTACTTGCACTCGCTTGCTTGGTATTCGATGCGGTTTCTTTGCTGTTTTTGGTTTTTCCCATGATCTTAACAAGGCGGTATCCGTATTCATACAGCTCCTTATCGTCCCTTCCGAGTGGTGCCGCTGTTCTGAAATTGATAAAGTCCCTCGTCATATCATAGGAGCAAAAGCTACAGCGATCATTCTTATAGCTTTTACCGCAAACAGGGCAATTTGGCATATCCGTATCTCTCCTTGGCATATTGCCTCTTTTTACTATATTTAATTATTATAACAAACCGAAGCAATTCAGGCAATAGTTCAATGTCATTTTTACTTCAGATTTTGTGCTTTAATTCGGTCTTGCGTCCTCTCCCATGCATTCTCTCAGCTTTTCAAGTGCCCGTTTTTCTATCCGTGATACGTATGAACGGCTAATATTGCAAATAACAGCGGTATCTCGCTGAGTTCTCGGTAGTCCGTCGTCGAGCCCATAACGGAGCTTTATTATCTTTGCCTCCCTTTCGGTCAGCACAGTACCCACCTGCTCCCTGAGCTTTTTGCAGATCTCGAAGTTGCCCACGGTATCGCAGAGCTCATCGTCCTGTGCAATGATATCCATCAATGAAAGGCCGTTGCCGTCGCCGTCTGTTTCCAAGGCATCGGAAAGGCTTATGTCCCCTGCCGTTTTTTTGCGGCTTCTGAAGTACATGAGTATCTCATTTTCACAACATCTGCTGGCATATGTCGCAAGTCGCACTCCCTTTTCGGGGCGGTAGGTATTTATGCCTTTAATGAGTCCTATCGTGCCTATGGATATGAGGTCATCCATGTCCTCACCTTGGGTGTAATACTTCTTGATTATGTGGCTCACAAGCCTCATATTGTGCTCAACAAGTTTATTCCTCGCTTCAATGTCGCCGTTTAACCATCGATCGAGGCAGTCTTTCTCCTCATCCGCCGATAAGGGTGACGGGAAGGAGCCGTTCGGAGATATGCGGAGCATTAGCAGCGTTCCGCAGATAAGCAGCATAAGTGCAGAGCCCAACACAAAAATCACCTCCGTTCAGCCTATTCCGTCGGAGTATGTCCGATTCCAAAACTTGTGCTTGCAATAATCGACCGAGGAGGATAAAATGTTCATACTAATATTCGGGGGATTTACTATGCATACACCGGACGATCTTTTTTATCACGATCACGGCGACGGTATTCTGCACTGCCATGAGCAGAAGCCTGAGCCGGATATCCATGAGCATGAGGAGCATGAGCATCCGCACCACAACCATCCGCACACTCACGAGAACACCAAGGCAGTTGTGAACCGTCTTGCAAGGGCGATAGGTCATTTGGAGTCCGTCAAGCGTATGGTTGAGAACGGACGTGACTGCACCGATGTTCTTATTCAGCTTGCCGCGGTACGCTCCGCACTTAACAGTACCGCAAAGGTCATACTAAAGGATCACCTTGAGCACTGCATCACAGACGCTGTGGAATCGGGTAATGCGGAACGTATTGAGGAGCTTAACACCGCAATCGACAAGTACATTAATTAAACAATTAAACGTAAAAAAGGTACAGCCTATCGGCTGTACCTTTTTAATATCAAATTACTTTGCGTTGAATATCTTGAAAATGCTGTCAAAGGGATCTTCCTCACCGGTAGGTGCAGGTGTTGCAGCTTCCTTCTTCTCTGCCTTTTCGGTCGCTGCGGTGTAGAGTCCCTGGGGTCTCTCACGCTTGGGCTCTGCTACCTTTGCAGGTGCAGCAGCCGGAGTAGCCGGAGCTTCCTCGAATCCGGTTGCGATAACGGTGACCCTGATCTCGTCCTGCATGGTCTCGTCGAAGGTGGCACCGAAGATGATGTTTGCATCGGGGTGTGCTGCTTCCTGAACGAGGTTTGCTGCTGCTTCGACATCCTCGAGGCCCATATCCTCGGAGCCGGTGATATTGATAAGAACACCGTGAGCACCGTTGATGGAGGTCTCCATAAGAGGACTTGCAACCGCCATACGGGCGGCATCCTCTGCCTTGCCCTTGCCCGCTGCACGGCCAACGCCCATATGTGCAAAGCCGGCATTCTGCATGATGCAGGTAACGTCTGCGAAGTCAAGGTTAATGAAGCCGGTGTTCTTTATGAGGTCGGAAATGCTGGTGACGGCCTGACGAAGAACATCGTCTGCAATTTCAAATGCGTTAGCAAGGGTGACCTTCTGGTCGGTGGCGTACTTGAGGCGATCATTGGGGATGATAAGCAGGGAGTCAACTCTGCCGAGCATTTCCTTGATACCTGCGTTTGCCTGATCCATGCGGCGTTTACCCTCGAACTTGAAGGGCTTGGTAACAACACCGACGGTGAGTATTCCTGCTTCACGGGCAATGTCAGCTACGGTGGGTGCCGCACCGGTACCGGTACCTCCGCCCATGCCAGCGGTTATGAATACCATATCGGCATCTTCCATAGCCTTTGCGATATTGTTGCGGCTCTCCTCCGCACTCTTTTTGCCTATTTCGGGATCGGAGCCTGCACCCTGACCGTGGGTCAGCTTCTCACCGATCTGGATCTTCTGATCGGCATTGGAGACTGCCAAAGCCTGCTTGTCGGTATTGACTGCGATAAACTCAACGCCCTGAGTTCCGCCCTTTACCATTCTGTTAACAACATTGTTGCCGGCACCACCGATACCGACGACTTTTATAGTAACCACATTTTCGGGTCCGAGATCGGCTTTGAAATCCATTTTAGTTCCTCCAATATTTTTTATTTAAGAACATGGCACTTGCCATTGTCAGATTTTTGCGGTGTATCACATTTTATAACGAATTTCCTTACAGGTCAATACATTTTTCCTCTGTTATGTAAACAAAGTTTTAAATATAATGTTAATTCGGATTGAAATGCACCTTATTTTCATCCGATAGGTCGAGTATTCCGGCATCGTCCGCTCCCAGCTTGTCCACTGCGGAAAGCAGCTTTGCGAATTTATACTCGGTGTCATCATGCTCACCGAACTTGACGGTAAAGCGATTTTGGTACTCGATCATGGGATTTGAAGCAGAGCTCAAGTCTATTGCGGTGACCTCGGCTTCTAAGCCTCTGCCCTTTATCTGTTCGAGTATCTCAAGCAAATACTCAAGCTTCTCCGTCTCGTCCTCGGAAACGACCATCATATCACCGACTGCCGCCGATTTGACCGTGAGTCCCGTGATCTCCGGAAGCTGCAAGGGATCGTCATCACTCACGGTGCCGAGGAACTTGCCGCTTTGCGTTACAGACCACAGCTCGTCCCCAACGCTTATGCTTGCCACTGCCCTGCTCTCCTCAACGATGATCGTACATTGATCCGGAAGGCCCCTTACGATCTTGACGGAATCGACATACGGAAGCTTTACGACCACTCGGCTTCCGGCAGATATGCGATTTATGAAAAACAGGTTATCGCCTATCTGAATACCGGAAGCATCGATGATCTCCTTATCGGTGTATATCGAGTTGCCCTCGACCTTTATGACCGATATCTCAAAAAACATACTCATCGCAAGTATTATTACCACGATGATCAAGAAAAATGTAAGTGCTTTATTCGCTTTTCTCCTCTTTCCGGGGAGTTCGGCTTCGGTATTACGTTTTTTGTAATAATCGTTCGTATCACTCATTGATCTATTTCTCCATGTAAATATCGGCACCGAGACAGCGGAGCCGTCCGTCAAAGGATTCGTAGCCTCGTGATATATGATCCTTGTCGATCACCATACTGTTTCCATCGGCGGAAAGGGCTGCGATCAAGGTTGCCGCACCGCCTCGCAGATCCGTTGCCGATGCAATGGCCCCGTTAATGCTGCTAACGCCCCAAAGCGTAGCTTCCCTACCGTTTACCGATATATCCGCACCGAAGCGTCTCAATTCGGCAACATGGGCAAACCGACTGTTAAACACCGTTTCCCGAAACACTGTCCTGCCCTTTGCCTTGAGCAGTGCCGCCATCAAAAGCGGCTGGGCATCCGTCGGAAATCCGGGGTACGGCTCCGTAACTATGCTGTCTACGGAGCTCAAGGAAGCGTCCGATATAAGCCTGACGCTTCGCTTTGTGCTTATTATATCACATCCTGCGGCATTTAGGAAGTGCCGAATAGGATAAATTTGTGTCGGATCGAAGCCTCTGAGCTCAACATCGCCTCCGCAGGCGGCAGTCGCACACAATATCGTTGCCGCCGCTATCCTGTCCGGCATTATCCTGTGCCCCACATGAGGCTCTGCCGAAAAACCACACACGGTTATTTTGCCGCTACCTGCTCCGTTGATATACGCTCCGAGCTTTCTGAGATAATCCTGTAGCTCAACTATCTCCGGCTCCTTTGCGGCACCGTGTATAGTTGTTACGCCGTCCGCCAATGAGGCGGCTATCATGGCATTTTCCGTTGCACCTACACTCGGATACGGAAGCTCGATATGTGCTCCTGTCAGCTTTGAGGCACGGCAAATTATATTACAGCCGTCCTCCTCTATCTCCGCTCCCAATCTCTCAAGTGCCGTAAGATGCATATCGACGGGTCTTTCACCGAGTCTGCATCCTCCGGGTCTGCTGAGCTTTACTTCGCCGCAGCGTGCAAGCAGAGCTCCCATGAAAAGCACCGAGGATCGCATGGTCTCCATCATTTCCTTGGGTATCTCGTTACGGCTCACTACCCTTGAATCTATGTACACATCGTTATCCTGCTGTTCAGCTATGCAGCCGAGACTACGCAGGATCTTGAGTGCCGCAGTAACGTCACTGAGCTGCGGCACATTCATAAGCTCGGTGACGCTCGGACTTATCACCGATGCAGCCAATATGGGCAGCACGGAGTTTTTGGAGCCCTGCACGAAGCATGGACCGTACAATCTGTTGCCGCCTTTAATATGCCATATCGCCATAAAAAAACCTCGCAAACCGATAGACTTTGATCAGCCCATTCTATGCTGCGAGGTTCCGTTTTGCTATTTTTCGATGAGGGTGAGCAATCTGTCAACTATTGCGGATGCTGCATCGCTGACCGCAAGCGATGCCATACGCTCCGACATACGCTGAAGCTCCTCCTTGCTTTCGAGGATGCATTTTACCTCGGAATACAAAAGCTCCGCAGTTAAGCTTCCCTCCTCAAGCAATTCGGCACCGCCTGCGTTTTTGACGACGCTTGCGTTTTTGAACTGGTGATTGTTCGTCACATTGGGTGAGGGCACAAAAACCGTTGGCTTATGCATATATGTGAGCTCCGATATCGTCGAAGCTCCTGCTCTGCACATTACAAGATCCGCTGCCGCCATAACTCTCGGCATATCGTAAATATACTCTCTGACCTCCAAGCCGTGCTTTTCACGGTCGGGGCAGATCTCGTCAAGGGTCTTTATCATATCCGCATAACCGTCGGAGCCTGCGGAATGGATAAGCTTAAAGCCCGGGTCATCACCGCAAAGCTCGATGAAGCGGCACATTATCTCGTTCATTTTGGATGCTCCGAGTGAGCCCCAGACGGATACGACAAGACGCTCTCCGCTGCTTATGCCGAGCTCCTCTCTCGCACTTTGCTTTGTATACTTTGAAAACTCGCCTCTTACCGGTGTTCCGGTGACAACGACCTTAGTCGGATCGGAATAGTGGCTCCTGCTTTCCTCAAAGCCCACCATTATGAGATCGACGACTTCACTTAAAAGCTTTGTCGTAAGTCCCGGGACAGCGTTGCTCTCATGCACCGCAGTGGGGATACCGAGCTCAGCAGCCGCCTTTAAAACCGGATAGCAGACATAGCCACCGGTTCCGACGACAATATCCGGCTTGAAGCTGCGAATAAGCTTTTTGGCACGGAGCTTACCTCTGACAACGTTGAAAAGTGCCTTGACATTGTGTGCCATGGCTCTCGGAGTGCGGCTGCGGCGTAGACTGTTGACCCTCAAGGTCACCAGCTTATAGCCGCTTCTCGGTACAAGATCTACCTCCATATTGAAGTCGGCGCCGACAAAAAGTATCTCGCAATCGGGCATAAGCTCTCTTAATCTGCCTGCTACCGCAAGTGCAGGGTTTATATGTCCTGCGGTACCGCCGCAGGCAAACATAAATCTCATATTTTATTCCCCATTAAGCGTTATAGTTTTTCTTGAAGCACTGAGGACTATCCCCATTTCCGCCATTTGCATCAAAAGTGCGGTACCGCCGTAGCTGAAAAACGGAAGTGATATTCCGGTACAGGGCACAAGATTCGTTACCACCGCTACGTTAAGTATCACCTGTATCGCAAGCAGCGTCGTTATACCGGCACACACAAGGAAGCCGTATCTGTCCGGACAATGCAAAGCTATCCTGTAGCCTCTTAGTATGAGAAGCGAAAACAGAAGCAGTATCAAAGCAGCACCGATGAAGCCAAGCTCCTCACAGACAACGGAAAATATGAAGTCGTTATGCTCCTCCGGAAGATACAGATACTTTTGTCTGCTGTTGCCGATGCCGAGACCCGAAAGTCCTCCGGAGCCTATGGTATACAGCGACTGGACTATCTGATATCCCTCATCGGAGGTCGATGAAAAGGGATCGAGCCACGTTGTCACCCTAGTAGATGCATACGGAAACAGCGTAAGCAATGCTGCTATCGCCCCACCTGCTATCACTGCTGCGGATATGAACCAAAACAATCTCGCTCCGCCCAAGAATATCATTATGCCGCCTATGGCGACGATTATAACGGATGCCGAAAAATGAGGTTCCAGCACCAGCAGGGCAACGATAAGCAGAAGCACAGCCGCAAAGGGCAATATTCCGTAGCGGAAGGTAGTCATTCTGCCGCGATTTTTGCATATCATCGTCGCAAATGACAGTATGACGGCTATCTTCGCTATCTCCGATGGTTGGATCGTCAGACTGCCGAAGCCTATCCACCGCCTTGCTCCGTTTGCGTCTACGCCTATAAGCGGAACAAGGAGCAGCAGGATGAGCGAAAAAAGCAGCAGTGGCATTGAAAAGCGTTTGTAAAAACCCATGGGCAGTCTTGAGCATACGAGCATCGCAACGGTGCCCAAGACGGCAAACACAAGCTGCCGCACAAAATAGTATGTAGGGCTCCCGCCTGTCACATCGCCGGGGTCATAGTATGCCCTCGGAAAGCTTGCGGACAGAACGGATATAACGCCTATCAGCAGTAGCAGCATCACCAAGGTGAAAAAGCTTATATCAAAGCTCTTTCGCTTATGCCTATCCGAGACCACCGAAGCCTCACGGTGGCTGCTACCGTATTGCATTATACCGCCTCCAACAGATTACTGGAAACGATTATATACGCCTAAGAATGAAATAATTGCAAAAACAAGGGAGACGGATGTGAAAAGTACGAAAAGCTCCTTCTCTTTCCACTTCTTACCTGTCCAGCCGCCCATCTCAAGGTGATGATGGAAGGGTGCCATCTTGAACACTCTCTTACCGTGGGTGAGCTTGAAGTAGGTGACTTGAATAATATCGGACAGAGTCTCGAACAGATATACGAAGCCCAAGGTTATGAGTATGAGTGGCATATCGCACACAAAGGCAAGTGCCGCGATCGCACCGCCAAGGAACAGTGAGCCTGTATCGCCCATGAACACCTTGGCAGGGTTGAAGTTATAGATAAGGAAGCCCATAAGTCCTCCGAGCATGGCGGATGCGAATATGCCCATACAGAGGAATCGCTCACCGACATAGAAGCTGAGGGTAACGAAGAAGAAGCATACGGGCAAGGATGTTCCGCTTGCAAGTCCGTCAACACCGTCGGTGATGTTAACGGCGTTGACAGTACCGACGATTATAAAGGCGGCAAGAATGAAATACAGTGCCTCGGGGATATCCCATTCGATGTTGAAGAAGGGAATGTAAAGTCCTGTTCTGATATAGCCGAGCTTGCGGAGCAGGAGCACAAATGCAAGTGCAGCAACGAGCTGAAGCAGGAATTTTGCCTTGGCACTGAGCCCGAGGTTTGTTTTCTTGCGGAGCTTCTCCCAGTCATCCAAAAAGCCTATCGCACCGAACACAAGTGCAAAGAGCAGCACGAAGATATGCGTGAAGTCGCCTTCGAGCATAGGCATAAAGCCGACCGTGAGGCACACAACCGTTATGCCGGCTATGAACATGACGCCGCCCATGGTGGGAGTTCCGGCTTTGGACATATGCCATGTGGGGCCGTTTTCCTTGATCTCCTGCCCTGCCTTCATCTTTCTGAGCCATGGGACATAGTATTTGCCCATTATCGCCGCTACGAAAAACGATATTACAAAAGCAAGTATCAGCTGTAGTGTCATCTCTTTTTTCTCTCCTCTATATGTTCTGCGACGATCTCTCGTTCGTCCATATGATGCTTTTCATGACCGACGACCTGATAATCCTCATGGCCCTTGCCTGCAAGGAGGATAACATCGCCCTTTTTGTGCTCGTCTATTGCCGTGCAAATAGCCTCCACCCTGTCACATATGACGGTGTAGGGTGTGTCGGTATCACGCATACCCTCAAGGATATCGTCAATAATGCTCTGCGGCTCCTCCGTTCTCGGATTGTCGCTTGTCACGATGACGTGATCCGCGTACCTTGCCGCTACCGAACCCATGATCGGTCTCTTTGTCCTGTCCCTGTCACCGCCGCAGCCGAACAGGGCAACAAGTCTTGCGTCCTCATTTATACGCAGTGCCTTGAGTGCGTTCTCAAGAGCATCGGGGGTATGGGCGTAGTCAATGACTATCGTATAATCACCGTCGGTGGGTACAAGCTCCATCCTGCCCTTTACGCCCTTTGCACCTGCAAGGGCATCGGCACAGTCGGAAAGGGATACTCCGAGGAGCAGCCCTGCCGATATGACGCACAGTGCATTGTAAACGGAAAACTTACCGGGTATACACAGCTTTACCTTTTCGCTCTCGGTATCGGTGCAGGCTGAAAACTCGATCCCGGAGGGGGTGAGCCTGACATCCTTTGCCCTCAAGCTCGCATTATCGGAATCTACCGAATAGGTGTGCAGCTTGCAGCTTGCGTTTTCGGTCATAGTATCGCACCACTTATCATCGGCGTTTATGCAGCCATCGGTGCATACGGTAAACAGCTTTGCCTTTGCCGCAGCATATTCCTCCATGGTGCCGTGGAAGTCAAGATGATCTTGTGTGAGATTGGTAAAGATGCCGACATCGAAATGAATACCGGCTACCCTGTCGAGGCACAGTGAGTGGGAGGATACCTCCATGACGACATGGGTGCAGCCTGCGTCCGCCATCTCCCTGAACAGTCTTTGAAGCTCAAAGCTTTCGGGGGTGGTGCGTTCGGTGTGGATAAACTCACTGCCTATCATATTACCGTTTGTGCCGATAAGTCCGATCTTTGCGTCAAGCTTCGACTCAAGAAGGTGCTTGAGAAGATATGTTGTGGTGGTCTTACCGTTTGTTCCGGTAACACCTATTATCTTCATCTCCCTTGCCGGATTGCGGAAAAGCTCACAGCTTGCAAGGGCAAGAGCAAGTCTGCTGTCATCCGTAAGGGCGTAGGGTATATCCTGTGCAGGGGGCTCCTGACAGATGACAGCGGAGGCTCCTGCCTCTATCGCCGCAGGTATATATTTATGTCCGTCAAATTCAAAGCCCTTGACAGCAACAAAAACGTCACCCTTTTTGACGGTTCGTGAATCGTAGCTTATGCCGCCGATCTCCGTTTCTCCGCCAACGAGCCTATTCAGCTTAACATCCTTTACTATCTCCGAAAGCTTCATATTTTTGTCCTCTGCTTTTCAGTATTTCCCGAGCATGGTCTTATCCTTATCAACAAGAGTTACGGCTATCACCGTACCGTGAGCGACCTTGCTTCCGCTTCTTATGCTCTGGGATGTTATGATCTTGTTCTCTGCATCGGGCACTGCCGATGCCGTTCTTATGAATATTCCGTAGGCTCCGAGAAGCTCCCTTGCCTGTGCATAGCTCATACCGCTTATGTCAGGCATGGTCTCAAGCTCCGTGGAGGGTGAGGAATCTGCATACAAAATAACAGTGCTTCCCGAGGCTATCAAAGCACCCGAAGCCGGCAACTGCTTTGTTACCGTAGCTCCGCCGCCTATGGTGCGACAGGAAAAGCCCTCATCCTCAAGCTTCTTCTTGGCATCCGAAAGCTCCATACCGCAGACCGAGGGCACGGTCTTATCACTGCCCTTTTGCTCATCCTCGGTATAATTCGGCACATAGCCCATATACGGAAGTATATCCGCAAGCATTTTGCCGACCGTAGGTGCCGCCATCTGGCCACCGCTTATATAGACTCCCGATTCATTGCTCGGAGAGTCAAGTAATACAAGTATCGCTATCTCGGGATCATCCGCAGGTGCGACACCGATAAAAGAAACGATATATTCCTTCTTGCCGGTCTCGGCTTGGAGCGTTACCTTTTCGCTCGTACCTGTTTTGCCGCCTATCCTGTAGCCTGCAACGGCTGCATTTCGTCCGGTACCGTCGTTCGGATCGCCTACTACCTGTTCAAGTATAGCGCAAACAGTCCTGCTTGTCTCCTCACTTATTACACGACGTACTGCCTTCGGCTCATGATTATACACCGTATTGCCGTTTTCGTCCAGCATTCTTTCTACAATAAACGGCTGCATCAGATTTCCGCCGTTTACACAGGCACTTACGGCGGTTATAAGCTGCAAGGGAGTTATGGTGAAGGTCTGACCGAAGGATGCCGCAGCAAGCTGAGACAGATTCGTCTCACTGCAAAAGGTATCCTTGCTCCACCATATACTGCCGCTCTCACCGCCTATATCGATACCGGTCTTTGCAGTGAGCTGTTCGGTATCGTCATCGGTGAGTGTGAGCAGACCGAAGGAGTCGCAGTATCGGTAAAATGTATTTGTTCCTATTTTGAGCCCTATATTGACAAAGGCAACGTTACAGGAATGTTGCACCGCCTGTGTCAGCGTTTGAGATCCGTGTCCTCCGCTTTTCCAGCACTTTACCGGATTCGTTCTCCCCTGCACCGCTACGGTTCCACCGCAGTAAAAGCCGCTGCTTAAATCGACAACGCCCTCCTCCAATGCCATTGCAAGGGTTATTATCTTGAATGTTGACCCGGGTTCATAGGTATCGGATATCATTTTATTACGCCACTGAAGCTGTTGAGCCTCTCCGAGAAGCTCCGCTCTTTTGTCCTCGTCACTCTCTGCATTGATAATCGCCTGTGCTTCATCGCTGACATCGAGGAAATTGTTGAGATCAAAGCCGCCTAAAGATGCCATTGCAAGTATCCTTCCGCTCTTGACCTCCATAACGATCGCTCCGGCTCCGTTTTGGATATCGTAATCCGCAACCGCCTGATCCAAATGCTTTTCCACATAATACTGTATCGTTGAATCTATAGTCGTTACAATGTCATAGCCGCTTTCGGCTCCGTAATAGTCCTCGTAATGCGTAAACAAAAGCTCTGTTCCGGAGGCGTTTGTAAGTCTCTTATAGCTGCCGTCGGTACCTGCAAGTGAGGAATTATACCACGCTTCTATGCCGTTGAGACCGTAATTATCGGTTCCGACAAAGCCTATCACATGACAGGCAAGGGAGGAATGTGGGTAATAGCGTTTTGTATCGCTCTCAAGACGAACTCCCTTTATTCCGTATTCCTCTTTAAATCGGCGTATCTCGTTTGCTCTCTCGGGCTCAAGCTTTCTCGCTATCGTAGTATACCATGATGAGCTGTTTTGAGCCTTTTCGAGTATCTCCTCCTTGGGGATACCGAGTATCTCGGAAAGTTTTTCGGCTATAAGCTCCTTATCCTCTCCGTACATTTCAATCTCTGCCGGGCTCAGATAGACATTCTCGACATCCGCGCTCATGGCAAGTATGTTCATGTTCCTGTCGTATATCGTGCCCCTTACCGCCGAAGTGCCTGTCGTTCTGAGCTGTTGGCTTAGGGCAAGGCTTTCGTACAGCTCGTGGTCTCGAATTTGTAAAACGTAAAGTCTTGCCGCAAGGACAACGAACATTAGTATGCCGCACACTGCTGCAAGAAATAGTGTGCGGCGAAGCATCGCTCTGTTAGGTCCCGAAGAAGTCGGGTGCTCCTTTGGATCTCGTTTCATATTAGCTCCTTTTCGTCATGATCTCGTCTACTGATATGGTATTTAGCCAAATCCGAAATATTCCGTTACGGAGCTTATCCCTTTGTCCTCATCGTTACCGATGAGCTCATAATTATCCCCGATATCCGTGTCTATAGTCTGCTTTTGCCACGGTGAGAGAGGCTGCATACCGAGTTCGCTTTTTGCCTTGTCCTCAATATCGGCAAGGTCTGTCTTACTCTCAAGCGCGATCTTGAGTCTGCGTCCCTCGCTTTCGAGTTCGCTTAGCTCATCACTCAGCTTTTTTGCGTCACCTACGATGCGTAAAAGCTCCGCTCTCATGACAAGGCTCAGCACAAGGAGCAATACGGTGATCGCAACGAATGCGATGGCAAGCAGCTTTGTAGTCGTTTTGCGAAAGCTTTTGTCGGGGTTTTTGTTCAAATGCCTCAGTCCTTACACCCTTTGGGCCACTCTCAGCTTTGCACTGCGTGACCTTGGGTTAAACTTCAGCTCATCCTCACTCGGCACTATCGGTTTTCTCTGTACGCTCTTTAATGTCTGCTTAAAGCCGCAGACGCATATGGGAGCTTCTCTTGGGCAGGTGCAGCCGTTTTCTCTCGCTGCTATCCCCTGCTTTACTATTCTGTCCTCAAGCGAATGGAAGCTTATGATGCACAGTCTGCCTCCTACATTCAGCTTATCGGGCACGGTCTTTATCATACGCTCGACCTCGTGGAGCTCGTCATTCACCGCTATCCTAATTGCCTGAAAGCTGCGTTTTGCAGGGTGTTGCTTTTCCCTCAGTGCAGTAGCCGGCATGGCGGCTCTTATGATATCCACAAGCTCAAGTGTGGTCTCGATATTCTTCTTTTCCCTTGCTTCACAGATCTTCGATGCAATACGTCTTGCATAACGCTCCTCACCGTAGTCCCAGAGTATTCTGCAAAGCTCATCGTAGGAATAGGAATTCACGACCTTATACGCCGTAAGCGTTGCGCCGGAGTCCATACGCATATCCAAGGGTGCATCGTTCATATACGAAAAGCCCCGTTCACTCTCATCAAGCTGAGGCGATGACACTCCGAGATCAAACAGCATACCGTCTACACCGTCGATACCGAGTTCGTCAAGTATCTCCACCGCATCGGAGAAATTGCCGTGTACAAGCGTCAGCTTATCGGAATAAGCCTTCAGCCTTTCCCCTGTCCTGCGAATTGCGGACTCGTCCCTGTCGATGCCGATAAGCCTTCCCGTCGTCAGCCTTTTGAGTATCTCAAGGGAATGCCCTCCCAAGCCAAGGGTGCCGTCAAGATATATACCGTCGGGTTTTATATTAAGATTTTCTATACATTCATCAAGCAGCACCGAAATGTGCTTAGGTGTATTCTCCATATCAAAACTCCACCTCTCGCATTACATCGGCTATGTTTTCGAAGCTAAGCTCCTCATTGCGTATCTTTTCCCATTCCGTCTCGTCCCATATCTCGGCATGGCGATTGCAGCCGACGACGACAACGTTTTTACATAGTCCGGCATACTCCCTCAAGTGCTGTGGGATAAGTATCCTGCCCTGATTGTCAAGCTCACACCTTGCCGCAAAGGCAAAGAGGGGCCTCATGCTCCTTTGGCGGACTCTGCTCATCGCATCGACCTTATCCGAAAACCTTTGCCAGCTATCGGCACTGTAGGCACTCAGGCATTTATCCATGGACAGAGTAATGTAAAAGGTATCCCCGAGCTCATCCTTGAGCTTTGCCGGAATAAACAGTCTGCCCTTTGCGTCAAGGTTATGTCTGTATTCACCTGTCACCGTACAGCACCTCCTAAGTTTTAGGATTCAGTGACACTTTACGCCACTTTCCCCCGCATTCCCCCACATTCATAAATTATAGATGCTATATGGTAAAAAAGCAAGTCCTTTTTGTCAAAGGACTTGCTCATTTTTCTAAGTAGGTTTACTCTTCGATCTCCGCAGGTGCTTCGCTTTCCTCGGGCTGAGGCTCCTCCTGAGCATTGCCTGCAAGGTTAATGAAGCTGGAGCGTGAACGGTTTATTGCCTTGAGTGCTTCGGCCACAGTTTCCTCGGTGCGACGCAGAATGTCCTCAACATATTCGTTGGCGACACGACGCAGCTCCTTGGATTTGAACTCGGCATTGCCGACAAGCTCTGCCGACAGTCTCTGTGCGTTGCGGACTATCTCCTGCTCCTCAAGCATAGTTCTTGCCTTGTCCTCTGCGTTCTTGCGGATGGACTCCGCCTCTCTCTTTGCATTGCCGATAAACTCATCTCTTGCAGCGGTAAGACGCTTTGCCTCCGCTATCTCGGTGGGAAGTGCGGACTTGATATCATTGATCAGATCAAGTGCCTTTTCACGCTCTACTATGCATTTGTCATTGCCAAGGGGAACGCCCCATGCTTCGGATATCATGCTATACAGCTCTTCAAGGAGCTCCATTACTTCGTTATTTTCCATTGTTGTGCCTCCATTTAGCTTTTTTCTCTACCTCTTCTATGATCTCACATGGGACAAAGCCCGTGAGATCCGCACCGTAGCTTGCCATCTCGCGAACCACGGAGGAGCTTAAAAAAGTGTACTTTTCGCTGGAAGTCAAAAACATCGTCTCAAGTGCCGGATTTATCTTCTTGTTTATGAGATTCATCTGGAACTCATACTCGAAATCCGACGCCGCCCTAAGTCCCTTGACTATCACCGCACCGTCATACTTCTTGGCATACTCGGCAAGAAGTCCGTCAAAGGTGTCGACCTCGACGTTGGGGAAACGCTCCACCACTCGTCTTGCCATATCAACTCTTTCTTCTATCGAAAACATCGGGGCCTTTTTAGTCGAGTTCAGCATAACGCAAACTATGACCCTGTCAAATATTTTTGCTGTTCTGCGGATTATGTTCAGGTGACCGAGGGTGATCGGATCAAAGCTTCCCGGGCATATTGCCACACTCATACGTCCGTCTCCTTGCAATAGGTTGTGAGCTTAACTCTGCCGTAGCGATATTCCCTGAGCTTCTTATACGGGGGCACAAGCTCCGGGAGCTGCGTTTCGCGTGAGCTCTCGCAAACAATTATACCACCTTCGGTCAAGATGTCAACGGAATTAATAATATCCAGTGCTTTGATCGCAAGCTCGGTGGCATACGGAGGGTCTATGAGTATGAGGTCGTATTTGCCACCGCGGTTTAAAAAGCTCAACGAATCGTCACGCACCACCCTTGCCGTCAATCCGCAGGTGTTGAGATTGCTTTTTACAAGCGATATCGCATCTGCACTCATATCGACAAAGGTGCAATCCCTTGCTCCCCTGCTCAGGCACTCTATTCCGAGCTGACCTGTTCCTGCAAACAGATCGAGAACATTGCGTCCCTCAATATCGAATTGAATGATATTGAACAGTGCCTCCTTGACCTTGTCCGTTGTCGGGCGTATCTCATAATCCGCCGGCTCCTTGAGTCTCTTTCCTCTTATCTTTCCGCTGATAACTCTCATTTTTCATCCTCACCTTTGTGATAATGCTCATATATCGCCTCGGCACAGCTTATAGGTACTACCTCGTTAAGCTCCGATACCGTGGCATTTTTAATTGCCTTGACCGTCTTGAAATGCTTTAGCAGCTCATTGCGTCGCTTATCTCCCACTCCGCTTATCTTGTTGAGCTCGGAGCCGAAGGTGCCCGTTCTCAATGAACGCTGATACTCTATCGCACTGCGGTGCGTCTCCTCCTGTATCCTGCCTACGAGTGAAAACACTGCTTGATTTGCCGCTATACCTATTTCCTCGCCGTCAGGTGTCACAAGTGCTCTTGTACGATGCCTGTCGTCCTTCACCATGCCGAACACCGGTAAGCTGAGCCCCAGTTCATTTAATGCTTCTACCGCTACCGAAGCATGACGGTCGCCGCCGTCTATAAGCAGAAGATCCGGAAGCTCCGTAAAGCCCTGGGAGGAATCTACATAGCGTTTAAATCGTCTGTATATCGCCTGATGCATACTGGCATAGTCGTCTCTTACACCGAGACCCTCGATCTTGAATTTGCGGTAATCCTTTTTATACGGCTTTCCGTCCTTATGAACGGTCATTGCCGCAACTATTCCGGTATCTCCGAGGTTTGATATATCAAATGCCTCGATGCGTTGGGGGTAGCTTGGTAGCTTCAAGGCATCGCAAAGCCACTTTAAGGCACCGTTGACCCGCTGCTTTTGAGTGGTGGCTCTTAGTATTTCCTCCTCGGCGTTGAGCCTTGCTCTTGCAAGGGTTTTCACCTTATCGCCACGCTTTGGCACCTCGATATATACCTTATGTCCGGCAAGCTCCGAGAATATGCTCATAAGCTCCTCTGCATCCTCAAGCTCCGTCGGCAGCAGGATATGCTTCGGTAGCGTTCTGCCGCTTGAATAATATTGACGTATGAGCTGAGATATAGCCTCCGAATCACTTTCCATCGGCTCGTCAAGGAGCAGGGCATCCTTTTCCCTGAGAGCGGAAGCATCGAAACGCAAAACTGTAAAGCAGCATTTTGCACCTCTCACAAAGCCTACGGCATCGGTAGCGGAATAGGAAGCGGATATGACACTTTGGCGGTTTGAGAGGCTTTCCAGTGCCCTGATCCTGTCCCTGAGCTCCGCCGCAAGCTCAAAGCTGAGTTCATCGGAGGCTTGCTCCATTTGCTTTTTCAGGCACTCTATGAGTTCCTTTGTCCTCCCGTCGAGCACCAGGCAGGCTTCGTCGATCAGCTCATTATAGCGTTCCTCGGTCTCACGACCTCTGCACCAGCCGAGGCAATTGCCCATGTGGTAGTTTAGGCAGGGTCTTGACTTACCGATATCCCTCGGAAAACGCTTTGAGCAGATCGGAAGCTTCATGGTTTTGCACACCGTGTCGATTATTTCCCCGGAAAGGGATCGACCGCCGAAGGGTCCGAAATAGCGTGCTCCGTCGTTCTTTACCGTATTCGAAAGCTCAAGCTTGGGGTAGCTCACCGTCTTGTCCAGTCTTATGAAGGGGTAGCCCTTATCGTCCTTAAGCAGTATATTGTAATGTGGTTTATACTGCTTTATCAGCGAGTTTTCAAGCACGAGAGACTCAAGCTCCGTATTCACGACGATGACTTCAAAGTCGGAAACCTTCTCCACCATCGCTTCTACCTTGGGGAGATGACTGCCTCTGAAATAGCTCGTGACCCTGTTTTTGAGCTTCTTTGCCTTGCCGACGTAGATCACCGTACCCTCGGCATCCCTCATGATATAGACCCCGGGGAGCATGGGCAGCATATTCGCTTTTTTGAGTAGGCCTTCTTTCATTGCCGCTCCTAATGTCACACTTCAATACCAGAACAAGGGCGTGTCTGCTACATGACACGCCCTTGTTCTGATCAATTGATTACTCAGAAAAATCGGATGCGATAAGCTCGGTCAGGGTATCCAATGCCGCTTCCTCGTCATTGCCATCGGCAATAAGGCTTATCGAGGTACCCTTGACTATGCCCAGAGAAAGGACGCCGAGGAGGCTTTTTGCGTTTACACGGCGATCCTCTTTTTCGATCCAAATGCTGCTCTTAAATTCGTTTGCCTTCTGTATAAAGAAAGTTGCAGGTCTGGCATGAAGTCCGACCTGATTATTGATAACTACTTCTTTCGTAAGCATAATCGACACTCCTTAACCCCATATAAAGATTATATCCCACTTTAGCAAATTATTTAAAAATCGTCAACAAAATTTGTCTGATTTGTAGATTTACACATTATTCACGATTTTTATCGGCGGCTTTTATTTCAATTCGACTATTGTTACGCCGCTTTCGCCCTCACCGTATCTGCCGAGACGATAAGACTTTACCAGCTTATTTCTCTTGAGCATCTGCTGTACCGCAGCTCTTAATGCTCCGGTACCTTTGCCGTGGATTATCCTTACCGACTTGAGCTTTGCCATCACCGCATTGTCGATATACTGCTCTGCGGCATTGACGGCTTCAAGCGACTCCATGCCTCGCAGATCTATTTCTGAGGATACGGAAGACGTGCGTACCGCAGTGCCGGAGCTTACGGCGGTCTTCTTTTTGACGGAAGTACCCTCAACCACTCTGATCTCGCTTTGCTTTGCCTTTACCGTCATGATTCCTGCTTTGAGTTCTAAGCTTCCGTCCGGATTTTCGCTTATGACGTCGGCTTTTATGCCCATCGAAAGTATCTCGACCGTGTCCCCTGCTTTGGCTTTTCTTGTGGGCTTTGCGTCCTCGGGTGCAGGCTTTGGGGCCGGTGCTTTAAGCTTTGCCTCCGATTCGTTTAACCTGCGTCTGAGAGTGCTTCTTGCTTCGTTTATCGCCTGTGCCTCCTGCTCCTCGTTGAGCTTTTTACGCATTTCATCAATCTCGGAGAAGGCTTCCTCTGCCGCTCTGCGTGCTTCGTCGATTATACGCTGTGCGTCTCTCCTTGATTTCTCATCTGCCTTTTCAAGGCGTACCGACAGCTCTGCCTTCAAAAATGCGGCTTTCTTGGCGTTTTCCTCCGCTTCACGGAGCTTTTTCGCCGCTTCATCCCTGTCTCTTTCAAGCAAAAGCCTTGTCTTTTCAAGCTTTTCTATCGTTGCCTCGAAGCTTGCGTTTTCGGTTCCCACCCTGCGTTTTGCATCCTCGATGATCTCCGTATCAAGCCCGAGTCTTGCCGATATCGCAAAGGCGTTTGACTTGCCGGGGATACCTACAAGGAGCTTGTATGTGGGACGCAGTGTCTCGACATCAAATTCACATGAAGCGTTTTGTATACCGCTCTCCGTTGTCGCATAGACCTTGAGCTCGGCGTAATGCGTTGTTGCGGCAACGGATGCGCCGATCTTTCTCGCATACTCTATCACCGCTATTGCAAGTGCCGCTCCCTCTGTGGGATCGGTGCCGGCTCCGAGCTCGTCAAAGAGCAGGAGCGATTCATTGTCGCACTCCTTTATGATATTCACTATGTTCGTCATATGTGCCGAAAAGGTGGAGAGATTTTGCTCAATGCTCTGCTCGTCACCGATATCGGCAAGCACGGTGCTGTATACCGGTAGCTCACTGCCGTCATCCGCCGGTATGTGAAGTCCGCACTGTGCCATAAGGCTGAGAAGTCCGATAGTTTTTAATGTGACCGTTTTGCCGCCTGTATTGGGACCGGTGATTATAAGAGTATCGAAATCGTTTCCGAGCTCAAGGCTTATAGGCACCGCCTTTGCCTGATCGAGCAAAGGATGTCTTGCCCTGCGGAGGATCATGCCCTTTTCGCTGAGCTTGGGCTCACCGCAATTGAGCTTATAGGAAAGCTTTGCCTTTGCGAATATAAGGTCAAGACGAATGAGCAGTGCATAGTCCGATGCTATATCCTCGGCATGCCCTGCACAGTCGGAGGAAAGCTCCGCAAGTATACGCTCGATCTCGGTCTTTTCCTTGGCTGCAAGCTCTCGAAGCTCATTATTTGCCTTTACCACAGACATAGGCTCGATAAACAGCGTTGCTCCCGATGCGGATATATCGTGAACAAGTCCCTGTATCGCTCCCTTACATTCCGCCTTTACCGGTACAACAAAGCGGTCCGATCTCATGGTTATGATGGGCTCCTGCAAGACCTTTGCATAGGACGGTGAGGATATTATCTTTTGCAGGGAATCCCTTACCCTTGCTCCCATTGCTCTGATCTTTCTTCGGATGTTCGCAAGCTCCGTTGAGGCTGCATCGGCAATCTCATCCTCCGATATTATCGATGAGCTTATTTTCTCCTCAAGGTGCTTATTGGTGTGCAGTGCCGTAAAAAGATAATCGATACAGCTTTTTTCGTGACGGTCACCGGATATATATGCTCTGACCGTTCTTGAGCATTGCAGCACCCTTGCGATCTCAAGCAGCTCCTTTGTATTTAAGCTGCCGCCGAGGTCGGCACGGTTAAGTGACGGTCTGACATCCTTTATGCCCGTAAAATAGGGGCTTCCGCTCACGACCATCATAGTCTTTGCTGCGGTGGTCTCATCTATCCTGCGTTTGACCTCCGCACGTTCCGAGGACGGGCGGAGCAGCAATGCCTCCTCCTTGGCTCCCTCGGATGCCGCCTGTGACGACAGCATTTGCAATACCGCAGGTAATTCCAATGTGTTTAATGATTTATCGTAAAATTCCATCAGCTTTTCACTTTCTTCCAATAATCCAATGTTTGAAACTTTCTCTCGGTCTGTACGGTCAAGTATTCCTCCGAGGCCTTATACAGCTCCTTTGCCGCTTCATCGGATAAGGAAAAGGACAGCAGCTTCTTGGGCTCCGCCGATACTATGTATCGCATCGCTTGGATCGTTGCCGCAGATATCTTCAGCTTGGGTGCCGCAATCCTATCCATACATTCACGGCACAAAACGCAGCCATGTGAGGGCACGAAATAGCCTCCCTGCTCCATGCCGTCACCGCATTGAGCACACACCGAAAGCTCCGGTTCATAGCCGGATATGCTCATAAGTCTGAGTTCAAAGGCGGCTTTGATATGCTGCTGCGGATATAGGTCATAGCTCAAAGCGTAGAGGCTGTTCAGCGCAAGGCGAAGAAGCTGAGGCTCCGGTTGCTCCTCCGTAGCAAGTGCTTCGATGCACTCGGCAATATAGCTCGCAAGAGAAAGTGCCGCTATATCGCTACGCAGTCCTTTAAATTCTTCTATCGTACTGCCCTCGTTAACCGACCACTTGCTTTTGTTCTCAAACATGGTGAGCTCGGAAAACACAAGAGATTGCGTTGCGGCGGAAAGCTTACTGCCCTTACGCAAGGCTCCCCTCGCCTTCACGGTGATCTTGCCCATGTCCTCCGTCAGCACAGTAAGTATCCTGTCGGCTTCCTTGTATTTGACCTCTCTGAGTATGAGTCCTCTTGTCGTTTTAAACATATGTACATCAGCCCTCGGACCGAGCGGAGGGCTCGGTCTCACTGACCTCATCATCCGATGCACGGTACATCAGCCAGCACATCGGATCTCCGGTCTCTTTGAATATCTGCCAATAATCCTTCTTTTCCATGATCACACCTCACTGCTTTCAGTATTTGCACGGTGAGGTGCAATATGTTGGTATCTTATTCCGTAAATCCGAAATTACGAAGCTGTGCCTGTGAGTCTCGCCAATTTTCCTTGACCTTTACCCATGTTTGCAAAAACACCTTTGTGCCCATAAATGCCTCGATATCGGTGCGTGCAAGCTCACCTATACGCTTGAGCATAGCACCCTTTTTGCCGATTATTATGCCCTTGTGACTGGCTTTTTCGCAGAATATCGTTACGTCCATGTCGATTATCCCATCGTCACGCTCCGAGAACTTTGTCACCTCGATCGCAGTGCCGTGGGGAATCTCCTTGTCAAGACAAAGCAGCAGCTTCTCTCTGACGAGCTCCGCACATATCTGCTTTTCAGGCTGATCGGATATCATGTCATCGGGGAACAGTGCCGGCCCCTCTGCCGCATACTTTTGCAGCTCCGCAAAAAGCTCATCGATACCGTCACCGTTTTTGGCGGATATGGGTATTATCGCAGCAAAATCATGAGCACTCGAATACAGCTCCATGACCTCAAGAAGCTCCGCCTTTTCAACGGTATCTATCTTGTTTATGATCAGCAGTGCCGGTACTCCCGTCTCCTTTATCCTTGCTATGAGTTCTTCCTCCTGCTTGCCGATATTGGCGATCGGCTCTATGAGCAGCATAACGGCATCAACATCGGCAACGGATTCCTTGACGACGTTTACCATGTAATCACCGAGTCTTGTCCTCGGCTTATGGAAGCCGGGTGTGTCCATAAATACAAATTGGGTATCCTCCCTTGCCACGACGGCACATATTCTGTTTCTCGTCGTTTGGGGCTTGTTGGATACTATGGCTATTTTCTCACCTACCAGCTTGTTGGTAAGCGTTGATTTACCTACATTCGGTCTGCCGCAGACCGTTATCATCGCAGCCTTCGTTATCATCATTCATCCTCCATGATCTCTTTTTCTCTTGCTCTCATCTGTGCCTTTTGCTCACCCTCGTCCACATGATCGTAGCCCAAAAGATGAAGCACGGAATGTACCGTGAGGTAGCTTATCTCCCGCTCAAAGCCGTGGCCGAACTCCTCACCCTGTGCTTCGCAGTGCTGTAGCGATATTGCCATATCGCCCAAAAAGTATGCTCCGCTCTCGGGGTCTTTGTCGAGAAGGTCATAGTCGATCTCCCCCGGTGTCAGCACCGCACTCGGAAACGAAAGAACATCCGTTGCCCTGTCGATGCCACGGTACTCGGCGTTTATCGTCCTTATGCCCTCATCGTCGGTGAACATCACGCTTATGATGCAAGGCTTGTCAACTCTCTCTGCCGCAAGTGCCTTCTCCACAGCCTTTTTTACCGTTGCTGCCGCATTTCTATGACCGAGGCCGCTCTTTTCTCTTGTAAAATATATCTCGTGCTTCATTTTGACGGTTTCCTCTTATAAGTGCTCTTATTCTTTTCGGGTGGATGCTTTTTATCGTATTCCTCATACGCTTCGATTATCTTCTGCACAAGCCTATGTCTGACAACATCGGCACCGGTGAGCTTGCATATCGCTATGTCTTCAATGCCGTCAAGCACCTTCATTGCGGTTTTCAGTCCGCTGACCTTGTCCGCCGGTAGGTCTATCTGAGTAATATCGCCGGTTATGACGGCTTTTGAGCCGAAGCCTATTCGTGTGAGGAACATTTTCATCTGCTCTCCAGAGGTATTTTGTGCCTCGTCGAGTATTATAAAGCTGTCATCCAAAGTCCTGCCACGCATATACGCAAGAGGTGCGACCTCAATGTTTCCGCGTTCAAGATACTTTTGATAGGTCTCGGCACCGAGCATATCAAACAGTGCATCATACAAGGGCCTGAGGTAGGGATCGACCTTACTCTGGAGATCGCCGGGTAGGAAGCCGAGGCGTTCTCCTGCTTCGACCGCCGGTCTTGTGAGTATTATCCTGTTGACTTCCTCGGCACGGAAGGCTGCGACTGCCGCCGCCACCGCAAGATAGGTCTTGCCGGTACCTGCCGGCCCCACTCCGAGGGTGACGGTGTTGTTTGCTATGGCTTCGCAATAGCTTTTTTGCCCCAAGGTCTTTGCCTTTACGGGCTTGCCCTTTGCCGTTATGCATACAACGTCGCCTGCAAGCTCGTCTATCTTCGACTCCTTGCCCTCTGCTACAAGCTTCAAAATGTATCTCACATTCTGAGCATCGATATTCTCACCTCTTGCGGCAAGCGTAAGCAATCCGTTTATCGACTTTTCCGCAAGCATGACGCTTTCTTCCTCGCCGCAGATATGGATCATATCGTCCCTGTCAAGCACCTTGACTCCGAGCTCCGATTCGATTATACGCAGGTTGCGGTCAAAGGAGCCGAACACGCTTATAACGTGTTCCATTCTTTCAACCTCTATCGTCCGTTCTATCATGTTTATATCTCTCCGCTTACAGCAATATTTTCAACACATTCGGCACGCAAGGTCACATACAAAAGCTCATCACCCTGTGACACGGTGCAGTTTGCGGTGACTATCACTCCGTCACCTATTCGAGCTTTAAGCTCGTCATTAAGTCTTTGCTCCATACGTCTGACGGCGGCATCTATATCTATCTGCCTGTACTCCGTCTCCCTTGCAACTGATTCGGCTATGCTGATCCCAAAGGGCAGGGTCAAGTATGTGCCGAGACATAGCTGCCTAATTTTATATATTTTATCACAGCTTGCAGCCCGATTTCTACCGTCTGAGTAAAAATTTATCCGATTTTTCCTGATAAGCAGCGAAAAATCCGTATTATTCTCCCCAATATCGGTCTTTGCGTATTCATACAGCGGCGTTACGCAGCATATTTCGTACCATGTTCTCGCTTCAACGGTCGCCATCGAATGAACGTATCTGGGCTCTGCCGTCTCACTGAGCATCTCTCCGCTGACCAAAAGCTCACCCTCCGTCACGGTATCGCCCACTCTGACGGTCGGGCTTCCATCAAGGACACTCAGCTTTGTTACGACTCCCGACTTTGAGGCGTATATGCTTTGCGGTGAAGCCTCCGAAACCATCTCCGGCTTGGCTTTCCTCTCATGGACAATGACCCTCACCGATGAGCCCGATATATTGACGGCAGCCCATGCTATATTGCCGTTTTGCAGCAGAAGCTTTGTTTTTATGGCTTCGGTGTCGATACTCGGGGCAAAATCACCTATCTCAAGTCCTGCGTTTGCTATCGCTCTCATAAGCTCCGCATCCGATATCGTTTCGTTGCCCTCGACGCTTATATTCCAAATGAAATAAGATGAGCTTGCAAGCAGTGAAAAGCACAGGGCAAGGCAGAGGATAAAGGCGGTCCTTCGCCTTATGCTGTCTGTTATTCTCTTGCCGCCAACGGTCGCGACAAGTCTTATCTCGCAGCCGGATCTTCCGTTCAGATCGCAGACCGTGGCATAGTCCTTTGCCGCAATGGTGGTGCTTATTTTGAAATCCTCCTTGGGACTCGTATCCCAAAATGCTATCTCCCTTTTTGCCAGTTCATTCAGCACCCTTTCGGGCTCAGCTCCCGAGATCTCGACCATTGCCGTACCTCTTGCCGTATCGTAAAGCTTCATCTTTCCTCCTACTCAAGCTCTACGGAAAGTATCCTTCCGCAGATAAGCATATCGTTCTTATCCATTGCTTTCAGCTTCAGCTCATCGCCTCTTACTCTTACCATCATATTGCGGCAATTGATTTCTATAAGGCTGTCACCGTAGCGGGATATGCCACAGTGGTTCTCGACCAAAAGCCTTCTTCTGCCTCCTATGGTAAGCTTAGGCGTACCGAGGGCATCGGCAGGTAGCTCTAATCTGTCGATGAGCTGCTCGGTCTTTTTGCTTTGTCCCGACATCGTCCCACCTCCACTTGTATAAATCTATGAGTCAAAGCATAGTTTGATACATGGACAAGGATGTGATGAAATGAAAAGGCTTTGCTCGATATTGGCTGCTACGGCGGTTTTTGCTGCTTTGATCATATATCCCACAGAGGCATCGACTGCCGCTCAAAGCGGTATTGACCTTTGCTTAAGGCTAATAATCCCTACACTTTTCCCGTTTTTCGTTACAAGCGTTTTGCTGTCGGAGCTGGGATTTACCGAGCTTTTGGGCAGGCTTCTTTCTCCTATCGCAGCAAGGCTTTTCGGTGTTTCGGGTAAGGGTGCGACCGCATTTGTCATTGGATTATGCGGAGGCTATCCCCTCGGTGCGGCTTACATAGCAGATATGCTAAAAGGCGGAGCGATAGACAGTGAGGAGGCGGCTCATCTGCTCCCCTTTTGCAATAACTCCGGTCCGGCTTTCATCATCGGTGCTGTCGGTGTGGGGATATTCTCCTCAAGTGCGGTCGGTCTCTTTCTGTATGGCGTACACATATTCGCAGCGGCGGTAGGCGGTGTCATATTGGGTGGCGGCAGCGGTGTGGAAAACAGCGAGGTAAGTATAAGAAGCTCCGATTTTGCATCGGCACTGACTGAAGCTGTTAGGAGATCCGTTACCTCCATCCTCGGAGTTTGCGGCTTTGTTGTTGCTTTCTCGGTTTTTTGTGAGCTGCTATACGGCTTCGGCTCCATAGACGAAATTGCGGCAAAGCTATCCTCCGCCTTCTGTCTTGAGCTTCACTGGGGCAAGGCACTGTTCATTGGTTTATTTGAGCTTGGGAGCGGTATCGGTGCAATGGCGGGACTTTCGCTATCTGCCGAAAACCTTGCTCTCGCTGCATTCTTACTGAGTTGGGGCGGTGTGTCGGTCCATTTTCAGACTCTTGCTCTGCTTAAAGATACAGAAATCAAAACCGCCCGATACATGATCGGACGGTTTATGATAGCTGTTATTGCTGCGATAGTATCATACCTTGCTTCATATCTGTTCTTCTAAAACAAAAGTATGCCAACTACCGCAGAGAATGCGATAAACACTATCGGATGTAGCTTTTTTGTCGGCTTAAACCAACGCGTAAGCACAAGCAGGAGTACCGCAAGCCCTATCGCCTTAAAGTCGAACATACCTATAAAGCTGTCGGCTTCGGTATTTAAAAGGGATATCTCGGCTACGAGGATGCCTGCCGCGGCAATAAGACCTGCCGATGCAGGACGCAAACCGTAAAACGCAGATTCGACATAGCGGTTTTTGCGGAATCTGTCCAGCACGGCAATGATCAGCAGGACTATGATTATGCCCGGAGTTATGATACCGAGAGTGGCAACAAGTGAACCCGGGATACCTGCCGTCGTAAATCCGGTATAGGTCGCCATGTTTATGCCGATGGGGCCCGGGGTGGATTCCGATACAGCAAGCATATCGGCTATCTGGTCATAGGTAAACCAGCCCGTTCTGTCCGACATATCGTATAAGAACGGAAGCGTTGCCATTCCTCCGCCTACGGAGAACAGGCCTATCTTGAAAAATTCCCAATACAATCTGAGGAGGATCATTTCTTCACCCCCATGCACTTAATCGCAATGCCTGCAATTGCGGATACGACAACAAACAGCACCGGTGTTACATCCGTAAACAGTGACAGTGCGGCAACGGCAAGGAATATGGCAAAGCACCATACGTCCTTGACAGAGCTTTTCCAAAGCTTGATGACGGCATTGAGGATAAGTACGCAAACGCAGACTCTTATACCGGCAAAAGCTTTCTTTACCGCAACGACCTCGGCAAAATTCGTAAGCAATGCGGCTATCGCAACGATGATTATAAGTGCGGGGCACACCGTACCCAATGCGGCAACTACACCGCCGGCAGTGCCTTTACGCTTTTGACCTATGAATATAAGTGTATTGACCATTATAACGCCGGGAAGGCACTGGCCTATTGCGTAATAGTCCAGCACCTCCGCTTCGGTGACCCACTTCCGATTCTCGACGACTTCACGTTGAAGGATCGGAAGCATGGCATATCCGCCGCCGAAGGTCATAAGTCCTACCCTGAAGGCAACGACAAATATTTCTAACAGCTCTCTCATTTTTTCAGACTTTCCGCAAAATCCGTATATCTTTGCAGTTTTTCTTCACATTCGGCGGCGTTTTCTCCGCTTGAAAGTATATAGACCTTGATCTTGGGCTCTGTTCCGGAGGGGCGTACTATAAAGTTACAGCCGTCATCCAGCTCAAAGTAGAGCACATTGGAGCCCTTGATATGAGTTTCACCGACAGCACCGAGAGCAGGTACGGTGATGATGCCGTTTGAATAGTCTCTTATACGTATCACGGCGGTGCCCGATATCTCAGTAGGAGGATCGTTTCTGAGCCTTTCCATGATGTTTCTCATCTTCTCAAGACCGTCGAGTCCGGGCATGACAAGATTCAGGGTCTTTTCCGCAAAGTAGCCGTACTTTTCATACAGGCTTTCCATTGCTTCCTTGAGGTTCATACCCTTATCGTAATAGTATGCAGCCATTTCGGCTACCATCATAGACGCAGTGACAGCATCCTTATCCCTTACATAATCGCCCATCATGTAGCCGTAGCTTTCCTCATAAGCGAAAATGTACTCAAAGCTGCCCGCCTTTTCCCACTCATTGACACGCTCCGCCATAAACTTAAAGCCGGTGAAGGTATCTTCGAAATGGACACCGTTGGTCTCGGCTACGACCTTTGCCATCTCGGTGGTAACTATGCTCTTTACGGCACCGGGATTCTCGGGCATGGTGCCTGTTCTCTTCTTTGCGTTTATCACATAGTCAAGAAGCAGTACACCGAGCTGATTTCCGGTTATGCCGGTATAGCCCTCACCGTCACGAACCATGACACCGATGCGGTCGGAGTCGGGGTCGGTACCGATTATGAGATCGCTGCCGATCATCTTTGCAAGATCGACGGCAAGGTAGAAGCCCTCGGGGTTCTCGGGGTTGGGGCTCTCGACAGTAGGGAAGGAGCCGTCAATCACCATCTGCTCCGGTACGGGGTAAAGCTGAGTTATGCCGAGGCGGTGCAGGGTCTCGGGAACAAGCTTATAGCCTGCTCCGTGGAAAGGCGTATAGACTATCTTAAAGCTATCAGCGACCTTCTTTACAACGTCCTTATCTATTGCCTGTGCCAGTACACGTTCGAGATATGCCTTATCGGTATCCTCACCGATAAGCTCTATCCTGCCGTCGGCAACTGCCTCGTCATAGTCGCAGCTTACAAAGCCGTCGAATATATCAATGGCTTCCATCTGTGCGGCGATAGCGGCAGCATGATGCGGAGGAAGCTGGGCACCGTCTGACCAATAGACCTTATAGCCGTTATACTCCTTGGGATTGTGGCTTGCGGTAATGTTGAGTCCTGCGGTGGTACCGTAGTATCTGACTGCAAAGCTGAGCTCCGGTGTGGGACGCAGTGCATCAAACAGGCGTACATGGATGCCGTTTGCAGCCATAACGCAGGCTGCCTCCTTTGCAAACACATCACTGTTCATGCGACAGTCAAAGCATATTGCGATGCCCTTTTCCTTTGCCTCGGCACCCTCGGCGGAAATAACATTGGCAAACGCCTGAGTGGCATGGCGGATAACGTGGATATTCATATGGTGAAGTCCGACCTTCATAGTACCTCTGAGTCCGGCCGTACCGAATTCAAGAGGAGCGAAAAAGCGGCTCTCGATCTCTTTTTCGTCCTGAGCAATGGCGTTGAGCTCCTCCCATTCGCTTTCACCGAGAGCAGGGCTGTCAAGCCATCTCTGATACTCTTCCTTATAATTATAGTTCTTCATATTCCGGACTCCCTTCACTCAAATTCAATGCATCTTCATACATGGATCTCGGTACATAAATATCCGTACCGGGACCGCTCATCCCGATTATGAGTCTACCGAAATCGCCGTCACTCGGATATTGCTTCAGGCAGGGTATACCATATGCCTCAAGCATATTGACAAGCATTTCATCGCTCATATCAAGACTCATACAGTGAGCCAAAAATACGGGCTCCTCCGGTTCTCCGTTTTCGTTCTTGGGCCAACGCTTATACAGCTCTCCGGTCAAACGCTTGCCCCATGAAAGCTTAATGTCGCCGTCCTGCATCTTAACCCTCCGTCATTTGTGATATCTCGAACCCTCCGAGATCTTAAAGCTGCGATAGATCTGCTCCGTGAGCATGACCCTCGCAAGGTGATGAGGAAATGTCATTTCACTCATGCCCAAACGCATATCGGCTCGCTTCTTTATGCCCTCGCTCATTCCGTATGAGCCGCCGATCAGAAAGCACACCGCTCCCCTGCCGGACACCGCTATCTCCGTCAGCTTCCTTGAAAATTCCTCGCTTTTAAGCTGCTTTGCACCGACGCACATTGCAATGACGTATGCATCCTTGGGAATGTTCCGCTCGATCTCGATCGCTTCCCTGTCGAGGGCTGCATCTATCTCCTTTAGGGACGGTGCGTCGGACAGTCTTTGCTCATTCAGCTCCGTGATCTCGAATTTGCAATACGGTGTCAACCGTCTCGAATATTCGGCAACGGCATCGATATAAAACTTTTCCTTGAGCTTACCGACACATATCAGTTTGACTTTTAACATTGTACTCTATCCTCTACCGAAACTTCAAGTGCTTTATTGGCAGGTGCAACATAAATTTCTGTCTTCTTGCCCTCAAGTGCCGCAGAAACAGTCTCATACGCTACAGTCGGTGTATTGTTTTCACGACTGAGGTGGCCGAGTATTATCTTTCTTGTTCCGCTTTCGGACAGCTTCTTTGCAAGCACGGCACAGTCATCGTTCGATAAATGCCCCCTATCCGACATGACTCTGCGTTTGAGTATGTAAGGGTACGGCCCGTTTTTTAGCATACCGATATCGTGATTTGCCTCTATTACAGCAATATCGGAGCCTGAAAGCCCCGAAAGAAGCTCATCGCTTATATGTCCCGTATCGGTCGCAAAGGCAAGGGTCGAGCTACCCTCTATCCTGTATCCGCAACTGAATCGAGAATCGTGAGGTGTTATAAACGCCGATACCGAGAGTGTGCCGATATTGACACCGCTTGACATCGGAACAGGCTCGTATTCGGCATTGAGCTTGGGAACATCCATCAGGATATCACACAGCCTTGAGGGTGCATATACCTTGACTCCGTACTTTTTCGTAAACACCGATAGTCCGGAAATGTGATCGGAGTGCTCATGTGTTATGAGCACTCCGCAAACATCCTGCGGAGTAAGCCCACACATTGACAGACCCTCTGTCATCCTGCGTGCGGATATCCCCGCATCTATAAGTATATTCACTCCACCGTCCGATACTAAGCTGCAATTTCCCGTTGATCCGCTGGCGAAAGTTACTATACGCATAATTATCCTATTGAAATTACCTTTTCGTGTATTTGAGGCTCATCGGGATACTCGACTATCGATATATCCGCTCCGAGTCTTCTGAGCTTGCCCACAAAGTTTTCATAGCCACGCTCTATATAATGGATATCCTCTATCTCGGTAGTGCCCGAGGCACAAAGACCTGCTATGACCATTGCCGCTCCGGCTCTGAGGTCGCAAGCCATAACGGGTGCTCCGGTAAGCTTTGCACCGCCTTCAATGATGGCTATCCTGCCGTCCACCTGAATGTCTGCTCCCATCTTTCTGAGCTCGTTGACATACTTGAAACGGTTATCGTAAATACCCTCGGTGATGACGGAGGTGCCCTGTGCAAGACAAAGCAGCGTTCCCATCTGAGGCTGCATATCGGTCGGGAAGCCGGGGTACGGGAGAGTTTTGATATTTGCCTTACGAAGCAGACCGTTGCCCTTTACGAGTATGGAATCCTCATACTCCTGAACTATCGTTCCGGTCTCACGGAGCTTTGCGCTGATGCACTCCATATGCTTGGGGATAATGTTCTTTATAAGCACCTCGCCCTCGGTCGCAGCAGCGGCTACCATATAGGTACCGGCTTCGATCTGGTCCGGGATGATGGAATAACTTCCGCCACGGAGCTTGTCAACACCGTTTATCTTAACGGTATCGGTGCCTGCTCCTCTGATATCGGCACCCATGGAGTTGAGGAAGTTTGCAAGGTCGACTATATGCGGCTCTCTTGCAGCATTCTCTATCACGGTACGTCCCGATGCGGTGGTCGCCGCAAGGATGATATTCATCGTTGCGCCGACGGATACCTTATCGAGATATATCTTTGCTCCTTTTAAACCGCCCTCGGGGGCATCGGCAAATACAAAGCCGCTCTTTACCTCTATATCAGCTCCGAGTGCCATCATGCCCTTTATATGCTGGTCAATGGGGCGAACGCCGAAATTGCAGCCACCGGGCATAGTCGTTTTGGCGTGACCGAAGCGGCTGAGCATGGCACCGATAAGATAGTACGACGCTCTGATCTTACGCATGAGATCAAAGGGTGCGTCACAGAATTTGACGTTGCGACTGTCGATCTCAATGGTTGTACGGTTAATGAGCTTCACCTTTGCTCCAAGCTGAGACAAAATGGTGAGCAGCATATCCGTATCGCTGATCTGCGGTATATTTTCAATGCGGCAAACTCCGTCTACCATAAGTGCTGCCGGTATTATAGCAACTGCTGCGTTTTTGGCTCCGCTTATTTCGACTTCGCCCTTTAAAGGTCTGCCGCCTTTAATAACGTACTTTTCCATATGTTACACCTTTCGTTGATGCTCTTTCGAGCATCGGCTTTGTATTATAGCATAGGGGAATGGTAATAGCAAGGTAAAATTGTAAACAATACGTAACTTTTATACAAGATTTAGTATCTCTCTTGCCTTGAGTACGGCAATTATAGTTTTACCGTCATCGATCTCACCATTCATGACAAGCTTAAAAAGCTCATCGATATGATGCTTTTCGAGACTTAAAAACTCGCCTTCATCGGGGTGACTGTCCCCCGAGTGAAGCCCTGTCGCAAGATAAATGTGCAAAACCTCGGTCGAAAAGCCGGGAGAGGTGCAGCAGGCACCGAGATATGTCAGCTTATCGGCGGTAAAGCCCGTTTCCTCACTAAGCTCCCTGACGGCACATTCAAGGGGATCTTCGCCTTTTTCAAGCTTTCCGGCAGGTGCTTCAAGCATAAGCTTGCCCATGGGGTAGCGAAACTGGCGTACGCAGTAGCAGTATCCGTTCTCATCTACGGGTAAAACGGTGACTCCTCCCGGGTGACGAACTACCTCCCTGCTGACTACGCTTCCGTCACAAAGCTCTGCCCTGTCAAGCATGACATCGACAATGACGCCCTTGTATTTCAGCTCGCCGTCTATACGCTTTTCGCTCAGATCCTCAAAGCTCATATTATGCCTCTTGCGATAATAATTGATTTACATAAAAACTTTACATAATGCCCATTTAGTATACCACCCTAAATGTTATATTTCCATATTTTTTGAATAGAAAACTTAAAAAATTTTTGCTAAAATCATTTTTGTAACCGATTGTTAATCAAAGCTTTTTGGGTTTGTAATTCTTTCGATTCGGTTTTGTATAATTAACAGATAAAGGGAGGTAAACCGTCTTGCAAAACACGGTTGCAAATAACGCAGTCGCACTGATGATCGAGGCTTCGGAGGTCAACGGCTCTGCACTTAAAGCTGCGATAGACACCGCACTGGAAAGCAGCTCGTTATCGCCGTGGCCCGTCACATATGCGGAGCTTTTTACATACAAGAATTCCACCCTCGTCATCGCAAGGCCTCTGCCACCGCTGCGATCTCATCCATCGGCAAAGGGGCTGAGGCTCGGTAGGAAGTCGAGGATATAATTTACAAAATGTGCTTGACCTTTTTTATTATCGGCATATTATAAAAGTATACTTAATAACGGAGGTAATCCTATGTCCAAAGATATTATCGTTTATTTTTCCGTCGGCGGAACTACCAAAGCCGCTGCCGAACGTCTTTCCGCTCTGATCGGTGCAGAGACCTTTGAGCTCGTCCCCAAAGTTCCCTATGAGACTCCCGATCTTGACTGGACCGATTCTAAAAGTCGTACCACTCTTGAGATGAAGGATCCCTCCTGCCGTCCCGAGATCGTCTCTTTGCCCGAGAGCATTGATTCCTTTGATCGCATATTCCTCGGCTTCCCCATTTGGTGGTACACCGCTCCGAGGATCATCGAGAGCTTCCTCGACTCCATTGAGCTTTCCGGTAAGGTCATCTATCCCTTTGCGACCTCCGGTGGCAGCGAGCTTGGTGATACGGAGGAAAACCTCAGAAAGAGCTGTGGTGGCGATATCCGTTCCGGCTTACTGCTTCGCAGAAGCGTAAGCGATGAGGATATTACAAACTGGGCTAAGTAAGAATTTGAGTCCTATTGCAGTGGATCTTGCCCTGCTTGCCATTATATACTTAATATGTATCAGTATTGGCAGGTTTGGGTCAAGATCCTCCTTTACGCTAAACACCGTGATGTACGTTTACTTGGGCGGTGTTTTGTACTTCACGCTTATGCCGATCCTGGCATCTCTCCCCTATTGCTTTGAGCACAGCTATGTGCCTATGAATATGACACCGTTTCGTGATGTCATAATGGGCTACGGTGACTATGAAAGGCAGATCACACTGAATGTCATCATGACAGTTCCCTTCGGCGTTCTGCTTCCAATGTGTCGCAATGCTGCGTGTAAAAGCTGTAGCTTCATAATGTGTATCCTGTCTACGGCAATGCTGAGCCTGTGTATCGAGCTTTTCCAGCCGCTTATCAGTGTATCACGAACTTCCGATATAACCGATCTTATCACAAACACCGTAGGCGGTGCTGTGGGTTATATCGCCTATCGGTGCTTTGAAAAACTCAGGGCTTGTTTTTAAGTTTATATATGCTATAATCTTTTTGGTGATAGTATGAGCATAAAACGCAGCAGCGGTATTCTTATGCCGCTGTTTTCTTTACCCTCCCCATATGGCATTGGCGATATGGGCAATGCCGCATATGAATTTATAGATTTTCTCCGGGCTTCGGCTCAAGGCTACTGGCAGCTTCTCCCCATGGGACATATAGGAGAAGGAGCTTCTCCCTACCAAAGCCTCTCCTCCTTTGCCGGTAATCCCCTGTTTATAGATCTTGAGGAGCTTCTTGACCTCGGTCTTTTGACGGAGGATGAGCTTTGCTCTGCCAAAGCTCCATGCGACGGCAGTCCCGTTAGCTATGACAAGGTGGAGTGCGATCATATCCGTCTTCTAAGACTCGCTTACTCGCGTGATGACGTTGATATGTCTCGGTTTGAGGCGGAGAATCCTTGGCTTTGCGATTACGCTCTGTTCATGGCTTTGTGGGAGCACTTCGGTCATGCTCCGCTCACCGATTGGGATGAGGACATAAGACTCAGGAGATCGAGTGCCTTAGAGCGTATGAGCTTCGCTCTTTCGGAGGATGTCGGTTTTTATAAATATCTGCAATATATCTTTTTCCGTCAATGGAACAGACTTTCGGAATACGCCCACTCCAAGGGTATAAGGCTTATCGGCGATCTACCCATTTATGTTTCGGTGGATTCCGTTGATGTATGGGCTGAGCCGCAATGGTTTCTGCTTGACGAAAAGGGCTACCCCACCGAGGTATCCGGTGTTCCGCCCGACTGTTTTTCGGAGGAAGGACAGCTTTGGGGCAATCCGCTATACGATTTTGAGGCAATGAAAAGGGACGGCTACGGTTGGTGGATACGTCGCATCGGTGCAGCTTCCAAGCTTTTCGATGTCATACGCATAGACCATTTCCGTGCTTTTGAAAGCTTTTGGGCTGTCCCGAGCACTGCAAAAACCGCAGTTAACGGCAAATGGGTAAAGGCTCCCGGGATGGAGCTTGTCGGCGTTTTGACCTCATGGTTCAATGCTACGGATTTTATTGCGGAGGATCTCGGTACGATAACTCCCGAAGTTAACGCTCTGCTTCGTGATTCGGGTCTCCCCGGTATGGAGGTTCTCGAATTTGCCTTTTCGCCCGACGGCGGAAGTGCCTATCTGCCGCATCGTCACCGTGAAAATGCAGTGTGCTACACAGGTACGCACGATAATGCTCCGCTCTCTCTTTGGCTTAAAACAGAGGATAAGTCTACGCTTGACTTTGCTTCACGCTATCTCGGCTCCGATGAGCTGCACACTGCCGTTATGAGAGCGGGTCTTTCCTCGGTGTCACGGCTGTTTGTCGCTCAAATGCAGGACTGGCTACGGCGCGATGACCGCACCAATGTTCCCGGTACCGTCGGCGGTAACTGGTGCTGGAGGCTGTCCGAGGGTAGTCTGACCTCCGAGCTTTCGGAGAAAATTCGCAAATACACAAAGCTTTACGGAAGGTAAAAATGAAGGATCTTTTTAAAAATATCAAGCTCGGTTCCTGCCTGAGCTGTCTCTTGGGCAGTGCCATTCTTGCTTTCGGACTGTACAACATCCACTCTTTTTCGGGTGTAACGGAGGGTGGAATACTCGGCATTACGCTTCTTTTGCACAATTGGCTCAATCTCTCACCCTCGGTGTCGGGCTTTATTTTGAATGCCCTTTGCTACATCGGCGGCTTCAAGGTACTGGGCAAGGAATTCGCCGTCTACTCGGTGGTCGCAGGACTGGGCTTTTCCCTGTTCTATGCCATATGTGAGATCTTCCCTCCGCTTTTTCCGGGGATAGCGGATTTGCCGCTTCTTGCATCCGTTGTCGGTGCTCTCTTTGTCGGTATCGGTGTGGGACTGAGTGTTCGCGTCGGTGCCGCTCCTACCGGTGACGATGCCCTTGCTCTGAGCATCTCGGAGAAGTCCGGTATCGCCATACAATGGGTATATCTCATAAGCGACCTCATTGTTCTCGCTCTTTCCCTTACCTATATCCCCTTGGGTCGCCTCATCTATTCCCTGCTCACGGTCATCATATCCGGTCAGGTCATCGGCTTTGTGCAGAAGTGCGGGAAAAAGTGCACATAATATAGCTTTATCAACTGTTTAATTTGACGTATTTTTTTAATCCCTTGATTCCACTTGCAAAATCAAGGGATTTTTTGTATTATTACTATGTACACATTGGTTGGGGATACCACGATAGGAGGTACACTATGAAAAGAAGAATCGTTTCCTTGCTAATGGCATTTATGCTTGTCTTTACATTGATCCCCGCATACGCTTTTGCCGATGATGCTACGACCGGTGAGTCGGATTGGGGAAGCATTATCGAAGGTCTTGACGTGGATCAGGTCGTTGCTCTCATTACCGCACTCGCAGGAGGCGGTGTTGACATTGAGGGCATACTCGCAAATCTCGATACGGCTCAGCTTGCAGCTATTTTCAAGCAGCTTGTCGGTGATAACGAGGTAGTTTCCGCTATCATCGAGAATCTCGATGCGGCACAGCTTGCGGCTCTTATTGCAGGACTTATAAACGGCGATGCCGATCTCGAAGGTCTCCTTGCGGGTCTTGATACGGATCAGCTCGTTGCGATACTCAAGCAGCTTATCGGTGACAATGAGACGATATCCGGTATTCTGGAGAATCTCGATGCCGAGCAGCTTGCAGCTCTTATTGCAGGGCTCATAAGCGGTGATATCGACTTCGGCGGTATTGTCGAGAATCTCGATCCCGAGCAGCTTCTTGCACTTCTCTCCGGTCTGTTTTCAGGCGATCTCGATGTTGAAGGGCCTAAAAACGTCACCGTGACCGAGGGTCAGGATGCAACCTTCAGCGTAAAGGTAAAGCTTTCCCTCACGGAGCAGCTCCAAGGGATCAGCTACAGTTACATTTGGGTCGAGCCCGAAGCCATCGAGAATATCGACTTCGGCAATAACGGCGGCAGTCTCGATCTCGTCGGTGTTATCGCTGCGATCGCAAGCAAGGCTCTGAGCACAAGCGATACCCTTGTTATCAAGGATACCGTAATGCGTGACAATGGCAGAAGCTTTGTATGCATGATCTACAATCTCAGCGAGAAGGTCGTTTACGTTACCGATCCTGCTACCCTTACCGTAACCTCTCTTAGTGATTGCACTCACCCCATTCTCATTTATCATCCCGAGGTTGTCGGTGATTGCACCACCGACGGTAACATTGCCTACTATGAATGTACCGTATGTCACAAGCTTTTCCTCGATGCCGAGCACACCGTTCAGACCAATGCAAATGAGGTATTCAAGTCTGCTACAGGTCACGATTTTGTAGGTATTCAGTGCAAGAACTGCGGAATGTTCGTTGACTTCCCCTTTATCGATGTGCCCGAGGATATGTGGTGCAGAGATGAGGTCGAATATGTTTGGCAGCACGGTCTTATGCAGGGTGTCACCGCAATAACCTTTGAGCCCGATGTCGGTATGACAAGGGCAATGTTCGTTGTGGTGCTCTACCGTATGGCCGGCTCTCCCTCCGTTGAGGGTCTCAGTGAGCCCTTTATCGATGTCGATGAGCATTACTGGGCATACGATGCAATAGTTTGGGGCTACAACGAAGGTGTTATCAAGGGCTACACCGATACGCTCTTTGCTCCCAAGGACATCATCAACCGTGCTCAGATAGTCACCATGCTCTATCGCTATGAGGGTGAGCCCGATGTTATCGGCACTCTTGAGTTTACCGACACCGCCTCCATTGCCACTCCCTACCGTGATGCGGTCCTCTGGGCATCCGAAAACGGCATCGTAAACGGCTACGACAACGGAACCTTCCGTCCTAACAATACGGCTACAAGAGGTCATATGGCCGCTATCATAGCTCGTTTCTGTGAAAGCTACAAGGGCATAGCCTGATATCTCCATTAAAACCAAAAGCAGTTGGGGTTTTCCCAACTGCTTTTTTCATATCCTTATTTCGATTGCGTTTAACAGCTCTGCATCCTCCGCGGCATGGCTTACTGCGATTATCGTTCTGTCCATTGCGTTATCGCAGATGTAGCGGATCGCAGACCTCTTGGTATCGGGGTCAAGCCCCGTAAAGGGCTCATCGAGGAATACCGCTTTTGATGGATAGAGCATCGCACGGATAAGTGCCACCCTGCGACGCATACCGCCGGAGAGCTCGGATACCGGCTTTTGCTCCTCTCCCATTAATCCGAGTGCCGCAAAGCTTTGCGTTATCCTTTCCCTGTCAACACTTTTGGGGAGTACATAGCTCACGCTGTTATACGCCGAAAACTCAAGCGGCAATCTATCCTCCTGAAAGACAGCCGAAATGCTTTTCGGACGCTTTAATACAGTGCCGCTGTCGGGCTTTTCGAGTCCCATCATGATGCGAAGCAGTGTTGTTTTGCCTCTGCCGGAGGGGCCGGATATCAAAATTCGTCTTCCGTCCTCTATGTCGAGGGATATATTCTCAAGCACAGCATTGTCGCCGTAGCTCTTATATATGTTTTTCAGCTCCATTTTAACGCTCCAATCTCTTGTATGCCTTGTTTAAAAGCAGCATGAAAAGCTTTTCAAACAGCACGCTTACGATCACGATAACAAGTGTCCAGCACAGAAGGTCATCGGTATCAAGGTAGATCTTGGCGTAATAAAGCTGCTTACCAACCGAGCCCGGCGGCGTACCTATGATCTCAGCGGCAACGCCTGCTTTCCATGCCATGCCGAGTGAGGTCGAGCAAGCGGAGGTGACAAAGGGCTTTAGCTGAGGCAGATGAACATATGCCGTTCTTTTGATCGGTGACAGGCGGTAGACCTTAGCAAGCTCGAGCATTCCCCTGTCCTCACTTTTCAGACCCTCGAGTATATTGCCGTAGATCACAGGCAGGACGATGAGAAAGGATATGAACACCGAAAGGCTCTCGGTCTTGAGCCATATAAGGCAGATGACGACAAAGGAGGCGACCGGAACCGTCTTGACCGTTACCATGAACGGCCAAAGCAAGGTCTCCACCCATTTATGCTTTGCCGCAAGCACCGCCGCAGCAATGCCGAGGGCAAGTGCAATGAAGAAGCCTGCCGCTATATGGCAAAAGGAAAACCACAGGGAATCGAAAAATCCCTCCTCCTGCCATATAGTCCCCATGCGTTCTATGACCTCTATCGGGGTCACGAGCACTATCTTGAGGTCGACCGCCATTGCTGCGATCTGCCAAACAAGAAGTGCAAACAGCACGGCAAGGCCTTTGCCTATTATGCTTTGCAGCTTGGCTTTATCATGCTCCATAGTAGAAATCGTCGGCAGGCAGCTCACCGCCGATAGCAGCCGGCTTCATGCCAAAGAGCACCTTGAGGTAGCCCTCAAGTGCGGTCTTCATGGCTTCTCCGCTGAGGCAGGTGATGTTGCAATACGGAAGTGCCATCAGTGCAATGGGCTCCGCAACTATCTCATAGCCGCCTACAAGTGCAGCCGCTTCCTCGTTATTGGCAAGTACGTAATCGACTGATGCCTTGTATTCCTCAAGGAACTTCCCAAGCTCATCGGGGTGTTGCTGTGCAAATTCGCTGCGGACTGCCAAAACTCCCGTGACCATGGATGAGCCGTTATCGAGTGCGTCCCACTCTTTGTTGAGATCGAGTGCAACTCTGAGTCCCGTTACCTTGCTCTGTGCCGCTGTTACAAAAGGCTGGGGAAGCATTGCTACGGCGTTTTCATCCGCTGCAATTAGGGACAGTGCCTCGGTGGTGTCGGCACACCAGCGGATGCTGAGGTCGTTATCCGCATCGATGCCGTTTTCGGAAAGAATATAACGCAGTCCGAATTCGGGTGCCGCACCCTCGCCGGTTGCATATACGGTCTTGCCCTTTAAGTCCGCAACACTGTTTATCGAATTGCCTCTCTCGACGATATAAAGGACGCCGAGGGTATTGACAGCAATGACCTGTACTCCGCCGTCGGTGTTATTGTATATGACGGATGCCAGATTTGCCGGTACCGCAGCTATATCTATCTCACCCTTTGCAAGTGCCGCTACAAAAACGTCGGCTCCTGTTTCGAGGCTGAATTCATATTTGTTTTCGGTATTGCCGCTTTCGCTGTCGCTCATAAGCTTTACCATGCCCATGGCGGTGGGGCCGTTCATTGCACCGACTCTGACGGTAACGCTCTCGGTGGGCTCGGTGTTGGGCTCATCCGCTACGTCACAGCCTGACATAAAGCACAGCACCATGCAAAGCACCAAAACAATGGAAATTACTCTTCTGCTCATGATAGATCCTCCATTTTTTGCTGAGTTGTATATCTTCTCAAAACGGCGATGTCACCTATTTTGAGCTTCTTGCCTTCCTTGATTATCGCACCGCTTTGCGTCAAAAGGTCAAGTGCCCTGTAGAGCGATGCTCTCGATATGTTAAGTGCCGTCGCAAGCTCCGTCATCGACATCGGCAAGGTGACCGCTTTTTCCGCCGATAGATTCTCCGAGGCAAATGCCGCAAGTCGCTGTTCCGCAGATCCTGCTGTCAAAAAATATATCTTCCTATTTAAAAACAGTATTCTCTCAGATAGATAGCGAATATAATTCTGTGCGATCTCCGGTTCACGTTGTATGGTTCGCTCTATAAGCCTTTGAGGGAAAAAGGCTATCCTGCAAGGCTCCAATGCCGTCAGTGTCGTTGCGTACTCCTCTGCTTCATTGAACAGTGCCGCCGCTCCGAATATCGAACCCTTATAGAGCGTGCTCATAAGCATGAGCTTTGAGTCGGCGTTCTCCTTTGTGACCCTTATGCTGCCCTCAAGTATTATCCCAAGGCTTCTTCTGAAGCTGTGCCTGTCATACACCGTATCGCCCTTTTTGAAGTGCAGCTCCTCGCAATCCTCCGATGAGCTTATCCTTTGGACAAGTGAGCTTGCAGTCGATCGAAACAGTCCCGTTGAAAGAAGGGTATCTATATCCGCTTTTGATATCCGCAATTTGCCCACCTCTGTTTTTGTCTCATGTGAGACAGTTGTTGTCTATAGTTTACGCATTACGCTCAAAAAGTCAATAGAAAATGTGCAAATCTGCATTTTGTCAATGTAAAGCAATTTCGATGTTTTTTGTAAGTATTTCATTCATAATCGCGGCAATGTACCGTGATTTTGACGTGATTTGGGCATTATTCCGTCATTTGCGGATAAAGCTTTAACAATGTTCGTTATATTGAGGACAAGCAACGCCGATTCGTCACCGTTCGGAATTAACAAAAAAATAACTTTTCTTTACACGGAAAGAATTTAGTGATTTAATTTATACAGTTAAAGTGTAAAGCGTTAAAATATTTTTTATGAAAGGATGAAGCGAATGGTTACTGTTGACTACGGTTTTGTCGACTCCGTACTCGAAAAACACGGATACGACAAGACGAATGCAATAGCGATATTGCAGGATATTCAGGGGGAATACTCCTTCCTTCCCAAGGAGACTCTGATCTACATTGCCGACAAGCTCGGCGTAAGTGAAGCTCATCTCTACGGTGTGGCTACCTTCTATGAAAACTTTTCCATGAACGAAAAGGGTAAGTACGTTATCAAATGCTGCAACGGTACCGCCTGTCACGTTCGTAAGTCGGATGATATCCAAGCCGCTCTTTACGAGGCTACCGGTATGAAGCCGGAGGAGCATATGTCCGCCGACGGACTGTTTACCATTGAGCGTGTTTCCTGTCTCGGTGCCTGCGGTCTTGCTCCCGTTTGCACGGTCAACGATGTTGTCCATGCTTCAATGACCCCCGAAAAGGTCCATGCACTTATTAAGGAATTGAGGGAGGCGGAAAAATCATGAGGATCGAAAGCAGAGAACAGCTTATCGCCTGCCGCAGTGAGTACAAAAAGGCTCTTGACTGCCAGTATAAGCAGGTCGTTATTTGCGGCGGCTCCGGTTGTGTAGCCGGTGGTTCGCTGAACGTTTACGCAAAAATGAAAGAGCTCATGGAGCAGCGTGGTCTTCGTGTTGACGTTGTTTTGCAGCATGAGTCTCATGATGAGTCGGTCGGCTTAAAGCGTAGCGGCTGTCACGGCTTCTGCCAGATGGGTCCGCTTATGCGTATCGAGCCGATGGGACTTCTCTACATCAAGGTCACCGTTGACGACTGTGAGGAGATCATCGAGAAAACCATTTTGAACGATGAGATCATCGACCGTCTTGTTTATCATGATGACGGTACCTCCTATGTCCGTCAGGAGGATATCCCCTTCTATAAGCAGCAGACCCGTATTGCTCTTGAGCATTGCGGTCACATAAACGCCGAAAGCGTTGAGGAGTATATCGCAGTCGGCGGATACTCCGCTCTCGAAAAGGCTCTCTTTGATATGAGTCCCGATGAGATAATCGCAGAGGTTTCCGACTCCGGTCTCAGAGGCAGAGGCGGTGCAGGCTTCCCCACCGGTAAGAAGTGGGCTCAGGTCGCAGCACATAAGGAGGCTCCCGTTAAGTACATAGTCTGTAACGGCGACGAGGGCGACCCCGGTGCATTTATGGATCGCTCCATCATGGAGGGCGACCCCCACCGTATGATCGAGGGTATGATAATCGCAGGTATCGCAACAGGTGCCGAGGAGGGCTATATATATGTCCGTGCCGAATATCCTCTTGCGGTCGAACGTCTGAAGCTTGCCATTGCCGATGATGAGGCTCACGGTATTCTCGGTGACAATATACTCGGTTCGGGTAAGAATTTCAGGCTCCATATCAATAAGGGTGCAGGTGCATTCGTTTGCGGCGAGGGCTCCGCTCTCACCGCCTCCATCGAGGGCGAAAGAGGTATGCCGAGGACTAAGCCTCCCAGAAGCGTCGATCAGGGTCTTTTCGATGCTCCTACCTCTCTTAACAACGTTGAGACCTTTGCAAACGTTCCGCCCATCATCGAAAAGGGTGCCGAGTGGTATCGCGGTATAGGCACGGAGGCAAGCACCGGTACCAAGGCATTCGCCCTCACCGGTAACATTAAAAACACCGGTCTTATCGAAGTTCCCATGGGCACCACTCTCAGAGAGATCGTATTTGACATCGGCGGCGGTGTTAAAAACGGCGAGTTCAAGGCGGTGCAGATAGGCGGTCCCTCCGGTGGCTGTCTCACGAAGGAGCACCTTGATCTTCCCCTTGACTTTGAATCTACCAAGCGTATCGGTGCGATCATCGGCTCCGGCGGACTCGTCGTCATGGGTGATGACACCTGTATGGTCGAGATAGCACGCTTCTTCATGAATTTCACCAAGAAGGAATCCTGCGGTAAATGTGCTCCCTGTCGTGAGGGTGTTCCCAAGATCCAAGCCATACTCGAGCGTATTACTCACGGCAACGGAACTCTTGAGGATCTTGATATGCTTCAGGAGCTTGCAAGCGTTGTAAAGAGCTGCTCCCTCTGCGGACTGGGCAAAACCGCAACGAATCCTGTTCTGAGTACCTTGAAATATTTTAAAGACGAATATGTCGCTCATATAGTCGATAAGAAATGTCCGGCAGGTGCCTGTCGTTCGCTGTGCAGTATGTGGATCGATCCCGAGAAGTGCATCGGCTGTACCAAGTGTGCCCGTAACTGCCCCGTCGGTGCGATCAGCGGTGAGCTCAGAAAGCCGCACACCATTGACAATACCAAGTGCATCATGTGCCGTGAGTGTAAAAACGGCTGTCCCAAGAATGCGATAAAGGAGGTTTAAGCCATGAAGACTATGTTTATCGACGGCATCGAATGTGAATTTGACAAAGCCCGAAATGTTCTTGAGGTGGCACAGCAGAATCATTTCGACATTCCCAACCTCTGCTATTGCGAAAACCTCTCTATCTACGGCGGTTGCCGCCTTTGCGTTGTTGAAAACGAGCGTGGCGGTATCGAAGCTGCCTGTACGATGATCCCCAAGGACGGTATGAGCATCCGCACCAACACCTCAAGGCTCAGAAAGCACCGTCAGATGATACTTGAGCTTCTCCTTGCAAATCATCGCTCCGACTGCACCTCCTGCGATAAATCCGGTAAGTGCAAGCTTCAGGAGTACTGCCTCCGCTACGGCGTTAAGGAGCCTCGCTTCAACGTCGAATACTGCAAGGAGCCCATCGATCTCTCCTCCCCCTCTATAATCCGTGATCCCTCCAAGTGCATCCTTTGCGGTAAGTGCGTGAGAATGTGCAAGGAGATCCAGAACATCGGTGCTATAGACTTTGCAAACCGCGGCAGTGAGACCTTTATCTCCTGCGGCTTCGGTAAGGGACTGTCGGAGACCGATTGCGTAGGCTGCGGTCAATGTGCGGCAGTCTGCCCCACCGGAGCACTCACGGTCAGAAACGAGGTTTCTTCCATGTGGAAGGCGATACACGAGACCGGAAGAAAGGTCGCAGTCCAGGTCGCTCCGGCTGTTCGTGTAGGTATCGGTGAGGAGTTCGGTATACCGGCTTACATTCCCGTGATGGGCAAGATCGTCTCCGCTCTCAAGCGTTTGGGCGTCGATTATGTTTTTGATACCTCGCTTACGGCAGACCTCACCATTATGGAGGAATCAGCAGAATTCTTAAACAAGCTCGAAAAGGGCGAAAAGCTTCCTCTGTTTACCTCCTGCTGCCCTGCTTGGATAAAGCACGTTGAAAATAAGCACCCCCATCTCATGCCTCAGGTCTCAACCTGCGGATCACCCATGGAAATGTTCGGTGCTCTGATACGTCAGTATTACAGCGATGAGGATGTTTTCTCCGTTGCCATCATGCCCTGTACCGCAAAGAAGGCCGAGGCCGCCCGTCCCGAGCTCGTTAAAGATGGCGAAAGGCTCATCGATCTCGTTCTCACCACTCAGGAGCTTGTTCGCATGATCAAGGAGGCAGGTATCGATTTCGCAAATCTGCCCGATATGAAGCCCGACTCTCCCTTTGCTCCCTACACAGGTGCCGGCGTTATCTTCGGTGTTACCGGTGGCGTTACCGAGGCTGTCATTCGCAGAGTTCTTGAGGATAAATCCACTGCTACCATGGCTGCTGTTGCGGAATGTGGCGTAAGAGGTCTTGAGGGTATAAAGACCTTTGAGGTCACGGCAGGTGATGTTACGCTGCGTATCGCAGTCGTCAACGGTCTTGCCAATGCCGACAAGCTCATTGAGAAGATCGAAAGCGGTGAGGAGTCCTTCCACTTCGTTGAGGTCATGGCTTGTCCCAACGGTTGTATCGGCGGTGGCGGTCAGCCCCCTGCCTGCAACGCAAGAAAAGCCGAACGCAACGACGGATTGTTTGCCGCCGATGAGGAATGTATACTTCGTTCCTCCGAGCTCAATCCGGCTCTCGACGAGGTATATGAGCTACTCGGAAAGAGAGTTCATGAGCTGCTGCACGTTCATTATCCCGATCACGGAAAGCATTGATAACACAAAAAAGAGGACACTTGTCAGTGTCCTCTTTTTTATTTCAATTCCGAAAAGTCTTTCATGAAGTTGAATAATTCTTCTTCGTCCTCCCCTGCTTTATTTACGCATACGGAAATGACCGTTATGTTATCTATGCCTCCGTTTTCCAAAGCTGTACGCATAAGTGAGCCGGAGATAGCCGATGCAGTCTCTCCGCTTAGGGTGAGTCTTCTTATCTCATCATCCGACAGCATATCCGTAAGTCCGTCACTGCACAGAATGAATCGGTCGCCGTCTTTTAAGGGAATGTTTATTACGGCATGGGGTTCAAGCTCCCTTTCCTGTGGGAATATGCCTATGTGTTGGGTCAGTCTGTTGCGGAAGGGATGATTTCTTACCTCCTCCTTGCTGATGAGACCTTGCTTATACATGAGCTCCGCCTGTGTATGGTCTTGACTTAGCTGAAGCAGCTTTCCGTCTCTTAGCATATACACCCTGCTGTCACCGATATTATATGCCCTTGCCAAGCCGTCTCTTATCCAAAGCCCTGCAAAAGTGGTTCCCATCCTGCCGCCGAGCTTGCGGATCTCCTTGCATATGCGGTCATTTGCGGCTTCAAAATATTCCTCCGCCATAAGGTCAAAGCTTTCCGAATATGTCGACAGAGTTTCCACCGCTATCTCCGATGCGGTATCGCCGCAGAGCTCACCACCCATTCCGTCACACACGGCAAAGAGATAGCTCATATGCGGTTCATCGTCCTTACAGGCGTAATGGAGCTCGTCCTGTTCTTTCATCTTACCGCATAGGTAAAAGTTGTCCTCGTTTTTATTCCTGTGCTTGCCTATATCCGTAACCGCTGCACTGCTTACAAATAACATGGCTTTGCCTCGCTTTATTCTATATATACTTATAATATAATGCTTTTTGCCTCCGATGTCAACGAACGGAAATGATGCGGTATTATCACGCTGTTTTCGGAATAGGATTAGCTAACGGCTTACTTCCGTAATTGTAAATTTAATTCTATATCGGAGGGATAATATGAAAGGCATTATGAAAAAGATAAAGTCCCGTAGGGCACTGGTATCGGGCATCGCCCTCGTGCTTCTCGTGGCACTTATATTTTGGGCGGTGAACAGTCCTGCGGTCGTCGGTGTCTCCGCTTCCGACAGAGAGCTTCCCATCTATTGTGTGGAACGTCAGGATAAGGTCGTAGCATTGTCCTTTGATGCCGCTTGGGGCAATGAGGACACGCAAGCACTTATAGATATTCTCGCCAAATACAAGATAAACGCTACCTTCTTCGTTGTGGGTTCATGGGTAGATAAGTACCCCGATTCCGTCAAGGCACTGCACGATGCAGGGAATGAGGTCATGAGCCATTCCGATGATCACGCTCATTTTGCAAGTCTCGACACCGAGCAGATCAAAAGCAACATAAACAGCTCAAATGACAAGATCGAGGCTGTAACCGGTGTTAGACCTACGCTGTTTCGCTGTCCCTACGGTGAGTACAACGACAGCGTTATATCTACGGTGAACTCCATGGGGATGAAGGCGATACAGTGGGATGTTGACAGTCTCGACTGGAAGGGGCTGAGCGCCGAGGATATAGCAGACAGGGTACTTAAAAATGTGAAGTCCGGCAGTATCGTTTTGTTCCACAATGCAGCGGAGCACACTCCCGAGGCCCTGCCTACGATAATCGAAGCACTGATATCCGACGGCTACACGATAGTGCCCGTATCGGAGATACTGCTTCAGGGCGATTACACGATAGACAACACCGGTATGCAGTGCTCCGTCAAAGGGTCTAAGGAGCAATAAAAAAGCTGTGGTAATCCACAGCTTTTTCTTATTCCAAGTCTCCGACAAGCTCTTCGACCAAGTCCTTTAAGGTCACTATGCCGCTCATGCCGCCGTACTCGTCAACGGCTATCGCAATGGGCTTTTTCAGCTTCTTCATATTGCGAAACAGGACATCGGCTTTCACGCTCTCAGGCACGAAATATGCCTCGCTTACGGCGTTTTTCATAACGCTCTCACGGCTTGTATCGTCAAGTCTGTAATAGTCCTTGGCGTTCAAAACACCTACCACGTGGTCTGCACTGTCCCCGCACACGGGGAAGTATGTATGCCTCTTGTCGTGGATCGTCTTGTCCCATGCTTTTTCGTCATCGCTCAGATACAGGGCATTGACATTCACTCTGTGAGTTGCGATGTCTCCGGCACTTATGTCGTCGAATTCGAAAACGTTTTGGATGAACTCCTGCTCATCCTTGTCTATCGTTCCCTTTTCGCCTCCGACCTCGACCATCATGCGTATCTCCTCCTCACCGACCTGTTCTTCATCCTCGTTGGGGTCGATGCCGATGATACGAAGCACCGCATTTGTCGATACGGAAAGCAGCCATACAATGGGCTTAAACACAACAGATATGCCCGACAGCATACCCGATATGCCCATTGCAAGAGATTCCGATTTTTTCATCGCTATTCGTTTGGGGACAAGCTCACCGAACACAAGTGTGAAGTATGACAGAATGAGGGTTATTATGATGACCGACACGGTTTCCAAGGTCGATATTGGCAGGTCAACGCCTATGCCCACTGCCAAATTTACCAAGGGCTCGGAAAAGCCCTCTGCCGCAAATGCGCTTCCCAAAAAGCCGGACAGCGTTATCGCTATCTGGATCGTGGATAAAAAGCCGGCCGGCTCCTTTATCAGTGAATTCAAGCGTTTTGCTTTTTTGTTACCGTCCTGAGCAAGCTTCGAAATACGGGTCTCGTTGACAGAAAGCACTGCGATCTCGGCACTTGCGAATATTGCGTTGAGGGATATTAATATGATCTGAATTATTAGCAGTATTCCTATTGAATCTTTCAAGTAATTATTCTCCTTAAAATCTAAAATAATGCGAAAAATCGCAGGCAAAAATTCCGTGCGTCATCGCACAGGATCTCCCCTGCATTTACCGAAAGACATATTAACACTGCATCGATAAGGGTCAGGACTGCCATCAGCGTCCATTAAAGCTATCACTCCTTTCTTTTTCGGATATTATATCACACTATTTATTAAATGTCTGTTAAGAATAGGCTCCGACTTATCGCAGCCTATTCTTAGCCCTTATACTGTCTGCAACGAACAGAATGACAGCAAGCCACACAAAGGCAAAGGTAATGGCGTTCGCCGTGGTGAACTTTTCGTTATACGCAAACACTCCGAGAAGCAGCTGCAAGGTAGGGTTAATATACATAAGTATGCCCGATACAGTTATACTCGTGCCCTTTATACCTTTCGCAAACAGCATCAGCGGTATCGAGGTCACGGCTCCGCTTACGATGAGCAGAATGATCTCCGTTCCCGACAGAGAGGAAAATGTCGTCAGTCCCGATATCTGTGCATATCCTATAAATATCAGTGCAAGCGGAAGTACCGACATGGTTTCCATGCATATCGATACTTCGCTTTCCGCTTTGTTACCCTTCTTAATGGCACCGTACAGAGCAAAGCTCAAACCGATGACAATGGCAAGGTAGGGTATGCTTCCGTAAACGATAACGGAGTACATCACTCCGACAAAGGCAAGACCTACCGATATCCATTGGATCTTGCTGAGGTGTTCCTTGAACACCGCCGCACCGATGACGATGGAAAACAGAGGGTTCATATAATAGGCAAGGCTCGCTTCGAGGATCCTGCCCATTGCAACGGTGAGGATATACACACCCCAGTTCACGGAGATGAGCAGTCCGCAGGCAAGGTACAGTCGCCTTTGCTTTTTGTCCCTCAGGATACTGCCGATCGCAGCGCCGTTTTTCTTTATGAGGATCACGGCAATGCAAAACAGGCATGAAAATACTATACGCTGGGCAAGAACGTATGCAGAGTTGACCCCCGAGAGCAGCTTCCAGAACACCGGAAGCAGTCCCCAAAGTATGTAGCAGCCCAACACATTTAAGCTATCTTTGTTCATTATACACATCCGAATCATAATAGTCTTCCAGAGTATACGATATTTTCATACTTATATCAAGTGTTTATGAGCTTTTTTGCGTTGTAGCTTGAAGATGAGAATTATTTATGGTATCATATTTCACCGAGGTGATAGCACCATGTTTAAAAAAGTTTTAAAAGTTGCTTTGATAGTATTGGCGATAATTCTTGTGCTTGTCGCTGCTTTTGTCATCTATCTCAGTGTAAATGAATTTAACCCCGAGCCCGTCACCGCAGTTAAGGTTGAAAATGAGGATGAGCTTTCGTCCCTCAGCCCCGTCCTCGGTCAGACGGTCGAGGTCATGAGCTGGAACATCGGTTACGCCGGTCTCGGTCAATACTCCGATTTCTTTATGGATGGCGGTGAGGAGGTCTCCGCAGCAGACAGGGATCAGGTCTCTGCCTACCTGCTCAACATTTATGAGACTTTATACTCCGACGAAAACCTCTCCGATATTTATATGCTTCAGGAGGTAGATTCCGATTCCTCCCGTACCTATAACATCGATGAGCGTGACTATCTCGGACTGTACACAACTACCTACGCACTCAACTACTCCTGTCCCTTTGTCCCCTATCCTCTGCCTCCTATCGGCAAGGTCAACAGCGGTCTTTTGACTACAACGATCTACGATATTGCCAGCGCGGAGCGCATATCTCTCCCCTGCCCCTTCTCTTGGCCTGTAAGCACGGCTAATCTCAAACGCTGCCTCCTGGTCGATTATATTCCCATTGCCAATTCCGACAAAATGCTCGTAGTTGTAAATCTGCATCTCGAAGCATATGATGACGGTGAGGGCAAGATCGCCCAGACTAAGCAGCTCCGTGAGTTCATCGAAGCGGAATATGCCAAGGGCAACTATGTCATCGCAGGCGGTGACTTCAATCAGATCTTCCCCGGCGGTCTCGATGCCTACCCCAATACTCATCCCGAGCTTTGGCAGCCCGGTATCATTGAGGACGATATCCTCCCCGAGGGCTGGACTTTGGCATACGATCTCGACACTCCGAGCTGTCGTCTGCTCAATCAGCCTTACGATCCCGATGACACCGAAAACACTCAGCATTACGTCATCGACGGTTTCATTCTCTCCCCTAATGTGGAGCTCGTTTCCGTTGGAACTCTTGATCTGGGATTTGAAAACTCCGATCACAACCCCGTTAAGCTTGCAATTAAATTGAACTGATATTTCACCTTTGGAGGTACGCCGACGCATGGTAAAGAAGATTATCATCACCGCTTTGGTGTTCATATTTATCGCACTTCTCGCAGTTGCGATATGGGATTACCGTGACGAAGCAGCCTCTCCGTCACAAGCACCGGACAATGGTCTTGATCCGCCTCAAAGCGATATGCCCTCGCCCTCCCCATCGGATGAGCCCGAGGATCTGAGCTTCGGTCCGGCACCGGACGGTTACTTTGACGATGCGCTCTTTATCGGTGATTCGAGGACTGTAGGTATCCAGCTTTACGGTACGATACCCGAGGCAACATATTTCTGCTCCGTCGGTATGAGTGCATACGGTGTGCCTTTTGAAAAGGTTCATATCGACGGCTTGGGCACTGTCACCCTCCGTACCCTGCTTCAGTCCAAAAGCTTTGGCAAGGTATATATCATGCTCGGCATCAATGACGATCTCACAAGGCCGGCTTCGATCGTGAACAGCTACAGTGCGCTTCTTGACCTTATCAAAGAGAATTGCCCCGATGCCATAATCTACGTTGAGGCCGTCATTCATGTCGGTGCTCACCCATCGGCTGCATCCACCGTTAATAACGAAAACATAAACGGTCTCAATGAGCTGCTTTTTGAGTTCTGCGACGGTGAAAGTGTTTTCTACCTCGATGTCAATCCGGTGTTTGACGATGAAGAAGGGAAGCTGAACGACGAGTACTCCGGTGACGGTATCCACTTCCGTGTCGATTATTACATACAGTGGGCAGATTGGATAAGAAATAACGCCATAGTTAAGTAATTTGAAAATAAAAGCTCCTGCACAAAAGTGCAGGAGCTTTTTTATAAACTTAATAAACTTAGATCAGACTATTCTGCGGTCGCGGACCTGACTGTCATAATGCTTATTCAGCAGAGGACGGACTACATAATAGATGAGCTTGTTCTCAAGGTTGAACATATAGATGCCGAAGGTGCCTACAAATGCAAGCAGGGCTATCATGCCGACCTTGCCGCCTATTTTAAGAACAGAATTCATTACTTTTCCTCCTATTAGTATGCCGCAGAGTCATCAAACTCAACGATGGTGGGGTCAAGAGGTGTCTCACCGAGAACAACGGACATATAGTTGTTTACGCACTTTCTCATATCCTGACGGGAGATAGTACGGCTGTCCTCAAGGTCATGCTCAATGAAGATGAAGTGGAAGCCGAGATCTCTTGCCTGCTCCTCCATGAGAGCGTGGACACCGTTCATGCCCTTGCAGGCGACGTTGTCGTTGAACAGTACCATGTCGCAATTGAAGCTCTTTGCCCACTCCCAAACGGAGTTGACGTTCTCCCAACCGCCGACTGCCATATGACGCATGGTAGCCTTCTCGGTCAGACGGGTGAGGTCGTCCATTGCCTTATCCTTGTCGGAAGTATCGATCATATTGTAGCCCATGGTGGAGTCCATGTTCAGGACAATATTGATACCCCAGCAGTTCTGGGTCCAGGTCGGGAAGTCGGTGTAGTAAACCGCAGAGGGTCCCCACAGGAATGCACGGTGGCGAGTTCTGCCGCCGAAGGGCTGATACTTCTCCTGATATGCCTTACGCATAATGTCGATGACCTTGCGGTCGACCTTGTTGAAGTAGGGGTCTGCACCGTTAACGGACTGCCACTCGTACAGCTTATACAGAGTCTCGGCAATGCCGACAAGGGGTGAGTGCGGAGTCTTGAAGAAGTCCCACTTCTCAAGCTCTATGGTATTCTGCTCGTTCATACGCTCGGCTGCCTCAAAGAAGGCATCCCAGTTGAACTTCATGCCGTGATGCTCCTCGATGAACTCAATGGTCTCCTCAAGGATCTTGCGGGAGAAGGGCAATGCAGCAGGCTCATTGTGGATCATGGCGAGGGTTGCCTGGTAGTCAGGCAGACCTACACGGCGACGCTGGAACATGGAGGTCATCTCGGATGCGTTGCAGGGCATATTGGTGGTTACCAAAACCTTGCCGACGAGGGGGAATGCATCGTCGATGGCAACACCGGTCTCGGCGGAGCAGCGAGAGCAAACGTCTGCCGCAAGGCCTATAGACTCGGCAACATCGATATAATAAGGCTCGATGTGCTGGTCAATGTCGCAGATTATGAACTCGGGGAGAGTCTGGAGAGGTACGGGGTACAGCTCGGGGAAACCGGTCATAAAGAGTTCGGGGAGAACTTCGTCGATGGGAACAAGCTTCTCGCTCTCTTCCTTGCTTGCACCGAGGCGGCGGTCATGGGAGAGGATATATGCGATACGCTTGGTGAGGTTCTGAACAATCGCATACATATTCATATGTGCGACCTTGAGCTCCTTGTCACGGTAGCCCTCGAACAGACGGTCGATGAACATAAAGGTTCCGAGGTAGGAACCCATCCAACGGTACTCCCAGAAGCCCTTGAGAATGGGAATAGGTGCGGATGCTACCATCATTACCATTGCGGAAAGGTTCTTGAGCCATGCACAATAGTCAACAAGGGTGTCCTTAACGCCTCTCCATTCACGGTACTTGGCAACGCCGGTCTTGTCGTAATAACGCTTTCTCTGGCCACCGACACCGTGCTCTGCCTGCCAAATGGGGTCAAAGCGTTCAAGCTTCTTATCGATAACGGCAATTACTTTATCTAACATGATTACTTACCTCCCTGAATGGTCTTGATCTCCAGAGATTC
>CAYUQN010000003.1:1336-65040 GCA_964446815.1 uncultured Oscillospiraceae bacterium | reverse complement strand
TTAATGCCATAATCAACATTGCCCTTTTCAAGTATGAGTCCGAGCTTTTCATTGGGCTGCATCGGGCTCATTCCTGCCGGTGCAACGTAGCTCGGCTGTACGGGATTCATATCCATGACGGTTGTTCCGCCATTGGGCTGCATCGGACTCATCCCTGCCGGTGCAACGTACGCAAGAGGGTGTGCCGAACACTTACAATACCCTCGCTTGTATCGATATCCTCCCACTTCAAAGCACAGACTTCACCTATCCTCAAACCTGCGTAAAGGCTGAGAAGTATACCGAATTTGACCCCATCGGCGCCTGTTGTCAGATAGTCGGTTATAGTCGATTGCTCGGATTTTGTAAGTATTCTCATTCCTTTACCGCTACGCTTGACACTGATCAGCTCACCACAACATCTTGTGGTGATACCGTTTGCCTGTGCATACTTTAGAGAATTCTTGATTATACAAAGAATATCACTTACTGTTTTTGGGGAAAGCCCACCGTTTTTGTCAATTCTGCCTTCATTCAGGAGATAAGAGACGTAGTTTTCAAGGCAAGCGTTGTCGATCTCCGACACTTCAAGGCACCCAAGCTTTTCACGGATATGCGAATCAACAATATGGCAATATCTTGCATAAGAAGATCGTTTGACCCTCAAAGAGCAGCTTTTCAGCCACATATCCAGAATTTGATTGTATGTGATGCATTTATCCGATTCGGAGGGTGTTTTTCGTATGACTACCTGCAAACGGTCACTATTTTTTTCGTTTCTGCGTATTTGAGTTCCGAGAGATTTGAGTGAAATAGATCGTCCTTTCTTCCCAAAAGACTTTGTACGATTTCTTGATAATACCGATTCTTCACATTTACTCATCGCTTTCTGCCTCCGTTTTTTAGCTTTAAAAACTTCCGAAAGTGGTAAAAAAACACGCTCTGTGATATAAAGTTTGTAAAATCAAAAAAATATCTTCCTAAACTGGCAAAAGAATAAATTTTTTGCCTAAAAATATCGTTCTAAATATTGACAAATCAAGCGTGGAGTTTTAAAATTAGAATACTATATTTTGTGTTTTTACTCCCTTTCGTAAAGTTGGATACTTTACGAAAATTCAATGTAGGATTCGGCATTTCAGGTAATTACTGTTTTTATTGTAATGTGTGCTCTCATTTTATTCAAGGGAAATGCTGCCGTATAAGTAAAGATTTTCTTGTCTCCGTGTCGGAGTATTAAAACGCAAAAAAAAGAACAGCTTACGGTCGTTTCCGTAAGCTGTTTCTTATTATCGGTTTTACTCGCCTTTTTTATTCAATGCTTTATGTTTTATGAAGACATAGGCAACGAGGGCGAGGGCTCCGATGGTTATGGTGATGCAGGTATACACTATCGCATCGTTATAGGTATCCGTGACGGTGATAGCCTGCTTGGGTCGCTCCGGTATTATCGTCTCCGTCGGGTCATCCGGCTCATCCGTCGGCTCGGGGGATGCGATCGGTTCATCCGTCGGTGTGGAGTTGGGATCATCCTCAATGAAAACCGGGTTGCCCTCGGCATCGCACAGATCCGACATCAGCACCCAACCGTCAAAGTACATCTCCAAGCCGTCGGCATCCACGCCGTTCGGTACGGATATCTTACCCCAGGGTGTGCCCTCCATATAGGACACCCTGCAATACACCGTCATTTCGGTGCCGTTGGGTATTATCAAATATCCGTCCTCGAGATTGCACTCGGGTGTTGCCCACAGCACAACATATTTCTTATCACTTGAGTGTGCGTAATACACTCCGTTATCCGGTATCTGATTCTCCTCATCGTCCCACGGAGCATCTCCGATAACGTCTATCGCAAATGCCGCAGAGGATACGGTAAAGCACATCAAAAAGGCTATCACAATCGCCGTAAAGCGTTTTATCATGGTCAGTCCTCCTAATGATTGCAGACGACCGCATTATAGCATAAAGCATCGAAAAAGAAAAGACACATTTTATTAAAATGCGTCTTTTCTTGTTAATTATAAAACTTTTGCCAAAAACTCTTTGAGTCTTTCGCTCTTGGGGGCATTGAATATCTCCTCCGGAGTGCCCTCCTCCAGGAGCTTACCGTCTGCCATAAAGAGGACTCGGTTGCCGACCTCCTTGGCAAATGCCATCTCATGGGTCACGACCGCCATGGTCATACCCTCATGAGCAAGCTCCTTCATAACGTCGAGCACCTCTCCTACCATCTCGGGGTCGAGGGCACTTGTCGGCTCATCGAAAAGCATGACCTCGGGCTCCATGGCAAGTGCTCTGACTATTGCAACTCGCTGCTTCTGACCGCCGGAAAGCTGGGAGGGATAGGCATCGGCTCTGTCCGCAAGTCCCACTCTCTTTAAAAGCTCAAGTGCCTTTTTCTCCGCTTCCTCACGGGATTTGCCGCAAAGCTTCATCGGAGCTATGGTCAGATTCTTGAGTATCGTCATATTCGGGAAAAGGTTGAAGTGCTGGAACACCATGCCCATTCTCATTCGGTGCAGATTGATATTGCAATGGGGGTCGGTGATATCCTCACCGTCGAAGTATACACTGCCTGCCGTCGGCACCTCAAGAAGATTAAGACAGCGTAAAAGTGTCGATTTGCCGGAGCCGGAGGGTCCGATTATTACAACGACCTCGCCCTTTTTGATCTCGGTGCTTACGCCGTCAAGAGCGTGGATGCCGCCCTTATAGTGCTTTTCAAGGCCTTCGACCTTGATTATGACATCGCCTTTATCGCTCACTTGCACGCAGCCTCCTTTCAAGCTTTCCGACAAGCCATGTGAAGAACATGACCGTTACAAGGTATATTATCGCCACCGCAATTAGAGGCATGAAGGGTGCAAAGGTCGCTCCCCTTATAATGTCGCCGCCCTTGGTGAGATCCTGTATAGCAACATAGCCTGCGACCGAGGTTTCCTTTATGAGGACGATGAACTCATTTGCCAGTGTGGGCAAAACGTTTTTGAACACCTGCGGAACTATGACATAGCACATGGTCTGAACGTAGTTGAAGCCCAGTGAGCGTCCTGCCTCGAACTGTCCCACGTCTATCGACATTATACCGCCTCGGATGATCTCGGCAACGTAGGCGCCGGAGTTTATGCCGAAGGCAAGCATTGCGATACCCAGTGAATTACGGGAGGTGGCAAATATGATGTAGTAGATTATCATGAGCTGGACGACAACGGGAGTGCCCCTTATGATCGTCAGGTACACCTTGCACAGTCCGTTGAAAAAGCCGAGGATCGCCTTGCCGATACCGGGACGCATCGTCTCGTGATTCTTATCCCAGCTCGATCTCACTGCAGCTATTATAACGCCGATGAGTATGCCCAAGACGCAGGCTGCAAGCGTTATCTCTACAGTTGTGAGCATACCGTCCGTGAGGAATTTCCACCTGTCCTGCTCTATAAAGCAGCGTGTGAAATCGGCTTTAACATCCTCAAACCATATTCCTATTTCGTTAAACCATTCTGCCATGTTCTTTCCTTTCACGAAACTAAGGCGGGGGCGGTAAAGCCCCTGCCTTAGCGGATTCAAAATGCTTAATTTTTAAGTATCAGTCGGCGTTGATGTACTTGTCGATGATCTTCTGTACGGTGCCGTCTGCGATGAGCTCCTGGAGAGCCTTGTTAACATCGTCTGCGATCTCGCTGTCCTTTGCAAATGCGATCGCATACTCTTCTTCGACATACTCGGTATCGAGGATCACAAGGCCGTCGTTCTGCTCTACAAATGCCTTTGCAGGCTCATTGTCGATGATGACGCAGTCGATCTTGCCGGACATGAGTGCCGCTATAGCGTCGGCACCTGCGGGGAATGCCTGAACGTGATCTTCACCGAAGCCGCCGTTTTCAATGGTATCGGAAGCGTAGATGTAGCCGGTGGTTGCGATCTGGCAGCCGATCTGGAAGTCCTCGCCTGCTTCGATCTTTGCAACGATGTCGTCGGCACAGGTGATGTCACTGCCCTCGGGAACTATCATGACCTGAATACCGGTGCAGTAGCTGACGGAGAAATCAACATCCTCAAGACGTTCGGGGGTAACAGTGAGGCCTGCCATGCCCATATCGGCCTTGCCGCCTGCAACTGCTGCGAGGATGGCGTTGAAGTCCATATCCTGAACCTCGAGCTCCATGCCGAGCTTATCGGCGATTGCCTGAGCGATCTCAACGTCGATACCGACCATATCGCTGCCTTCATAATACTCATACGGAGGGAATGTGGCGTTTGTCGCCATGTACAGGGTCTTTTTTTCACCGCCGTCGTCATTGTCGCCGCCGGAGCAGGCACAAAGAGCAAACACGCAAGCCAAAGCAAGTATCAATGCAACTATCTTTTTCATTTTATCTACCTCATTCAAAACAATTTAAAATCAAAAACAATTTCTTTCTGTCTGTTGACAGTGGCTATATTAGCATTATTATTCATCATTGTCAAGCTTTTTTGAAAATAAATTCGATAAATTTTTCATTTAATGCGAAAATGATGAATAATATTCATTTTTCAGCGAATATTCACTTTATTTTTAAATAAATGCATAAAATATTGCCCTGTCGTTTGTGAAGCTTGACAGGGCATTTGTGGGTTTTATATAAATTCCTTACCGTTTTTTTATTAAAGCTGCAAGAGAAAAGAGGACGAAGGCTATCATATTCGCGGCAACGACGCTTGCTCCGCTCGGCAGCTCGAGGATGTATGAGGCGGTCATTCCGACGACAAAGCACACAACCGAAAGCACCGCAGAGCAGATGACCGTTGAGCGAAAGCTCCTGCACACTCTCATTGAGGTGAGTGCCGGAAATATTATTAGGCTCGATATGAGCAGTGCTCCCATCATCCTCATGCCCAGCACGACTGTGACGGCGGTGAGCACCGCAATGAGGCTGTTGAGTGCCTCCGCCTTTGTTCCCGTTGCCTTGGCAAAATCCTCGTCAAAGGTGACTGCAAATATCCTCGGGTACAAAAATACGAATATGCACAGGACGATAAGCGAGAGGATGACGCTCAGTATCGCATCATCAGAGCTCAGTGACAGGATGCTGCCGAACATATAGCTTGAAACATCGGTGTTCATTCCCGTTGTGGTGCTGATGATTATAACGCCTACGGCAAGGGCACTGCTTGATATGAGTGCTATCGCCGCATCGCCGTTTATCCTGCCGCTTTTGCCTATCCTCAGCAGGAGAAATGCCGCAAGCACCACGATCGGTACGGCAAGGTACAGCGGTGCTATGCCTACCGCGGCGGCGATCGCCAATGCTCCGAAGCCGACATGGGACAGTCCGTCACCGATCATCGAAAAGCGTTTGAGCACCAAGGACACTCCCAAAAGCGCGGCACACAGGGATACCAATACGCCTACGACTATCGCCCTTATCATAAACTGATAGGAGAACATTTCGGAGAATACTTCCATCACGGTCTCTCACCTCCCAGAAGTCTGCGTACATGGTCGCTCTTGCGATATTCCTCGACGGTGCCGAAGAACAGCTGGCCGTGGCCGAGGTGGAGGATATGCGTTGCGTATCTTACAGCCTCATGGACATCGTGAGTTACCATGATGACGCTTATCTTATTGCAGAGGTTTATCAGCTTTATGAGATTGTACATTTCGTTTGCTGCGTTGGGATCGAGACCCGTCACGGGCTCATCGAGCAAAAGCAGCTTCTTTGTCGCACACATTGCCCTTGCAAGCAGCACTCTCTGCTGCTGACCGCCGGACAGCTCCATATAGCAGCGGTTTTCAAGCTCCTCGATGCCGAGGCGTTCGAGGTTTTCCCTCATTGCCGCCTTATCCTCGGCGGAATAGAACAATCTCCGTCCCATTCCGTTTACTCTGCCGGAGAGCACTACCTCCATGACACTTGCGGGGAAGTCACGCTGTATCACGGTCTGCTGAGGCAGGTAGCCTATCTCATTCGACTTTAATCCGTCACCGAGTATTATCTCGCCTCCGGAGGGCTCCTTGAGTCCCAGAAGTCCCTTCATGAGCGTTGATTTTCCCGATCCGTTTTCGCCCACTATGCAGAGGTAATCGCCCTCATTTACGCAAAAATCCACTCCGCCGAGGACGGTATCTCCGCCATAAGAGAAGCTCAGGTTTTTGCAGCTTAGCTGTGCCATCAGTTCAGTGCCTCCTTAAGTGATGCAAGATTTATCTCCATAAGTTCAAGATAGCCGATACCGCTCTCGAATTGCTCCGCCGTTACATTGTGTACCGAGTAAAACGGAAGCTTCTTGCAGCCCGTATCCTCACATATGACATCCGCCATCTTTTGATTCGAAAATTCCATATACAGTACAGCGGACAGCTTTTCGACCCTCACCTTGTCTATGAGAAACGCCACCGTCTTTGCCGAGGGCTCTGTCTCACCGGAGCAGCCGGGGAAGGCAGCAAAATAGTCAAGCCCGTACTCCTTGGTAAAGTATCGCATGGGGAAGCGATCCGCAAATATAAGCACCCTGTTCTCCGCATTCGCAACGACTCGACGAAACTCACCGTCAAGCTCATAGAGCCTTGCACGATAGGCATCGCAGTTTGCTGTGTAATATGAAGCATTGTCGGGGTCAAGCTCACACAAGGCATCGCATATGCACTGCACTATTGTCGCGGCATTCACCGGAGAGGTCCAGACGTGCTCATCGAGCTCCTCCTCTTCCTCCTCACCGCGTATATACATACCCTCTTTTTCTTCCTCGGTGACGGTCTCAACACAGTCCATCATGAAGAGCTTTTTGTCTATCGCTCCGTCCTCCGTCAGCGTCTCCACCCAAGCCTCGGATTCACCGCCGTTGCAGATAAAAAGGTCACAGCTTTGTATGCTCATCATTTCCTTGGGCGTGGGCTCATAGGAATGTACCTCGGCACCGGGCTTTAGCAGCAGCATGAGCTCCGCTCTGTCCCCTGCCACGTTCCTTGCAAGGTCATAGGCAGGAAAGTTCGTGCAAACTATACTCAGCTTGTCGGGATCATGGGTCACCTCGTTGCTCTCGCAGCCACAGGCAAGGCAGGGCAAAAGCAGTGCTGTCATAAGGACAAAAGCCGCTGTTCTTTTCATTTTGCCCTCCTTGCGCAACGAGCGCATTTGCCGTACAGCATACTGATATCGTCGTCTATTACAAAGCCCGTACTGCGGCAAAGCTCGCTCTGCGTTCTTTCGTCAAGATGCAAAAGCAAGCCGCAGTCAAGGCATTTCAGGTGCAGATGCTCGGAGCAGCAGCTTTTGCCCGAAAGCTGGTACGATGCAACTCCGTCCTCAGTCAAAAATCGGTGCGTTAAGCCCTCGTCGCACAAAAGCTTCATTTGCCTGTATATCGTGCTCTTTCCGGGGGCGGCATCACCCATGCGAAGCATTATATCCTCAATACTAAGCCGCTCATCCGCATTCTCGGAAAGGAGCTTTAGTATAAGCTTCCTTGCCTTGGTCTGATAGGTCGTTTTCATATTTGCCTCCAAATTGAGAATCATTCTCGATTTGCCGTTTTAGGATACCTCCAAACGTCTCTTTTGTCAACAGAAAACACTTATTTCTATTGACTCCGTCGGTATATGGGAATATAATGTACTTGCTTGTGAGCCATCGCTCACGACACAAGGAGCATGACAATGTACAAGAAGCTTGACGACAACACGATAGCGTTCATCCTTGAAACCGGTATCAATGAATTTGCCGAAACGGGGCTTGACCGTACAAATATAAATATTATCGCTCGCAAGGCAAAAGTCTCCGTCGGTGTCATATACAAATATTTTGGCGACAAGGAGGGCTTTTTCCTTGCCTGCGTTCGTCATTCCCTCAAAACCCTCGATGAGGTTTTGGGAAATGCAGTCGCTCACGAAACGGATATCGAGGCAGGTATCCGCAGTATCATAAACGCACTTATAGTCCATGCAAGGGAGCACAAAAGCCACAATGCGATGTACAACGAGATAAGCTCCGGAGGCTGCAAGAAGTACGCCGCAGTCCTTGCCCATGAGATCGAAGAAAAGACCGCCGCAGTCTACTCTCTCCTTTTGGAGAATGCAAGACTTGCCGGTACGGTCGATCCCGAGCTTGACCCAAAGCTCTTTGCATTCTTCCTCGATGACTTGCTTATGATGCTTCAGTTTTCGTTTAGCTGTGATTACTACAGGGAAAGACTCAAGATCTTCTGCGGAGAAAACGCTCTCGAGGATGCGGATATGATTACCGAGGGCTTTATGCGTTTTATAAGTAACGCATTAAAAATAAAGGGAGAGGGATGAAGCTTGTACATTATAGCCTACGACATCGGTACCACCGGTGTTAAGACCTGTCTTTTCGAGGCAGGTAAGGAGCTCCGTCTGCTTGCCGGTGAATATGAGGGCTATGGGCTCTATATTCTGCCAAACGGCGGTGCGGAGCAGGATGCCGACGAATGGTGGGAGGGCATGAAAAAAAGCACTCGCCGCCTCATCGGCAAAACGGGAGTTGATCCCAAGGAGATCATCGGTATCTCATTTTGCTCGCAGATGCAGGGCTTTGTCGCCGTCGGTGAGGACGGAGCTGCCTTGCGTCGTCCCATGAGCTACATGGATCAGCGTGCGACCAAGGAATTTGCCGAGTGTCAGACCCACGGTATCACGATATCCGGTGTCAATGCGATCATGCTGCTTAAAAGCCTCATGTGTACCAAGGCGGCATCCACCAGTGTAAAGGATCCTCTCTGGAAGTACAAATGGGTGCAAAAGAATGAGCCTGAGGTTTATGAGAAGCTGCACAAGTGGCTCGATGTCAAGGAGTATCTCATATGCCGCTGCACCGGTGAATTTGTCATGACGAGGGATTCCGCCTACTCCACATTTCTTTTCGACAGCAGACCCGATAAAATGTGCTGGAGCCGTAAGCTGTGCAAAATGTACGGCGTTGAGATTAAGCACCTGCCGAGACTCATAGAGTGTACCGAGGTCGCAGGTAAGCTCACCGAAAAGGCGGCAACGGAGCTTGGACTCTATCCCGGCTGTCCTGTATACGGCGGTGGCGGTGATGCGACTCTCATCGGTCTCGGTGCAGGCTGTACCGAGGTCGGTCAGACCCATATCTACTCCGGCACCTCCGGTTGGGTGGGTACGATAATCGACAAGCAAAAGGTCGACATCGTTGCGATGATCGCAGGTATCATCGGTGCTCAGGAGGGCAAGTACAATTACTTTGCCGAGATGGAGACCGCAGGCAAATGCTTTGAGTGGGTCAAGGATCACCTCGTTCTCGATGAGATCAACGTTTATCTCAAGAAAACTCACGTTGCGGAGAGTGCCGAGAGCGTTTACGAAAGCCTTTACGACTATATGACCGATACGATCTCAAAGATACCCGCAGGCTCAAACGGTGTCATGTTTACCCCCTGGCTTCACGGTAATCGCTGTCCCTTTGAGGATCCCTCGGCTGCCGGTATGTTCTTCAACATTCGGCTTGACACGGGTAAGACCGAAATGCTCCGTGCCGTGCTTGAGGGTATATGCTATCACCTCCGTTGGATGCTGGAGTGTGAGGAGAAGAAGGTCTCCACCTCCCCTGTTTTACGCTTCGTAGGCGGCGGTGCTTTGTCGGCAGTGACCTGTCAGATACTTGCCGATATGACCGGCAAACGTGTAGAGACCGTGCCCTCGACAAAGGATGTCGGTGCCGTAGGCGCTGCAATGCTCGTTGCGGTCGGCGGCGGTCTTATCGGTGATCTCGGTGAAGCGGCAAAGCTCATCAAGGTCGAAAAGGTATATGAGCCCAATTCCGATAACAAGGCGATATACGACAAGAGTTTTGAGGTATTCAAAAACCTCTACAAAGCAAATAAGAAGAATTTCGCAGCATTGAATCAGGAGGGAACCTAATGGACGAAAACGCAAAGAGATCTCTCATCTGCAACACCGGTCGTGAGCTGCTCGGTACCGGTCTCGTCGCAAGAACATGGGGCAATGTGAGCTGCCGTCTCAACGGTGAAAGCTTTCTCATAACCCCCAGCGGTCTCGGCTACACCAACACCTTCCCCGAGGATATCGTGAAGGTCAGACTTTCCGATATGGAATGGGAGGGTAAGCACAAGCCCTCAAGTGAAAAGGGTATCCACGCCGCCGCATATGAGCTTTTCGATGAAGTCGGCTTCGTTATCCACACCCATCAGAATGCCGCCTCCGCTCTCGGTCTTGCCGGCTTCGATGCAATGGATATCAGCGAGGACGAGAAGAAGGCCCTCGGCGGTATCGCAAAGGCGGAGTACGGTCTGCCCGGTATGAAAAAGCTCAAGAACGCAGTTCGCAGTGCATTTTCCACCGGTGCTCATGTTGTGTTCATGGTAAATCACGGTGTCGTGGTCTGCGGTAAGGATAAGGAGCAGGCTATGGAGCGTGTGCAGCTTCTTGAGGATATCTGCCGCCGTAATCTGTGCCTCGACTCAAAGGCGGCAAAGCCGCTTTCCGATGAAAAAGTCGCAAAGCTCATGACTTCCGTGAAGCACAGCATACCGACCGCCGAAGTCGGAAACGGTGAGTTCTCCCAAATGTGGGCCGCAAGAGGCACTGCCCTCCATGCCCAGCTTGACGATATGGCTCAGATGCTCGGTGCTTCGGTCGCCACAGTTTTGCCCGTACCCGTATTCGTGACAGCAGCCTTGAGGCTTTCCGATGCGGTATTCGTCAAGGGTGTCGGTGCAGTCGTGAAGGGCGACGATCCCGATGACAGAGATGCCCTGAAGCTTCTCACGGAAAAATCGGCTCTTTGTGCCATCCACACATCAAACCTCGGTGCAAGGGTAATGCTCAACATCTTCGACACCGCACTCATGCGTTTTGTATACAAAAACAAATATTCGAAAAAGAAGGGATAAGATATGGATCACAGTAAACGTAAAGAAGTCGCAAGAGTCCTGAAATTCGTACTGTTCTCGGCATCCGCAGGTATTATCCAAGTAGCGGTCATGGCACTTTGTGAGGAAGTCATAAAGATCCCCGGTCACTGGGTATGCTATGCCATAGCACTCACGGCAAGCGTTCTCTGGAATTTCACCTTCAACAGAAAATTCACCTTCCAGAGTGCCGAAAATGTCCCCAAGGCAATGCTTTTGGTATTTCTGTTCTATGTTCCCTTCGCACCGTTTACCATATGGCTTGAGCATATTTTGGCGGATGTCAACGGTTGGAGCGAATACGCCGTTTTAGCTATCAATATGTCTCTGAATCTTTCCCTCGAATACCTGTGGGACAACTTCGTTGTCTATCGCAACAGTAAAGATACCAACAACTTGGCTAAGAAAAAATCCGAAAAGGAGAATATGAAATGAAAAATTGCGGAGTAAGCAGATGGGACGATCCCAATGTCATCAACGCCGAGCTCAAGAATCTTACGAGCCAGCCCATTTGGGAGGTCGATGACGATTATTACAACAACGTCGTTTTGAAGTATTACGACGATATGTGCAAGGAATCCCGTGCGGTATACGAGGAATCTCAGAAGTATATCCCCGGCGGCGTTCAGCACAACCTCGCTTTCAACAAGCCCTTCCCCATGTGCATGGCAAAGGCAGACGGTGCATACCTCTACGACAAGGACGGCAATAAGTACATTGACTTCCTCCAGGCCGGTGGCCCCACCATTCTGGGCAGCAACTACCCCGTTATCCGTGAAAAGGTCATTGAGCTTTTAAACGAGTGCGGCCCCGTTACCGGTCTGCTCCATGAGTCCGAAATGCTCATAGCCCGTGAAATCAACAAGCATATGCCCAACGTCGAGATGTTCCGTATGCTCGGCTCCGGTACCGAGGCTGTCATGGCTTCCCTGCGTATCGCACGTATCGCCACCGGCAAAAAGCGTATCATCAAGATAGGCGGTGCTTATCACGGTTGGTCGGATCAGATGGTCTACGGTCTGAAGATCCCCGGAAGCAGAGCTCTCCTTGAATCCCACGGTATCCCCCACGGTGCATACAGCACCACCGACGAGGTTCGCCCCAACGATCTTGAGATGCTCGAAGCCATGCTCAAGCGTAACAAGCTCCTCGGCGGCACCGCAGCCGTTATTCTCGAGCCCGTGGGCCCCGAAAGCGGTACCCGTCCCGTTGCCATCGATTACAACAAGGGCGTTCGTGAGCTTTGCGATAAGTACGGTGCTCTGCTCATATTCGACGAGGTCGTCACCGGCTTCCGTATCGCTCTCTCCGGTGCTCAGGGCTACTTCGATGTCGTTCCCGATCTCACCATCTTCGGCAAGATCGTTGCCGGCGGCTACCCCTCCGCAGGCGGCGTAGGCGGCAAGAAGGAGTACGCACAGCTCATGGCAGCAGGTCTTGCCACCGGTAAGCACAGAGCATATGTCGGCGGAACGCTGGCAGCCAATCCCCTCTCCTGCCTCGCAGGTTACACCGCAATTCAGGAGATCGAGCGCACCAATGCCTGTGAAGTCGCAGGCAAGATGGGCGACAGACTGTGCGACGGCTTAAAGGAACTCATAAACCGCTACGGTCTGCCCTTCGTTGCATACAATCAGGGCTCCATCGTTCACCTTGAGTGTACCGGTGCAATGAGCTTTGACTTCTCCTCCATGTCCTTTGCCGAATCCGCTATCGGACTGCTGCGTAACAAGTCCATGATGTACGTTCGTAAGGACTCCATGGAGCGTATGGGTGCTGCATACATGGCAAACGGTATCGTCACCCTCGCCGGCAGCCGCCTTTACACCTCCCTTGCAGATACCCCCGAGATCATCGATGAGGCTCTTTGCCGCTTCGAGGAAGTCTTTAAGCACGTTAAAAAGACCGACAAGGGCATGGTTAAATAATTAAAAGCTTTAAATCCGATGCATTTTTATGCATCGGATTTTTATTATTGCATTGACAAGTCTTTTCCTGTGTAATATATTGTTTATACAGGAATATATCAAGTGTATAGGAGGAATAATTGGGCTCAGCGTCCAAATTTAATAATAGGAGGAGATAACAAAATGTTTTCCGAGTTCACAAAGTCTGCACTTACGATATTGCGTAATCCGCAGGCTACAATGCAATGGTACGCCGTACCGCTCTTTTTGATACTGATGTACATAGTGTCAAAGGAGCTGCACGAAAAGCACTACAAAATCGTCCTCGGCGGCTTCGCCCTTTGGGGAATGGATCTGTTCAATGAGATCTGGAACTCCATGATCTGCTTCCTCAGCGGTTACGCTCCCGTTTGGGGTACCCCTGCCGGTGTCGGTGACACCTCGTTTCTTATCCTTATCGGTTACAATCTCGAGATCTCCATGATGTTCCTTATCATGGGCATTTCCGTTTGTCTCATGCTTCCGGAGGACAGGAAAAAGAAGATCCTCGGCATCAACAACCGCATCTTCCTCTGCATCGTTTTGACTACCGCCGCAGTTGCGATCGAATGCTTCCTCAACTATTGCGGTATACTCACCTGGGAGTGGCCCTTCTGGCAGAGATCCTGCCCGTGGCTGCTGTGGCTCATCGGCTACCTTCCCTTCTTCGCAACGGCATTTTATGTGCATGACAGACCGACGATCAAGGGCTCTGCCATCGCAGTCGGCGGAATACTCGGCTTCGATGTCATACTGCTCGTCGTCTGTGCCCTCTGCGGCTTAGTTTGAGGAGGTGGAACGCAATGACAACAAGTGCTCTCATCGTTCTTATCGCCGCAACGGTAATAGACTGTGCCGCAGTATTCGTAGCATTTAAGGACTTTTTGAAAAAGGATTAAGGCATAAAAAACTCCCCTATCGGGGAGTTTTTTATTGTAAATTGAGCTTATGCCATTTCGCAGTAGCGTGCGATGATAACTGCCATGTGTGCTCTGGTCGCAGTATTGCCGGGACGGAAGGTCCCATTGTCGTAGCCTGCGACTATGCCATTGGAGGATGCCCAAAGAACTGCATCACGGTAGGGTGCGGCAACAGAGGCGGCATCCGCAAACTCAAGCTCACCCTCGACTGCGGGAGAACCCTCGTAGCGGTACAGCATGGTGACTATCTGAGCACGGTCAATGATCCTGTTGGGCTCAAAGGCGGTCTCGGTGAAGCCCTTGATTATACCCTCATTGTAGCCCCAAACAATCGCATCATATGCCCAGAAGTTTTCAGCGACATCTGCAAAGGGCTCGGTCATGCCTTCAACGGAGGGAGAGCCTGCCATACGGTAAAGCACGGTGATGAACATTGCTCTGGTCATACCGGAGTTTGGCTCGAAGGTGGTCTCGGTGACACCCTTCATCAGCTCATGCTTCCAAACATACTCGACCTCTGCTCTACACCACATATCCTCGGGTACATCGACAAAGGGGAAGGGGATAAACTCACCGCAGCCGCTGCATTTAATACCGTCGAAGCTATGCTCATGGTCGGGATCCGTTGCTCCGCAAGCGGTGCATTTGAAGTTCACATAGTTGTGGGGAATGCTGACCTCTGCAACGACATCGCCTTCCTTTGCCGCAGCATTTGCAGCCTCAAGGGAGGTGTAGTAGTTTGTGACTGTCGTGGGGAAGCCGGGGTAGTTGCCGGGATTATTGTGGTTGTAGTCGTAGTCCTGGGGTGCGGTGGTCACACTTGCGTGGACGCGGCAATCAAGAGGCACAACGGTGTACTCTCTGACGTTGCCCTTGAACGCTTCGCTGTAGATCTCGGTCTTGCTGACACCGTAGCCCTCGGGAACTACACTGCCGTCGTTCAGATAACGAGGATCTGCGGTAACAAGAGTGCCGCCGTACATGGTGATGCTCTTTGCCTCGCCAAAGCCACGGTAGCCGTTAGCGTTGAAGATCTGCTTGTGGCCGTCACCGAGGCCGGTATTGTTTTCAAATCTACCGCCGTTTATAACGACCTTGCCGCCGTTGGATATGTAGATGAGCTGAACATGGCCGTAGAAATTGCCGTTTTCAATTGTGAGCTTGGCATCGGGAGCATTTCTGAGCCAGAAAATCTCGCCGCCGCCATCGGTAGTACCGTCATAGCAATCGAGAGTACCGTTGCCGGTAACAACAAGGTCTGCATCACCTACGAGGCGGAGCAGGATGTGGTTGTACTCACAGGTCGCTTCTCTCTCCATAAAGTCCTCGCTGAACTCAATGGTCTTGCCGTTGAGGTCAAGGGTGAGCTTCTTGTCAACGGTGATATATGCGTAAGAGACGTTGCCGTCACCGTGATCGTCCATGTCCTTCGTAACAACGATATCCTTGAGGACTTTTACGGTGTCACCTGCCTTGGCTGCCGCAACCGCTTCGGGGAGTGTTGCATAATAATCCGTGCCGTTTACAACTGCTTCCGCAGTTACGGGCTCATCCGCCAGTGCCGCCATGGGGACAAGGGACACGAGCATCATTGCCGCAAGCAAAATACCGAGTATTCGTCTTTTCATCTTTCCGTTTTTTTCTCCTTTGTTATATATTTGCCATTTAAGGCATTGGTTTACAGGGTTATTATATCGCATTTGGCAGTGTTTGTAAATTAGTATTTCAACCAAATTCATCCTTTATGTATTGAGCATATTGCACACTGTGGTTTTCGACACAATCGTCTCTTTTGTCTATTATGCAACATGATCTCCGCTTTTATCTGAAAATCGAGACAAAAAATGCCGTCTCTCGGGTTTGAAGAAACGGCATGGTTTTGTGAGCGAGGACTGTGAAAGCGAAAGGCGGCTTCGATAAAAAAAGACGACTGCATTTGCAGTCGTCTTTTTTGGCACCCACGAGAGGATTCGAACCTCCGACCCCTCGCTTAGGAGGCGAGTGCTCTATCCTGCTGAGCTACGTAGGCATTTTTAAGTACTTTGCTATTTTACCGCATATGCTTTGAATTGTCAAGCCGCTCGAGAATGTGGATAATCGGTAAACAATGTGTTCGGTAGCTTGACTTTGTGCCGCGAAAAGACGATAATACTTTCATTATTCTATTTCTATTCTTATAGCCAAAGGGGCGAAAGCCTATGCTTAAACTCAAAGGTATCACTAAAAATTATTCCATCGGTGAGGAGACCGTACACGCTCTAAAGGGCATCGATCTCGAATTCCGTGAGAGTGAATTTGTCGCCATCCTCGGTCACTCCGGCTGCGGCAAGACCACGCTCCTAAACATCATCGGAGGCTTGGATCAGTACACCGACGGCGATCTCGTTATCAACGGAAAATCCACCAAGGACTTTTCCGACCGTGACTGGGACAGCTATCGCAATCACTCCGTCGGCTTCGTATTCCAGTCGTATAATCTCATCCCCCACCAGACCGTGCTCTCCAATGTCGAGCTCGCTCTTACGCTTTCCGGTGTGAGCAAGACCGAAAGGCGGCAGAGAGCTGTCGATGCTCTGAACAAGGTGGGACTCGGTGATCAGCTTTACAAGAAACCCAACCAAATGTCCGGCGGTCAGATGCAGCGTGTTGCGATAGCTCGTGCCCTTGTCAATGATCCCGACATTCTCCTTGCCGATGAGCCCACCGGTGCTCTCGACTCCGAGACAAGCGTTCAGATCATGGACATTCTCCGTGAGATCGGTAAGTCAAAGCTCATCATCATGGTAACGCATAACCCCGATCTTGCCGAGGAATACGCCACAAGGGTCATTCGCCTTAAAGACGGTCTTATAACCGACGACTCGATGCCCTACAAGGCGGATGAGAATCTGCGTACCGAGCCCACGTTCAAGAAGACCGTGATGAGCTATATGACCGCTCTGTCGCTGTCGCTGAATAATCTCATGACCAAGAAGGGGCGTACCCTGCTCACCGCATTCGCCGGCAGTATAGGTATCATCGGTATCGCTCTTATACTCTCGATATCCACCGGTGTCAACAACTACATTGACCGAATCCAAGAAAACACTCTTTCCGCTTACCCGATAACCATCGAAAGCGAAAGCGTTGATATGAGCTCTCTGCTCACCACCCTGATGGGCATTAACGCAAACAGCGGTGAAAATGCCCATGAAAAGGACGCTGTGTATTCCAACAACGTCATGCTCGAACTCATGGATGCCATGACGAATGCCGAGATAACCACCAACAATCTCCGTGATTTTAAGGAATTCCTCGACCGTGAGCAGGGCGATGACGCCAAGACCGATCTTTCTCAGCACGTTACCGCCATTCAGTACAGCTACAATCTGCCGATGAATATGTATGCGGAGGACCCCGACGGCAAGATCGTTCGAAGCGATGCCATGGATATCATGCGTTCCATGAGCTCCGGTATCATAGGTGATGAGGCTCAAAGCTCCGCCGATGACGTATACGGCGGTATGATGAGTGCCATGCCTCAGTCCTCGTCGACCGAGGGCGGTATAACCGTTTGGCAGGAAATGCTTTCCGGTAAGGACGGTGAGCTTGTCAGTGAGCTGCTTACAAGTCAGTACGATGTCCTCTATGGCAGGTGGCCGGAAAGCTACAATGAGGTAGTGCTCTTTGTCAACGAAAACAACGAGGTATCCGATATCGTGCTCTACTCTCTGGGGCTCAAATCCTCAGATGAGATGGTGCGTATCATGACCGCATACATGAGCGGTCAGGAGGTCGAACAGACTAAAATAGAAAGCTGGAGCTATGCCGATGTTTGTGATCGCAGCTTCCGTCTCATTCTCCCTGCCGATTGCTATCAGCCCGATCCCATAACCGGCGGCTACAAGGACATATCCGAGGATGAGCTCGGCCTCAAGACCCTCTACGCCAACGGTATCGAGATCGATATCGTGGGTATCGTCCGTCTCTCCGATGATGCCGTGAGCGGTATGATGGTCGGTGCGATAGGCTACACCAATGCCCTCACCCGCTACGTTGTGGAGCAGACCTCTCAAAGCGATCTCGTTAAGCAGCAGATAGAAAACCCCGACATCGATATATTCACCGGTCTCCCCTTCAAGGCCGACAACGACGCTCTCACCGATGATGAGATAGTCGCTGCCGTCACCGAGTATTTTGCGACACTGGACACCGCCAAAAAGGCGGAGCTTTACGTCAATTACAGTGCCATTGCTCCCGATGCCTATATAGACTCCATCTTAGATGAGCAGCTTGCGGACATAACTCGTGAGGATATCGAGAAGCTTGTGACGGAGAATTACCCCGAATACATGGAACTCATCGATGCCATGGACGATGAAACGCTTTTCGCCTATATGCGTGAGATGCTCTCCGTTCAGATCTCCGAGGCTTACGATAAGCAGATAAGAGAAACGCTGTCTCAGCTTTCGGATGCCCGGCTTGCAGCCGCCTTTGACGATTGCTACTTCACCGTCGAGGGTATGAAGATCATATACGACAGCTTTATGCCCGAGACCTTCTCCGAATCCACCTATGAGGACAATCTCCGTAACCTCGGCTACGTTGATCTCGATTCCCCCGATATCATCAACATCTATGTCTCGACCTTTGCCGATAAGGATGCCGTCGCTGCTATCATATCCGACTACAACAACGGCGTTGCGGAGGAGGATCAGATAAGCTACACCGATTATGTCGCACTTATCATGAGCTCCGTTACGACAATAATCGACGTTATCTCCTACGTTCTCATCGCCTTCGTTGCGATCTCGCTTATCGTATCGAGCATAATGATCGGTATCATCACCTATATAAGCGTCCTCGAACGCACAAAGGAGATCGGTATACTCCGTGCCATCGGTGCATCCAAAAAGGACATTTCAAGGGTGTTTAACGCCGAGACCATAATCGTGGGCTTTGCCGCCGGACTTATCGGTATTCTCGCAACGATACTGCTGTGCATCCCGATAAACGCCATAGTCCACTCGCTCACCGGTATTGAGACGATAAATGCCGTGCTCCCTGCCGATGCCGCTGTGATACTCGTGCTGATAAGCATGGTGCTCACCGTCATTGCAGGCCTCATTCCCTCAAAGGTCGCGGCAAACAAGGACCCCGTCGTCGCCCTGCGAACCGAGTAAACTCAATAAAAGTCAAAGTGCAATGCTCATTTGGCATTGCACTTTTTTCTTTCCATCATTTCGTTTTCAACGAATCGAATTATATTGTTGTCTCTGTCCGCTACGAATTTTCTTGCAAAGCAAAGTCCCTCCGTATCCATTGCCTTGAGCAGTTCTTCTTTGTCGGCTTCCGTGAGAGTTTTCGGAGAATTGCCCTCCCTGTTGACCCAATCTATGAGTCTTGCATTTGAGTATTCCTTGCTCACTCTGTCGCGGAAATCGGAGTTCATAATATAGTTTTGCATGAACACTTCGTCAGCCGCCAAGCTGCGTTTGTATCTCTTTTCTATCCATTCTCTGTCATCGACAAGCGTTTGCGCAAACTGCCGTGTTACGGAGAACAGAGCGGAGCCGTGATATTGCTGCTTGCTCTTGTCGATAAACGGAAGTTGGAGACGTGCTATACCGTGATTCATGAGCTTAAGCAGCTTGTTTGTCCGATAGCTCGGCATATCGGCGAAAAAATGCTTGCACTGCACCTTATATTTTGCAAACTCGAAATTGTGCGGTTGGAAGTCTACAAACTCGCTGTCATGAGTCGAAAAGAAGTCGTCAATCTCTTGCGGAGTTTTCAGTGGCAGATCTGCTCCTTGCAAATAGTGCAGGAAATCGGGAGGGGTGGTCGATGAGTGTGTCAGTGCGGTCTCCATCAGGTCAAGCTCGGCGGTTATTTGCGACACTCCCGCCCAATTCACCTTGATCCTCGGTAAACAAACTATCTCGGAATACTCGGTCTCAACAATGAAATCCTTGTAATCAAGCGGTGACTTTTCGTCAAGCAGTATAAAAAACGTAAACCGCTCATCGTCAAGTAGCTTTATCAAGGTTTTGCATACCGTTTCGTTATTGTGCACTGTCATTAAAACAGCGTGCTGCATAGTATCCTCACCTCTCGGTTTTTGTGTCGATACCTAAATAATAGAACCATATGCAATTTTTTGCAACAACATTTTTTGAGTAGGCAATTAAGGTACTAAACTGTTTTGTCCTCCGGAAGCGAAATTAGCTGCCGATCCGCCGCCTGCAACGCAGTGAGATTTGCGAAGGCGTTAATCAGAACGGCTGAGTGTAGACTAAGGAACTTGGCTCTCCCTCTGGGAGAGCCAAGAAAAGGCATCGCACTGCAACCTATCTTTTTGACACTTCATCCAATCAAAATACAGGTTTTGCGGCGGACTCATGAGTCCGCCCTACGACGGTGCAAATAGTTTTAATAGCTGCAGTGCGATAACTTAGATCAAAAAAGTTCTGCCTTACTATCTTTACTTATCCAGCTTTTCGTTTATTTCTTTCAGGAGGCGGTTTATTGCGGAGAGCTCCTCTGCAACGGGGTCGGATACGCTGACCTGATCGACCTCGGAGGCAAAGTCCACCTTTTCACCTGCGATCTTTACCACCCTTGCAGGCACGCCGACTGCCGTGCTGTCCGGCGGTATCTCGGACAGCACCACCGAATTTGCCGCAATGCGGCTGTTATCGCCTACGGTGAAGGGGCCCAAGACCTTTGCTCCCGTTCCGATCAGGACATTGTTGCCTATCGTGGGATGACGCTTGCCGCTGTCCTTACCCGTACCGCCGAGGGTCACTCCGTGGTATATGAGGCAGTCGTCCCCTATCTCCGCCGTTTCGCCTATGACTATTCCCATGCCGTGGTCTATGACAAGGCGTTTACCTATCTTTGCACCGGGGTGTATCTCTATGCCGGTGCGATGGCGTGAGAGCTGAGATATGAGCCTGGCGACGAATTTCATGTCATGCTCGTAAAACCAATGTGCCGTTCTGTGGCTTTGTATCGCCTTCAGTCCGGGATAGAGCAGCAGCACCTCTGCGGCACTTTTTGCCGCAGGATCCCTCGCAAGGTATGCGTTTACCGTTTCCTTTAATTCCTCAAACATCATATCACTCCGCAAATGCCTGACTCGACAAATACCTTTCTCCCGTATCGGGCAGCAGGGCGACTATGGTTTTCCCTGCGTTCTCGGGCAATTTCGCAAGCTGCGTTGCGGCATACAAAGCCGCTCCGGAGCTTATTCCGGCAAGCACTCCCTCACTTCTTCCGAGGGTCCTTACCATAGCATATGCATCCTCGTCGGATACCGTCATTATCCTGTCTATCACATTTCTGTCCAAGACCTCGGGAACAAAGTTTGCTCCTATTCCCTGTATGCCGTGTGCTCCGACTGTACCCTTGCTCAAAAGCGGTGAGCTCTCGGGCTCGACCGCAACAACGGTCACGCTCGGCTTCACACTCTTTAAATACTGCCCCACTCCGGTCACGGTTCCGCCCGTGCCCACTCCGGCCACGAAAATGTCTACCTTGCCGTCGGTATCCTGCCATATCTCGGGGCCGGTGGATACTCTGTGTGCCGCCGGATTTGCCGGATTTGTAAACTGCCCTGCTATTATGCTGTCGGGGATCGTCGCATGGAGCTCCTCCGCCTTATCGACCGCTCCCTTCATGCCGAGCTTACCCGGTGTCAGTATGAGCTCGGCACCGTAGGCTTTCATTAAAAGTCTGCGTTCGATGCTCATGCTGTCGGGCATGACTATTATCACACGGTAGCCTCTTGCGGCTCCTACCGAGGCAATGCCTATGCCGGTATTGCCGGAGGTCGGCTCTATGATGACGGAGCCCTTTGTTATAAGTCCCTTGGCCTCGGCATCGTCAAGCATTGCCTTGGCCGCTCTGTCCTTGGCGGAGCCGGTCGGATTGAAAAGCTCAAGCTTTGCAAGCAAAAGTGCTCCCAAGTGCTCCTGCTTTTCAATGTTTCTCAATCTCAAAAGCGGTGTATGTCCTATAAGCTCCTCAACGGAATTGTATATATTAGGCATGATAATTCTCCTTTATAATGAAAAATGACAGCATTGCAATACAATGCTGCCGTCATAAGTCAAGCTTCTTTAAAACGACTCACAGCGACAACATCGGCAGGTACAGGTACAAACACAACAACAAACAATCTTCATGATATTATCGCTCCCTTTGTATTTAAATTCCTATCTCTCGGATGGGTTATAAGTATAATACTCCCCTATCGCTTCCTTGTCAAGCAATTCCTACAATTTCGCTGTGAATTTATTTTCGGGACAATAAAACGCATGGTCTCCCATGCGTTTTCATTAATGTCTGTTCATATACAAAACTGCGGCTTCGGTGGTTAGGATGAAATCGCAATCGCCGTTTGCCATCGAGGTGAACAGCTCCTTCACCGTTCCGTGGACTCTCGTTATCTGGCCGAGCTTGTCCCTGCTGCGTTCGTTTTCGTTCAAAACGTTCATCAGGACATTGCCGGAGGTCAGGTACAAAACACCGCCGGATAGGGTGCTCTTTCCGTTTGACATACCTGCTATGACGACCTCGGTGGTCATATAGGTGCACAGCACGGTATAATCCGTCGATGACAGGTCTGCCGATATTCCGCCCCATGCACAGTCGATATTGCCGGAGTTCAATTCGACAAAGGCATCCTCCGACTTTATCTCCTGCACTCTCAGGTACCAGCCCAGCTTTTCGCACACCGCAAGGGCAAGCTCACCGTCAAAGCCGCTGTAGGCTCCCATGTCGGTGAAATACATCGGAAATGATGCCGGATCGACACCTATGGTAAAGGTCCTCGGCTCAATATATCCGAAGTCCTCAACACGCTCACTTCCGGAGGGGAAGTCGACTATGTCCTTGTCACCGAACCATTCGTTTGCAAGCTGATCTATCTTGCCCTCGGCTTCAAGCTCACAAAGAGCCGCATATATGTAATGATATGTCGAGTCGCCGTTTCTGAGGACTATGGAGTAGCTGACATCGTCAAGTCCCTTTGCGACGCAGTATTTCCCGTCACCTCTGCAAGCCGACAAGGGCAATATCATAAGCAGCACAAGCAACAGTGCCGTCAATCTCTTTTTCATTGCGGTATCCCTCCAATGTAAGACACATACAGAATAACCGAAATTGCGGCATAAATCAAGTGGCGGCGATATTTTCCTATTTGTAATTGCTCAAAAACCGTCTCGTGCGTTCCTCATCCGGTGAGCCGAGCACCTTCTCGGGATCGCCCTGCTCCACGATAACTCCACCGTCCATGAATATCACCCTGTCCGACACCGCCCTTGCGAATGCCATCTCGTGGGTGACGATGACCATCGTCATCTTCTCCTCCGAAAGTCTGCGTATGACCTTGAGCACCTCACCCGTAAGCTCGGGATCGAGGGCACTCGTCGGCTCATCGAAGAACAGGATATCCGGCTTCATGGCAAGTGCTCTCGCTATCGCGACCCTCTGCTGCTGACCTCCCGAAAGGTGGGAGGGATATTCATTCGCCTTATCGGAAAGTCCCATCTTGTCGAGAAGCCTCACAGCCTCCTCGGTGACTTCCTTCTTGTCCCTCTTTTGGACGCTTATCGGTGCATCGATGATATTTTTCAGCACACTGAAGTGCGGAAAAAGATTAAACTGCTGAAAAACCAGACCGAAGCAGCTTTTGAATTTTTTTATCTCCTGCTGTGCAGCATAGTGCATTTTGCCAATATCATCGGTGTATGCGGCGGTTTTGCCCATGTACTTTATCTCGCCGGAATCTGCCGTCTCCAAAAAGGTCGCACAACGCAGCAGCGTCGATTTGCCGGAGCCGGACGGCCCTATTATCGATACCGTTTCGCCCTCGGATACTCCGAGGCTTATTCCCTTGAGCACCTCCGCTCCGCCGAAGCTTTTGCGGATATCGTTCATTTCAAGTATCATTTCCCTGACCTCTCAGCTATAGTAGTTCATCGCCTTTTCGCAACGCTCCATCACCCATGCCACGACAAAGTTGAAGATGTAGTACATGACACCTGCCGTAGCAAATGCAACAAAGAAGTTGCCGGAGCTGCTGTTTGCGATCTGTGTCGCCCTGGTGAACATCTCAACAAGGCCTATCGAATAGCACAGTGAGGTGTCCTTTACAAGCGTGATGACCTCGTTTGTGACCGAGGGCAAAACGTTCTTCACCATCTGCGGCAATATCAGCTTAAAAAAGGTCTGAGCCTTGCCGTAGCCGAGGACGTGTGCCGCCTCATACTGTCCCTTGGGTATGCAGTCGATACCGGAGCGGTAGATCTCGGCAAAATATGCCGCATAGTTTATGACGAAAGCAATGATCGCAGCGGTGAATCGCCACTCGGAGGATACGACGTATCGCAGTCCAAAGAGTCCGAGGCTCCAGTTTAGGAGCATGGGCAATCCGAAGAACACCACCCAAAGCTGGAGCATAAGCGGTGTTCCTCGCATTATGGATATGTACACCCTTGTGACGTTTCGCAAAAGTGCGTTTTTGGATCGTCTTCCGAAGCAGACTATAAGTCCCAAAGGAAGCGACCCTATGAGTGTCAGCAGAAATATTGCAAGTGTTGTGCCAAAGCAACGGATAAGCTCGGTTAAAACGGTTTGAAATTCCATATAATCCTCTTGTGCCCCACCGCCTTGGCGGTGGGGCAATTACTTTTATTTGTTTATGAGAATGAGGTTTTCGATGACGAGGCCGCGTTCTACGTAATCCGAGGACTGAGCGATCTTGAGAAGTGTGCCGTCCTCCGCCATCTTCTGAAGCTCTGCGTTCACAGCATCGCACAGTGCGGTGTTGCCCTTCAGGAAGCCGACCGCATACTGCTCACTCGAGAGTGCTTCGGATACAATGACATAATCGTCCCCACGCTGAGCAATCTGTGCCATTGCAACACCGACATCGACGGCTATTGCATCGACAGTGCCGTTTTGCAGTTCCATGAAGCCGAGACTGTAATCGGAAAGCTCGACAAGCTCTGCCAGTGAGTTCTTGAATTCCTCGTTTGCGTTGACGGCTTCAAGACCGGAGGATGCAGCCTGAACCATGAGCTTCTTGCCTGCAAGGTCTGCAAGGGACTCGATACCGGAATCCTTCTTTACAACGATGACGATGCTGTTATCGGCGTAAGGGATCGACCAAGTGTAATCATTCTCCTTGCCGGTGCAGGTGAAGCCGTTCCAAATGCAGTTAATATTACCTGCTTCAAGCTCCTGATCCTTTGCAGCCCACTTTACGGGGATTGCCTCGAAGCCCCAGCCGAGGCGGTTGCAGAGTTCCTTTGCGACGGCAAGGTCGTAGCCGTCGTATTCGCCGTTATCGGCAAGGTAGCCGTAGGGAGGGAATTCGGCATCGAAGCCGACTTTCAGGACAAAGCCCTCACCGAGATCATCCTCGGAGACAACTCCGGACGCTTTGCCGTCATCCTTTTCGAAGCTGCCACAGGCACAAAGTGTAAATACGGTCATCACAGCTAAAAGCAGTGCAATCAGTTTTTTCATTGTTATCTTCCTCTCTGTTCATTGTGTTATCGCATTAGCATAGTAGCACATTAGTTCGCTAAAGTAAATAGCGAATGTGCGATTTTGTTGTGCATTTTTTGCACAGCGGAGTGAAGGGGATTTTGCACATTAACAACGATATGCTTTGCCTTGACAAAGCACAATAACACGAGAAGGCATACGATTCAACAGATGGACTTTTCAATTGATAGATAATCAATTGATAGGCAACACAAGCACTATTTAAAATTAATATTTAACTGTCAACCGTCCTAAGCAAAAACAAACAGGATTCCCGAGGAGCCGAGATCCCTGTTCGTTTTATTGCTTAATGGGTGAACGTAATTTTAATAAGGGAGCTTTTTTGCTATTGGATATCAGCCGAATATACCGGCGAAGAAGTCCTCGATGCACATTTTGATTTTCCGCAGTTACGGGCTCTTCTGCCAGTGCTGCCGTGGACATGAGAGACATGAGCATGAGAACGGCAAGCAAAAGGCTTAGTATGTGCTCCTTTATCTTTCCGTTTTCTCTCCTTTTGTTCAAACTTGTACCAATAGCGGTACAGATTTACAGTAACATTATAGTTTTGTGCCTTGAGATATATAGCTTTAACCCTCGGCAAATCATTTTCAGAATCCCGGCTGTTGTGCAAAAAATGCACAGCAAAAGGGCGAATTTTGTGTCGTATGCACTTTAATTCCTATTAATAAAGTGGTATATTAAATTCACAGATAAAAAGTAGGAATTGAGAGGTGACCCGATTTTGAACGTAACAAGCAAGGGACGCTATGCACTTCGTATTATGATCGACCTCGCACAGCACCGTGATGACGGTTTTATTTCGCTGAAAACGGTGTCGGAGCGGCTCAGTCTGTCTATGAAATATCTTGAAATGATAGTCGGCAATCTCAAGAAGGCGGAGCTTGTCGATTCCACAAGAGGCAAGGAGGGCGGCTATAAGCTCAACCGTGAGCCCTGTGATTATACCATTGGTGAGATACTGCACTGCATCGAGGATAATCTTGCCCCCGTTGCCTGTATAAAAGAGGGTGAGATTCAATGCGATCACTCCGGTGCCTGTCTGACCATACCCATGTGGAAGGAGCTTGACGATATCACGAACGCTTATCTCGATACCGTCACGCTTGACGATCTGCTGACGGGGAACAAGTGGAAACAGGCTGTTGACTAATACATTCGGGGGTGCTATAATCCCCTACAGAGTTTATAGGATATTACCGAAAGGAAGATGAATATGTTCGTTTATGCAGATAATGCCGCAACGACTGCGGTGAGTAAGGTCGCCGTTGATGCGATGATACCCTACCTTACCGAGAATTACGGCAATCCCTCCAGCCTTTATTCCTTTGCTCAGAACGCAAAGGAAGCACTCGAGGAAGCAAGAGAGACCGTCGCTAAGCTCATCGGTGCTGAACCCCGTGAAATATACTTCACCTCCGGTGGCAGCGAGGCCGATAATCAGGCGATAGTTTCCATGGCAAAGCTCGGTGCTCTCAAGGGCAAAAAGCACCTTATCTCCACTAAGTTCGAGCACCATGCCGTGCTGCATACCCTCAAGGCTCTCGAAAAGCAGGGCTATGAGGTGACTCTGCTTGATGTCCACGAGGACGGCGTTGTCCGTCTTGAGGATGTCGAGGCAGCCATCCGTGAGGATACCGCTCTCGTCACCATCATGTTCGCCAACAACGAGATCGGCACCATCCAGCCCATCAAGGAGATCGGTGAGCTCTGCCGCTCCAAGGGTATCCCCTTCCACACCGATGCTGTTCAGGCTATGGGTCACATTCCCGTAAATGTCAAGGAAATGAACATTGACCTGCTCAGCCTCTCCGGTCACAAATTCCATGCACCCAAGGGCACCGGTGTTCTCTATGCAAAGCGTGGTCTGCCCCTCTTTAACATCATCGAGGGCGGTGCTCAGGAGCGTGGCAAGCGTGCAGGCACCGAGAACATCCCCGGCATCGTGGCTCTGGCCGCTGCTTTGAAGGAAAGCATCGAAAATATGGAGGAGAATACCGCGAAGATCATCCCCATGAGAGACAAGCTTTTCACCGAGCTCAGCAAGATCCCCCATTCCAAGATCAACGGCTCTCTTGAGCATCATGTCCCCGGCACTGTCAATATGTGCTTCGAGGGCATCGAGGGCGAAAGCCTCCTGCTCCTGCTTGACGCAAAGGGCATCTGTGCTTCCTCCGGCTCTGCCTGTACCTCCGGCTCTCTCGACCCCAGCCACGTTCTGCTGTCTCTCGGTCTGCCCCACGAGGTCGCACACGGTTCTCTCCGTCTGTCCATCGGTGAGTACAACACCATGGAGCAGATAGATCATATAATCAAAGTCATTCCCGAGGTCGTCGCATACCTTCGCAGCATCAGCCCCGTGTGGGAGGATCTCGAAAACGGCAAGCGTCAGCATCTCATCTGATCAAATTTTCAAGGAGGAAATAATCATGGCTCTTTATAGTGATAAGGTAATGGATCATTTTCAGAATCCCCGTAACGTCGGTAAAATAGAGGACGCTCCCAACGTCGGTATCGGTGAAGTCGGCAACGCCAAGTGCGGCGACATCATGAAGATGTACCTCAAGATCGAGGACGGCATCATCGTTGACTGCAAGTTCAACACCTTCGGCTGCGGCAGTGCTATCGCCACCAGCTCCATGGCAACCGAGCTCATCATGGGAAAGCCCCTTGAGGAAGCTCTTGAGCTGAGCAATAAGGCAGTTGTCGAGGCTCTCGACGGTCTGCCCACCCACAAGATCCACTGCTCCGTCCTTGCTGAGGAAGCGGTCAAGGCAGCAGTCAAGAATTACTACGACAAGAACGGCATCGAGTATGATGCGGAGAAGTTTGCCCAAGTCCACGATTGTGAGCATTGTGCAGATTGATCGGATAGAATAAAAAAATCGCAGTGCAAAAGCACTGCGATTTTTATTCTTTCGGCACTACATATTTTATTATCAGATCGCATATTTCCTCTATCGGGGTCTTGCAATCGTTTTCAAGCCATGTCGCAACAATTGCCGTTATTCCGTTCAGGTAAAATGCCATGATATATTTTCGCTCGGAGGTCGGTACTTTATAGCTTTCGAGTATGGGATCGAAAACGTGGCGGAACATCTTGCTGTAGGTATCATGTGCCTTGAAGTTTGTCGGATTATTCATAGCCGCAGAGTATAATCTCCTGTGGTCGCTGATGAATCTCAAATAGGGCATGAGATAATCGGGGGTTATGAGCAGAAGCTCATCCTCCTTGCCGCTTCTTATGCGTTCTGTAAGCTCCGCCGCTTCAACATCGAAGTACGAATTGAAGCGATCATGCATCATCGCAACGCTTTCGTCCAAAAGCTCCCTTGTATTCTCGTAGTGCAGATAAAAGGTGGAGCGATTGACTCCGGCAAGGCTGCATATCTCCTTGACCGAGATATATTCGAAATCCTTCCTCTCAAGCAGAGCAATTAGTGCCTCATCCATTTTGACGGCGGTATTGAAATATTTGCTCTCCGACTTGTTCATTTGTTCTCCTTTGAACGTTTGATCATATATATCGATATCGCAATGACTGCGATATACAGTCCCGTACCGGTGAGGGTATTCATCATGGTGCGGTAGGCGATGTCGTTTTGCGAAAACGTGGCTATCAGTGCATTTTGCAGTCCGAGTATCGAAACAAGGGCTGCGATAAAGCTCAGTGCCTTTGCAGCGGAAAGGATGGGACTCCCTATCTTGCGGAATTTCACGACGTTTATTATACTCAGGGTCAGCATATAAAATGTATATGCCGCCGCTGCGTATATGCTGTAGCCCGGGTATATTATACCGGCTTCCGTTCTTATCATCAGCAGTATCATACCGCCAAGGGGAATGTCAAGCAACAGCAAAAGCCATGCGGTGCGGCGGTATGCCCTTCTCTCATCGCTTCCTCTGCGTCTTGACACTGCAAGTCCCATACGCATAAAGCCGAGGATGAGAAAGTAAACCGCCGTTGAGATCAGCCAGACCGAGGAATATATCACCCCGACAACGGCTCTGAAAATGCCGTATATCAGGTTTACCGTCATTCCCTGATATATGCCGACACCGCCTCTGTAAGTCCTGTCGTGCAGATACTTATCTCCGGTCTCGGTGGCGGCAAATTTCTTTAGGAGGCTCATTCCTCCTCGCTTATCTCTTTGGCAAGCTGCATGATCTCAAATGCATACTTTGCCTTGCCCTTGTTGAGCAGTCTCTTGTATATGGGGTAGTTTATGCCCACTCCGATCATGCCGATGATGCCGACTGCTATGCCGATGAGCATGGACATCATTGTGCCGTCTCCGATGGCTCCCATGGAAAAGCACATTCCGGTGCCGAAGATGAGGGTGAAGATGATGCCGAAGGTGTAGGCGAATATGTTTGCAGGCCGCTTTGCTTTGCGGTCAAGCTTTCTGAGTGCAACGACCTTGGAGTCGTTTTTCGGTGCGTATTCGTTTGCAAGCTGTTCTGCGTAGATCTTATCGGTGTTCATGTTTTTTAGCTCCTTTTTCATTTTACGATCCGATTATAGCAAGCTCAAAACGAAAACTGAACAACACAACCTCGTTTTTCTGTTGAGTTCAAAAAAATCTCCGTAAAAATACGGAGATTTTCATTTATACCTTATGCCTCGCAAAGCTTCAAAATGACCTTGACCATCTTTTCCATGGACTGTACGGGAATATACTCATGTACACCGTGGAAGTTGACACCGCCTGTTGACAGATTTGGGCACGGAAGCCCCTCGTATGAGAGCCTTGCTCCGTCCGTACCGCCTCTTATCGGTGCGATCATCGGCGTTACGCCGACGCTCATAAAGGCGTTCTTCGCATTCTCAACAAGCTCCATGTGCGGCAGTATCTTCTCACGCATATTGTAGTAGCTGTCTTTCATGCTAAGCTCGAAGGTGCCTTCGCCGTAGACCGAGTTCATGTAACCGCAAAGCCTCTCGATAAACTGCTTTCTTGCCTCAAACTTCGCTTTATCGTGGTCACGGATTATCATTGCGACTCTTGCCTTAGTCTCGTTGCCGTCGATATCGGAGACATGGTAAAAGCCCTCGTAGCCCTCGGTATGTGCAGGGGTCTCGGCTTGAGGCATATGCGATACGAAGTCCACCGCCATGAGCACTGCGTTTTTCATCTTGTTCTTAGCTTCACCGGGGTGGATATTGACACCGTTTACGGTGACTATGGCGGAGGCTGCGTTGAAATTCTCATACTCCAGCTCACCCAGCTCGCCGCCGTCGACGGTGTATGCCGAGCTTGCGCCGAAGCGGTCAAAGTCAAAGTGATCCGCTCCGCAGCCTATCTCCTCATCGGGAGTGAAGCATATCGCCATACCGCGATGCCTCAGATCGGGGTGCTGCACCAGATATTCAACGGCTGTCACTATCTCGGCGATACCTGCCTTATCGTCGGCACCGAGAAGGGTGGTGCCGTCGGTGATTATAAGCTCCTCACCGATATGACGGGAAAGTGAGGGGAAATCCTGTGCCTTAATATGTCCTGCGTCGCCGCCCTCGTATTTTATGATACGGGGCTTTATGTTCTCACCCGAGGCATCGGGTGAGGTATCCATATGGGCGATGAAGCCCAATGCCTCAGCTCCCTCGACGTTGGAGGGAAGATGGGCATATACTCTGCCGTGCTCATCCAAGAGGGCATCGCCAAGTCCGAGCTCACAAAGCTCTTTTGCAAGATACTTTCCGAGCTCAAGCTGTCTCATGCTTGAGGGGACTGTAGACGAGTTTTCGTCCGAGGTCGTATGGAAGGAAACGTATTTTAAAAATCTTTCGGTAACGTTCATTAAAATTCTCCTTTTTCACCGATAACGGTGATGCCGTGCTTTTTCAAAAGCTCCGTTGTCACTCCGTCACCGGAAATAAGTGTTCCGGTGAAGCTTCCGTCATAGATGCTGCCGCTGCCGCAGGAGGGGCTGTTTTCCTTTAAAAGTGCCTTTCTTATACCGAAAAGCTCACAAAGGTGCAAGGCTGCTGCCGCTCCTCTGTTGTACTGCTCCGTAACGTCCGTTCCGTTTTTGGCGAAAACGCCGCCGTCACGGCGTTCCGAGGGTTGCCTCGGAGTAGTCAGTCCGCCGTATGCCTCGGGGCATACCGGCACAAGCTCGTATTTGTCACGCAGCCTGTCAAGGACATTTTCCGGCAAGGTATTCGTACCGCCGTCGTATTTGCAGTTGACGCCCAAAAGACAGGCGGATATAAGCAGCTTTTCCTTCATCGTCTCATCCCCACCATGGCACCGGCTGTTCCGCCGATAACTCTCGTAAGCAGTACGGTGTTGTTGCTCAGCGATACACCGGACACTATCTCACCGCTTATGTACAAAATGAGCACGATTATAAAGGTGATGGGAATATGTCCGTTACGCATATCCGCAAGCGATGCCATGACTATAAGCATGAAAACTACCGCTCCGGCTCCCATCAGTATTCCGGGGAAGAACAGATAGTGGATTATTCCGGACACCAAGGCGGTCACCACGATACCGCCCAAGAGATTCCCGCTGCCGTAACGCTGCTCAAGCGTGGGTGAGAGCAGGAGGATCATCATCATGCTCGATATAAATGTCGCATAGCCGGAGTTGCCCAGCACATGGAGCAAAAATCTCGGGTAAGTCAGAAGATCACCGAGTGACGAATGCCAACAGGAAAACAGCAGGGCATTTGTTCCGCCCACATATTTCTCCAGCATCAGCACACCGAAGGAAAGTATGACAAAGGTCAGTGCCGTCGGTGAATTGTACTGGAATCTGACCATCTTTTTCATTGCAGCTTCTCCAATGCGTTTCTGTAGTATTCTGCGGTCTTGTCGTCAAAGCAGACCATGCGTACTCGCTCTATCTCGGGGTGCTCCTTGAGATACTCGGCTATCGTGCTTATCGCAATAGGGGCGGCAAGCTTTAAGGGGAAGGAGTAAACTCCGGTCGATATTGAGGGAAAGTCAACGGTCTTTAAGCCGTAGCGTGATGCAAGCTCAAGACAGCTTCTGTAGCAGGAGCTCAAAAGCTCCGCCTCATGCTTATCGCCACCGTGCCAGACGGGTCCCGGGGTATGGATGACGTATTTTGCAGGGAGGGCATAGCCCTTTGTTATCTTTGCCTCACCTGTCTTGCAGCCGCCCAAGGTACGGCACTCTGCCAAAAGCTCCTTGCCTGCCGCTCTGTGTATCGCACCGTCAACACCACCGCCACCGAGGAGGGAGGTGTTTGCCGCATTGACTATCGCATCGACTGCCTGCTTTGTAATATCGCCTCTTATTATCTCGATCTTAGGTGTGTTCATGTCACCGATAAGCCTCCGTATATCATCTTCCGTCGTTGCCCAGCTTGTGCAGAAGCGTGTCACTATCCTGCCGTCGTGCAATGTCTTTTGCTTTGAGAACGAATACTTTTCCGAAAGTGTATCGCACTGTGCCTTGCTCAGTATCGGAAATAGCTGATTCGTCGGAGAGTCGTAGTAAAACTCAATGCCCTGAGCTTTAAATGCCGCTCTGAGCTTATCGGCAAGCTCCATCTCATGGCGGCCGATCTTGTAATACAAGCCGTCGGTGAACATAGTATCAAACTGAACGCCCAAAAGCCTGCCCTTGGCAAGCATACCGCCTCGCTGCTTTATAATATAGCGAAAGTCCTTTTTCAGTGCTTCATTCGTTATAACGACAGCCTCACCGAAAAGCGCACCGTGCTTCGTTCCTCCGATATAGAACACATCGCAAAGCCTCGCTATCTCCTTTAAGCTCGGGCAAGCATCTATCGCAAGGGAGCAGGAAAGCCTTGCCCCGTCAAGGAAAAGCAGGAGTCCGAGCTTACGGCAAACCCGGGATATGTCTGAGAGCTCCGAACGGGTATACACCGTTCCGGTCTCCGTAGGCTGGGAGATATATACCATTGCAGGCTGTACGGTGTGCTCAAAGGATTCATCGCTCCTGTGCTGATTCACAAGCTCCGCTATCTGCTCTGCACCTATCTTGCCGTCGGTACTCGGGATCACGGATACCTTGTGTCCCGATGCTTCGACAGACCCCGTCTCGTGGACGTTTATATGAGCGCTTTCTGCCGCTATGACGCTCTGATGAGGGCGAAGTGCCGAGGCTATGACGCATATATTTGCCTGAGTTCCGCCCATTAGGAAATGGACATCGGCTTTATCCGCTCCACATTCGGCTTTGATCTTTTCCGCAGCCATGGCGCAATAGGGGTCATTTCCGTAGCCTGCCGTTTGGAGCCGATTTGTTTTGAGCAGTGCCTCCATTATCTCCGGCAAAGCACCCTCAAGATAGTCACTTTCAAATCTTATCATCTTTTTCTCGCCTCAACCTTTACCTTTCCGTCCTGTGCGGAAAGTCTTATTCTTGCAATGCTCTCACCGTGCTTCTCTATGATCTTTGCGGCAATGGCATCCTCGACCTCTTTCTGAATGGTGCGGCGAAGGCTTCTTGCACCGTATTTGACGGAATAGCTCTTTTCGACGAGAAGGTCGATGAGGCTGTCATCCCAAATGAGTGCTATGCCGCTTTCCTTCATTGCGGTCTTGGTCTCATCGAGCATGAGTGCGGCAATGGAGCGGAAGCTTTCTTCGCTGAGTGCGTTGAAGTACACTATCTCATCAACACGGTTTATAAATTCTGGACGCAGGAAATCGTTCAGTGCCTTCATGATACGCTCACGGCTCATGTCGTTTACGGTGCCGCCGAAGCCCAATGCACCGCTTCCGCCGGTCGAGCCTGCGTTCGTCGTCATGATTATGACCGTATTCTCGAAATTGACCGTTCTGCCCTGTGCATCGGTTATCCTGCCGTCGTCAAGTATCTGGAGCAGAATGTTCAGAACATCGGGGTGTGCCTTTTCGATCTCATCAAAAAGCACAACGGAATAGGGCTTGCGGCGTATCTTCTCGGTGAGCTGCCCCGCTTCATCGTAACCGACATAGCCCGGAGGTGAGCCGATGATCCTCGACACCGAGAACTTCTCCATGAATTCCGACATATCCAGTCTTATGAGGCTTTCCGGTGAATTGAAAAGATCCTCCGCAAGACGCTTTACAAGCTCTGTCTTGCCGACACCGGTACCGCCTACGAATATGAAGCTTGCAGGCTTACGCTTTGCCTTCAGTCCTACTCTGCTGCGGCATATTGCGGAGCAAACGGCGTTTATCGCCTCATCCTGTCCCACAATGTGGGCACGGAGCCTGTCACCGAGAGCGGCAAGACGCTCTATCTCATCCGCCTTTATGCTGCTTGCCGGTATCTTCGTCCAAAGCTCTATGATCCTTGCAAGATTATCCGTTGTGAGCTCCGGTCTGCCGGAAAGCTCAAGCTCCGCTATCTCGCTCTCTCGCTTCATTTCCTTGGCCCGCAATGTTGCGATACGCTCGTATCTCTTGTCAAGCTCCTCGTTTGCGTTATCACCCGTGGGAGGATCCGCACTCATAAGTGTCTCACGCTCAAAACGGAGGTTGTCAAGATCACGCTCCGCTTCGATACGTCTGTTGATACTGTCATCCTTGAGATTGACATCGGAGCAAGCCTCGTCTATCAGGTCTATCGCCTTGTCGGGGAGGAAGCGGTCGGTTATATATCTCTCCGACAGTCTGACCGCTTCACGGCACATTTCATCACTTATCCTGACTCCGTGGTAGTCCTCGTAATAGTGAGCTATGCCCTTCAATATCTCAACGCTGTCCTCAACGGAGGGCTCGTTTATGGTGACCGGCTGGAAACGTCGCTCCAGTGCGGAATCTTTTTCGATATGCTTGCGGTATTCGGTAAAGGTCGTTGCGCCGATGACCTGTATCTCGCCTCTTGAAAGTGCCGGCTTTAAGATATTGGCGGCGTTCATGCTGCCCTCGGCATCACCGGCTCCGACAATGTTATGCACCTCGTCGATGACAAGTATTACATTACCTTGCTTGCGTATATCCTCGATGAGCCCCTTCATACGGCTCTCAAACTGGCCTCTGAACTGGGTTCCGGCTACAAGTGCGGTCAGATCAAGGAGGTATACCTCCTTATCCCTGAGTTTCAGGGGGACATCCTTTGCCGCTATCTTCTGGGCAAGTCCCTCCGCAACTGCGGTTTTGCCGACACCGGGCTCACCGATGAGGCAGGGATTGTTCTTTTGACGGCGGTTGAGTATCTGGATGACACGCTCCAGCTCCTCTTTTCTGCCTATCATACTGTCGAGCTTGCCCTCTCTTGCACGCTCCGTTAGGTTTATGCAATAGCTTCCCAAGAACTTGCCTGCGGATTTTCCGCTGTCCTTTGGCTCCTTTTTGGGACTTTGAGGCTCACCGGTGGGAGCAGGTACGTCCTTTGACTGATTGTTCTGATTGGCACCGAAAAGGCGATTCAAAAACGGGAAGGTCGCGGTCTTTCCGTCATCGGCATCATCGGATTCGCTGTCGGAGGAATCGACACCGAGCAGACTCTCAACACCGTCGAGGGCTCCCATCATCTCGCCTGCAAGATTGTCCACATCGTCATCGGATATACCGAGCTTCTCTATCATATCGTCAACGGGCTTTATATGCAGCTCTCTTGCACATTTGAGGCACAGTCCCTCATTTTTCGTCTCACCGTTTTCGACCTTAGTTATAAAAACTATTGCAAGATTCTTTCCACAGCGTGAGCATAATCTTTTTTGCATAATGATCTCCAATCTGCCCCATAGGAGGCTTTTACCACACATAAACGTGGGCTTTTTGTATGATAAATGCACTGTCACCGCACAAGATCGCGGTAAGTGCCGAATTTACATTTACACTGTCTCTGTCTATCATATCCGTTCCGAGGATACGGCATCGGTCTCTTTCCGAAAGGAGTATGAGCTCTCCCGACGCGGATAGGGAGTTCACTCCCTCCGTCTCCCTCTTACCGAGTAGGCGAAGCGAATCGGAAAAGCACATAAGAGTGCCACCGCCGCCGCTTTTATACTTTTGCGAAAACACGACCGCAAAGCCGTCCCCAAAAGCAGCCTGTGCCACAGTGCCGTCTATATCACAGCTTTTTATATCACCGTCGGGCCCTGAAAGATATATCGTGCTTTCACCGACAAGGCACAGGGCATCATCACTCAGCCAATGCATTTCCTTTGCGGATATCCCATGCTCCGAAAGCAGCATTCCGTTTTCGGTGGATAGGAGCAGGAGCTTTTCCTCGGAGAGCAGGGCAAGGCATTCCCCGTCGGGTGAAAGGCACAGGGAATTGGGCATAAGGCTTGATATCCCGTATCGCATAAGCGGCTTTTGCCCTGAACCAAGGACCGTTATATCGGCAAGCCTCGTTTTACTCTCGGTGCATATGACCGTCATATCATTTGAGTAGGCAGAGCAGATGATGGGCTTTTCCGTACTGCCGCTTTCATACTCTCCGTTTTCGGAAAGCAGTATCCATTCCGTACCGCCACGATCCCACACAAGGCAATGCTCTCCGCTGGATGAGGCTTCGGGACCGGACATCGAAAGCTCAAGACACAAAAGCTCCGCTCCGTCACTTGAGTAAACATACAGCTCCGTTTTTCCGATCACCGCAAGTGAGCTTCCTATGGGTGCAAAGCTTTGTCTCTCGTCTGAGGCATAGTCAAAGCCCTCATCAAGCTCACGCTTTGAAGCTCCGAGAATACAAAGCAGCACCGCAAAAGCGATAAGGATAAGGAGAAGCAGCGACCTTTTTTGCAATACGATCAGTCCTTTTGCATCATCTCACCGACAGGACCGTCATACCAAACACGGTTTAAATAGAGCCCTTGCGGCGGCATCGTAGGGCCGGTCAGACGTCTGTCACCTATCTCGAGAAGGTGAGGAATGTCCTCCGGTATGAGCTTACCGCAGGCTGCATATACCATTGTTCCCACTATCGCACGACACATATTATATAGGAAGCCGTTTGCGCAAACGGACACCGTTATAGTGTCGCCCTCTTTCACCGCCTCGCAGGAATAGATCGTGCGAACGGTGGTCTTTGTCTCCGTTCCGAGGCTTCTGACTGCGGCAAAATCATGTGTTCCCACAAACGCCGCCGCTGCTCTTTGCATCCTGTCCATGTCCAAAGACTTGGGATAGAAGCATACCCTTTTTTCAAGAAAGGGGTCTCGAATATTCGAATTGTGTATTTTATAAATGTATTCTTTTTTGATGCAGGAGGATATGGCGTTGAAATCCTCCTCCGCTTCCACGGCATCGACTACCGCAATATCGTCCGGCAATCGGGAATTGGCGGCAAGCGCAAAGCGGTCTATTGGTATGCGACAGTCGGTCCTGAAGTTTGCGCAATATCGCAGTGCGTGAACTCCGGCATCCGTTCTGCCGCAGCCCGTGAGCTTAACGGGATGCTCACAGATCTTTTCAAGTGCCGCCTGCACCGTCGCACAGACGGAGACATCGTTTTTCTGCACCTGCCATCCATGATACCGTGACCCGTCATATTTTATTCTCAGTGCAATGTTTCTCATGACTTATAACCCAAAGTGCTTCATTGCAAATATCGCGGCAAGGAACGCCACGGCATAAGCAAAGCCCGCTAAATCGATACCGGAGAACTTGAGCTGCTTTAGTCTCGTCCTACCGTCACCGCCATGGTAGCAGCGGCTTTCCATCGCAACTGCAAGCTCATCGGCACGGCGAAACGCCGATATGAACAGCGGTACCAATATCGGAAGCAGTGCCTTTGCGCGGCGGATCAGATTTCCGCTCTCAAAGTCTGCACCTCTTGCCTTTTGTGCCGACATTATCTTATCCGTTTCCTCAATGAGCGTGGGGATGAAACGCAGTGCCATGCTCATCATCATGCTCATCTCATGCACGGGTACCTTTATCTTTTTGAGGGGGCGGAGCAATCTTTCAAGTCCGTCGGTGAGTGCCATGGGGCTTGTCGTATAGGTGAGCATAAAGGTTCCGACGATGAGCAGAACTATCCTCAGCGACATGAACAGAGCCTTTTTGAGTCCCTCCCATGTGATTATCCAGCCCTCGATTATCGGTGTGCCCTCGGTGTAAAAGATATTGAGTGCCGCCGTGAGTACAATTATAAATATAAGCGGCTTTAAACCCTTAAACGCAGTCTTGGGTCTGATTTTTGCGATGAGCATACACAGGCCGATTATCGCAATGACGAACAGGTAGCTGAACCAGTTCTCGGCATTGAACAGTCCCACGATATAGACTATGACGAGTATCAGCTTCGTTCTCGGATCGAGGCGGTGTACAACGGTATTCCCCGGAAAGTACTGACCGAGGGTGATATCCTTCAGCATTGCCTTACACCTCCCATCAGCTCTTTAAGTGCGGATATGAGCTGCTCCGAGGTATATATCGAATCGGGAAGCTTTACCCCTCTTTTGCGTAATGCCATGGAAAGCTCCGTTGCGGCAGGGACATTCAGTCCTATCTCCTTGAGCTTCTCCGGCTTTGAGAACACTTCCTCCGGTGCTCCGTCAAATTCAACGTGACCGCCGTTGAACACTATGAGCCTGTCCGCAAGTCGGGCAACGTCCTCCATGCTGTGGCTTACGATAATAACGGTGGAGCCGGTCTTATCACGGTAATCGCAGATGTTCGAAAGTATCTGACGGCAGCCGGCAGGGTCAAGTCCCGCTGTCGGCTCATCGAGGATCAGCACACCGGGTCGCATGGCAATGACACCGGCTATCGCCACTCTGCGTTTTTGGCCGCCGGAGAGCTCAAGCGGCGATCTGTCGAAAAGCTCCTCGGCTACTCCGACGAAGCCTGCCGCCTCACGAACTCGCTCGTCTATCTCCGCCTCCGTCAGTCCCATGTTCTTGGGGCCGAAGGCGATATCGGCAAAAACCGTCTCCTCAAAAAGCTGGTACTCCGGATATTGAAACACAAGTCCTACCTTGAATTTGACGTTTCTTGTCGCCTCCTTTGAGGCGAATATATCCTCACCGTCCACCGAAACACTGCCTGCACTCGGCTTCAGCAAGCCGTTGAGGTGCTGGATGAAGGTGGATTTTCCGGAGCCCGTATGACCGATGAGACCTACGAGCTGACCATGGGGTATAGTAACATTTATGTCGTCTATTGCGACCTTTTCAAACGGGGTCCCTGCACTGTATACATGGCGTAGACCCTTGACACTTATTTCAGACATTTCGGATTTCCTTTGCAATTTCATCGGCACATTCGTCTATTCCCAGTGCCGTAAGCGGAAGTGAGGCTCCCGACCTGTTGAGCTCGTACATCGTCTCGGTGGTAGTCGGCACACTTAGTCCCTCACGGAGCATAAGCTCCACCCGAGAGAACACCTCGGACGGTGTCCCATCCGCTTTGACGCAGCCGTCGGACATAACAATGAGTCTGTCCGCTCCTATACATTCGGACATATGGTGGGTTATGAGCACCACCGTCATACCCTTTTCACGGCACAGCCTCGTCACCGTTTCAATGACCTCACGTCTGCCCTTGGGATCGAGCATCGCCGTAGGCTCATCCAAAACGACGACCTCGGGCTCCATCGCAATGACACCGGCTATCGCAACTCGCTGCTTCTGACCGCCGGAGAGCAGATGCGGAGCGTGGAGGCGAAAGTCGTACATATCCACCTGCCGCAGTGCGTTATCCACCCTTTGGCGGATCTCCTCGGTGGGCACACCGAGATTCTCCGGTGCAAAGGCAACATCGTCCTCAACGACGTTTGCAACTATCTGATTGTCGGGATTTTGAAACACCATGCCCACCTTGCTGCGTATGGCAAGCGTCATATCCTCGTTTGCCGTGTCCATTCCGTCTATCAGGACGCTTCCCTCCGTGGGAAGCAGGATTGCATTGAGGTGCTTTGCAAGAGTGCTTTTGCCCGATCCGTTATGTCCGAGCACGGCAACGAAGCTGCCCTTTTCTATGGAAAGGCTCACGCCCTTTAAGCTTTCGACTTCATCACCGGGATAGGTGTAATGAAGGTCGTTTATCTCGATTATCGCGTTCATTTATCTCTCCCATCGGCAGGTGGCACCGCAAGGCAACACAAGGCCGCTGTCCGTTACCGGAAGTCCGAGCTCCTGTGCCTCGGAGCTGCCGCCGAATTTTTTCGTAAATATGCTCTCGGTCACATAGGACAGCACCGAGGGTGCCAGTCCCGTCGTATACGAATTTATAATAACAAAAAGCGGATCATCCGACAGCACCCCTGCACACAGGGATACAAAGGGCCAAAGATTCTGCTCAAGCTTCCATACCTCACCGCCGGGGCCTCTGCCATAGGACGGAGGGTCCATGATTATCGCATCGTATCTGCGGCCTCTGCGGATCTCACGCTCAACGAACTTTGCGCAGTCGTCGATTATCCAGCGTATCGGTGCATCCTTGAGTCCCGATGAAACGGCGTTTTCCTTTGCCCATGACACCATGCCCTTTGCGGCATCGACATGGCAAACCGTTGCACCTGCCTTTGCACAGGCGACCGTGGCCGCTCCGGTATAGGCAAAGAGGTTGAGGACGCTTATGGGTCTGTTTGCGGCTTTTATTTTATCCATCGCCCAATCCCAATTGCAGGCCTGCTCCGGAAACAGTCCCGTATGCTTGAAGTTCATGGGCTTAACGTTAAAGGTCAGCTCACCGTAGTGTATCTGCCAGCTTGCAGGCAATCCGCCCTTATCCCAGCTACCGCCTCCGCTCTCACTGCGACGGTACCTTGCGTCACGGCAATTCCACCGCTCATCCTTCTTGGGAGTCTGCCAGATCGCCTGAGGGTCGGGGCGGACGAGATTGAACCTTCCCCAGCGTTCGAGCTTCTCCCCTCCGGTGCAGTCTATGAGCTCAAAGTCCTTCCATTTATCAGAAATCCACATATAACATACCTACCCTATAGTTTGACACGATATTATATCACTCTTTAGTCGCAGTTTCAATTACGGCATTATGAATTTTTAAATGTTTTTTCGATTGCCGTTATTTCATGGATTGTTTAAAAATTCTTTCTGCTTTGTTCATCACTTTGACATAAAGCTCGTGTATTATATGACCATCATCACGGGGGTGAGCGATATGTTTGAAAACAGAAATAATGACAATGAGCTCACGGGACAGGGCAATGCTCCGCAGCAGGGAGCCGCTTCCCCCTCCGGCGTAAACGGTGAGTACCGCTTTACAAGACCGCAGAGCAAGCTATATGAGGATGCGGAATACGTTCCTCAGTCCGAAAGCACCGAGATCCCGAAATACTATGTTCCCAACGACAAGAAGCCCAAGGAAAAGAAATCGGGTAACAAGCATCTCGGCTTGAAGGTCGCTTCGCTTTGTCTGGTGTGTGCCCTTTTGGGCGGTGCCGCAGGTGCGACCGCAGGTATCTACTTCACCGCGGATAATGACGATGATTACGAAGACGCTGAGCAGGATCCCCCGATAGTTCATTCCTCGGGAAACACCGTAAGCACGAACGCAGGTGTTGCCACAAGCACCGCAAATGATGTTTACACTCTTGCCTGTACTCAGACCGTAGGTATCACAACCGAGGTCACCTACGAAAATATGTTCGGTCAGACCAGCTCCTCCGCAGTTTCGGGTACGGGCTTTGTCGTTACGACCGACGGCTATATCATGACAAACTATCACGTCATCGAATATGCCTATGAATACGCATACACCGTTTCCGTCATGTTTAAAGACGGTACAAAGTATGAAGCAAGCATAGTCGGTGTTGAGCCGGATAACGATGTTGCCGTGCTCAAGATCGATGCAACAGGGCTTACCCCCGTTGCGATAGCCGACAGTGACAATATTCTTGTCGGTGACACGGTCTACGCCGTGGGCAATCCCCTCGGTGAGCTTGATTTCACCATGACCACCGGCAGCGTAAGCGCTCTTGACCGCAGTATTACAACGGATCAGGATCAGCCGGCGATCAATATGTTCCAGTTCGATGCAGCCGTAAACTCCGGTAACTCCGGCGGTCCGGTATACAACACCTCCGGTGAGGTCATCGGTATAGTGACCGCAAAAGCATCGGACACCAACGTTGAGGGTATCGGCTTCGCCATCCCGATAAACGATGCGGTCGATATCGCAAACGACCTTATAACCAAGGGCTATGTCACCGGTAAAGCCTATCTCGGTGTTACCCTCGATAATCGCTACACCTCGGTGTATGCCGATTATTACGGTATGCCGGAGGGTGCGTATGTCTACTACGTTGAAAACGGAAGCTGTGCCGAGGATGCCGGGCTTTCCTCCGGTGATATAATCACCAAGGTCGGTGATTATGACATCAAGAGCTACAGTGATCTTGCAAACGCCATCCGCCAGTACAAGGCAGGCGATACCGTTAAAATAACGGTGTACCGTGCAAACGAGTATGTTAAGCTCACCGTCACCTTTGACGAGTCTAAGCCCAATACGGATTCAAACGGTGTTAACGAATCCGGCCTCTCAACGCATCCTCAAGGCGGCAGAGGCAAATAATTAATTTGATACTTTTCTTCTCCTTATACATCCTCTCTATTTCTCCAAAACAAAGGGCCGTCGGTTATTTCCGACGGTTCTTTGTTTTTGCTTGTGTATGTAGCGACGGCACTCGACATTTTAATCACTGCGGTGCAACAGCGTGCATCGGAGCGGTAATGGTGTAAAAAAACAGTCGATCGGTCGATCGGCTGCTTTCGTGTAAGCTGTTATCGGTAAGGTTATTTTTTATATCCGCAGACGGAGCAGTAGCGTTCACCCTTTTCGTAGAAGTGGTGCTTTGATTCAATGTGCTTTTTCATGTTGACAAAACGCTGTACCTCTGCGGTGCTGAGCTTCTCACGAACGGTGCGATGTGAATAGTCGTACCACAGTATAAGTACTACGCTTATGAATATGACGGCGAAAAGGCAGAACACGCAAAAGGCGATCCACAGCATTGCCTGTGATTCCTTGCCTATGTACATTCCGCCGGCGAACGGACGAAACACCGTGGCACTTGCTATCGCCACCAAGGTCAGCACGATATACAGCACAAACTTTCCGCCGAGGTGCATGGGCAGCTTGCCGCAGTGTGGGCATATCTTCATGCCCTCGGGTATCTTGTTTTTGCACTTTGCGCATTCTCTCATTTTGCTTCTCCTTATTGCCTATCAATCGTCATAGAGCATCTCGATAGCCCTGTCTGCATCTGCCGTTTTCCCTTCCCAGACAATTGTCCAATCGGAGTGCAAACCGGCTGTGCATTTTCCGTATGCCGCAATTGTGACACACGTTACTCTCTCGCTGTGCTCCGCATATCAAGCACTTCATTATATCAGCTCTCTTCCTTTTATTTCATCTTGCTGTATATTGTAACTTATTTCCGAACAAAAAACAAGAGCTATCATTGACAATCGGTGAAAATGGGAATACAATATGCTGAATAAAAATTTGAAAGGCATAGAATAATGACACTCTCGCACGGTAAAAGGAAAAGTGACACGGTTCGTGATATGACGCAGGGCAATCCCTATTCGCAGATGATCGCCTTTGCCCTGCCTGTATTTTTGAGCCAAGTCTTTCAGCAGCTTTACAACACTGCCGACACTCTGATCGTCGGTCGCTTCCTCGGAACGGAGGCTTTGGCGGCGGTCAGCTCATCCGGAACTCTTATATTCCTTCTCGTCAGCTTCTTCAACGGCACCTCCATGGGTGCCGGTGTTGTCGTTTCAAAGTACTTCGGTGCAAAAAACGAGCTCAACATCTCAAAGGCGATACACACAAATGTTGTATTCTCGCTCCTATGCGGCGTTGTGCTTACCTTAGTCGGTGTGCTGTTCACCCCGACCTTCCTCGTTTGGATGAAGACAGACCCCGATGTCCTGCCGCAGGCTATCGAATACTTCCGTTACTACTTCCTCGGAAGCCTCGCTATGATAATGTACAACACCTGCCGTGGCATAATGAGTGCCGTGGGTGACAGCAAGAGACCGCTGTACTATCTCATCTTCTCCTCTCTCCTGAACGTCGTCCTCGACCTCCTGTTCGTTGCGGTCTTCAAGTGGGGCGTATGGTCTGCCGCTGTCGCAACGGTCATATCCCAAGCCGCAAGCGTTGTGCTGTGTCTGCGTCATCTTTTCGTTAAGGATCAGATATACAGCTTGCAGATAAGCAAAATGCGTATCAGCGGTGATATGCTGGGTGAGATCATCCGCTACGGCTTACCTGCCGGTGTTCAAAACTCGGTCATCGCCTTTGCCAACACCATCGTTCAGACTCAGATCAACTCCTTCGGCAAATACGCCACTGCCGCCTATGGCACTCACGGTAAGATCGAGGGCTTCGCCTTCCTCCCCATCATCAGCTTCAACATGGCGACCTCGACATTTATCAGCCAAAACCTCGGTGCCGGTCTTCACGACAGAGCAAGGCAGGGTGCAAGATTCGGTATACTTGCCGGTGTGATAATGGCGGAGTTTGTCGGTATACTGTGTTACATTTTCGCTCCGGAGCTTATCGGTCTTTTCGACAGCAACGAAAAGGTCATCGAGCTCGGTACCATGCAGGCCCGTACCGTCTCCCTGTTCTTCTTCCTCCTTGCATTCTCGCACTCCATTGCAGCAGTTTGCCGAGGTGCCGGAAAGGCATTTGTGCCGATGTTCATCATGCTCGGCGTTTGGTGCGTTCTCCGTATCTGCTATATCGCATATGTATCTCACGTCTTCGGTCAGCTCTCGTATATCTACTGGGCATATCCCATCACATGGGCTATAAGCTCTGCCATCTATCTCGTCTACTACTTCAAGGGGGACTGGATACACGGCTTCGACAAAGAGCTCAAGACCTCATAAATTGCGGATTATTAACGGGATTTTGCCGTTTTTTGCAACTTTGCTATTCCAATTTAACATTGACGGTGATATAATATTTAATTATTTCATAGCAAATCTACAGCAAAGGAGAACCCCATGACCACGGAAATAATCATTGCACTGAGCATTTTTGTTCTTGCATTCCTAATGTTTATCTTAAACAAGATACCCGCCGGTCTTACCGCTATCATCGCGGCATTGCTCATGGCAGTTACGGGTATCATCTCACCGAGTGAGTTCGTGTCCAGCTTCGGCACCGACACGGTTTTGATGGTCGCCTCCTGCATCATCCTCGGCAACGCAATGTTCGAGACAGGTACGGCAAACGCCATCGGTGAGTTCCTTATAAGCCGCTCCTCCAAATCGGAGAGCAGACTTCTTATCGTTCTTATCCTCGTTGCAGGTACACTCTCCGCCTTCCTCAGCAACACCGCAGTCGTTGCAATGTTCATCCCTCTGCTTGCTGCCACCGCCGCAAAATCCGACGGCAAGATAACGCAGAAGGATACATATATGGCGGTCGGTATCGCCTCCGTCGTCGGCGGTGTTTGTACCCTTGCCGGCTCCTCCCCTCAGATGGTAGCTCAGGGTATCCTCTCCGCAAGTGAGGGTGTCCGCACTCTCACCTTCTGGGAGCTCGGAAAGATCGGTCTGCCCATGCTCGTTCTCCTCGTTATCTATTTCCAGATCATCGGTGAGCCCATTCAGCGTCGTATATTCAAGGACGACGGTCACAAGCTTTCCATGGAGGAGACCTTCCACCATGTCGAAAAGCCCAAAAGCAAGCAGATCATCATGGGTGTTTTGCTCGTTCTCTGCGTCATCGGCTTTACAAGCGGTATACTCACCCTCGGTGTCGTCGCCGCTATCGCCGCCGCTCTTTGTATGCTGACAGGCTGTATCTCCTTTGACCGTGCTTTCGAGACTATGGACTGGAACACCGTTATGATGCTTGCCGGTGCAACGGCTATATCCGCAGGTCTTAACAACAGCGGTCTCATCGCTTTTGCCTCCGACGGTATAACCAACATCTTCGGTGGTGATGCCGCAAGCCCCGTTGTTCTGCTCTGTGTCATCCTTGTTTTCTGTGCTATCATATCCAACTTCATGTCCAACACCGCAGTTACCGCAGCCTTCGTTCCCCTCTCCATCTCCGTTGCTCAGGGTCTCGGTGTCGATGCGATCCCCTTTGTCATTGCGGTCATCATCGGCTCCAACCTCGCTTTCGCTACCCCGATCTCCACTCCGCCTATGACAATGACCATGACGGCAGGCTACAAGTTCAAAGACTACACCTTGGTAGGTGGTCTGTTTAATCTCATCTCCGTCATCGTCGCCTGTGTCCTCATTCCGATCCTTTATCCGTTTTAAACATAAAAAAGACACCCTGTTGGGTGTCTTTTTTTATGCGGCTTGGGCTGCTTCGAAGCGTTCTTCCTTTAATATCGCTATCAGCGATATCGCGATGAGCAGCAGATTGCACCATGCTCCCTTTATGCCGAAGCCCTTGACGGAGAAGAAGCTTATCGCCGCTCCTATGTGGAAGGCAATGAGCACAGAGGTGAAAAATACCGCCTTGCTGAGCTGCTCCCTCTCCCCTCTGCAAATATATTCTGTGAAGGCAAGAGTCGCTTGCTTTGTATTATTGGTTGAAAATATGCTGGAGCTGTTATGTCCCCTTGCTCCCGAAAACGCACTCCACTGAAACGCCATTGCAAAAAATATCGGATACAGGGCAAGAAAGCCATATACGCTGTCCGGCAATATGCCGAGAATCAGTGCCGCCATCGCATCTATAATGGGGACGGCGTGTCTTGGATTTACATGGTAATACCGTGGCAAAAGTACCGTCAGTGCTACCGCGCAAACGTAAATGAACAGTGCACCGATGTGGATTATCACCGCTCTCGGCTCACCCCGTAGCAGTCCCATTTCAAGCTCAAGCAAATTCATAGTCTGGGCACTTGCCAGCATATCGCTGTGGCATATCATAGCATAGCCACCGAAAAAGCCACCTACCGCCGAAAGCGACAGGTGACGGTAAAAGTCCGGTTTAAGATTTTCTTTCATAGCATTACCTTTCTCGCAGTTCTTCACAATTATAGCACCGACTGACAAAAAAGCAAGTGCAATTACTATCGTAGTGTGATAAAATAGCATAGAGGTGAAAAACTATGTACGAGCTGATTCAGGTTGCAAATAATTCATATTATGTTAACTGTCCATCGAAAATCGGTGTATACGACAACGGCGACGGTACTGTGTATTTCATAGACAGCGGCAACAGTAAGGATACCGGCCGAAAGCTGAGGCAAATACTCGACAAAAATTCTTGGAAGCTCAAGGCGATACTCTGCACCCACTCCCATGCCGATCACATCGGCGGCTGCAACTATTTGCAGAGCGTCACAGGATGCAGAATCTTTGCCTCGGGTATCGAGTCCTGTGTGGCACGCTATCCCGTCTTGGAGCCCGCCATGCTCTTTGGCGGCGATCCCTGTAATGAGCTGAGGAACAGATTCCTCATGGCTAAGGAAAGCCATGTGGAAGATATTGCGTCTCCCGATTTCCCAAAGGAGATCACGCCTATTCCCCTCCCCGGTCATTCTCTTGACATGATGGGCTACAGGATGCCGGACGGCACCGTTTTTCTTGCCGACTGCGTCTCTTCCGCCGATACGCTGGAGAAGTACCGCATCGGCTACATATACGATATCGGCGCATATCTCAAAACTCTCGACTTTGTGCAGTCGCTTGAGGCTCCGATATTCGTTCCGTCACACACCGAGGCGGTCACGGATATGACAGAGCTTTGTGAGATCAACCGCAGCTCGGTGACGGATATCATGGCGATGATACTCGATATCTGCAAAACGCCGAAGAATTTTGAGGTGATCCTGCGTGAACTGTTTTTGGGCTTGGGTCTTACCATGAGCATAGATCAGTACGCTCTTGTGGGCAGTACCGTGAGATCGTATCTGACATATCTGCATGAAAGCGGCTCTTTGCTGCTATCCGCCGAGGACGGAATGATACTTTGGAGTCTTAACGGAGATACTGTAAAATGAAGCTATCGGGCGGTTAATTTGATATCAAGATGGCGTGAGTGCTACTTTTTGCCGCCTTGGGACTGTCGCTGATAAGCAATTATAAAGACTTGCAATGGCAAGTCTTTTTTTACAGACTGAAAGGAGATACCCAAAAGGGTATCTCCTTTAAAACGCTATTTACCTGTGCTTTCTGCCGCTTTGAGTCTCGAAAGGGCGCGGCGGAGGCTGAGCTCCGCTCTTGTAACGTCAAGATCCTCGCCCTTTGCCGCAAGTCTTTCCCTTGCTCGCTTTTCGGAGGCTACGGCTCTTGCGGTGTCGATATCCTCCGCTTTCTCGGCACTGCGTGCCAGGATTATGAGCTCGTTATCGGCAATGTTCAAAACGCCTCCCGACACGGCGGCATAGTTACGCACTCCTCCAAGGTCATACTTCACAACGCCTACCGCAAGTGCGGCGGTCATTGCGGCGTGTCCCGGGAGTATGCCTGCCTCACCGTCGGTGAGAGGAACGGAAACGTAGCTCACGTCCTCATCGCAGACACTTCCGCCTGCTGTTACGATCTGAAGATGAATCAGCTTTGCCATGGCTTACATATCTCTCTGCTTTTTCAGCACGTCATCTATAGTACCTGCCATCATGAATGCCTGCTCGGGCATATGATCGCACTCACCGCCGAGGATCGCCTGGAAGCCTCTTATGGTGTCCTCCATGCGGACATACTTACCGGGAGTGCCGGTGAATACCTCTGCAACGTGGAAGGGCTGAGACAGGAATCTTTGTATTCTTCTTGCGCGGTTGACAACGGCCTTGTCCTCCGCACTGAGCTCGTCCATACCGAGTACGGCTATGATATCCTGAAGGTCCTTGTACTTCTGGAGCACGGACTGCACCTCACGGGCTGTGTCGTAATGCTCCTTGCCGAGGATGTTGGGGTCGAGTATTCTCGAGGTAGAGTCGAGAGGATCGACCGCAGGATATATACCGAGCTCCGAGATGCTGCGGCTGAGAACCGTCGTTGCGTCAAGGTGTGCAAAGGCGGTTGCCGGTGCAGGGTCGGTGAGGTCATCGGCAGGGACATAGATAGCCTGAACGGAGGTAACGGAGCCGCTCTTGGTGGAGGTTATACGCTCCTGCAAGGAGCCCATCTCCGTTGCAAGTGTCGGCTGATAGCCGACGGCGGAAGGCATACGTCCCAAAAGTGCAGAGACCTCGGAGCCTGCCTGAGTGAACCTGAATATGTTGTCGATGAACAAAAGCACGTCCTGACCGGAATTGTCACGGAAGTTTTCCGCTATCGTAAGTCCCGAAAGGGGAACTCTGAGCCTTGCTCCGGGGGGCTCGTTCATCTGTCCGAATACAAGTGCGGTCTTACTGATAACGCCCGATTCGGTCATTTCGTTCCAAAGGTCGTTGCCCTCACGGCTACGCTCACCGACTCCGGCAAACACCGAGTAGCCGCCGTGCTCGTAAGCAACATTGCGGATAAGCTCCTGGATAAGCACCGTCTTGCCGACACCTGCACCGCCAAACAGACCGATCTTGCCGCCCTTGGCATATGGAGCCAAGAGGTCAATGACCTTAATACCGGTCTCAAGGATTTCTGTTGCCGGGATGACATCGGTGAAGTCGGGGGCTTTACGGTGAATGGGCAGACGGGGTGCATCGATCGGGCCCTTTTCGTCGATGGGCTCACCGATGACGTTGAACATACGTCCCAGTGTCGCATCGCCAACGGGCATGGTGACGGATGAGCCCGTGTCTATGGCACGGCAGCCACGCTGCATACCGTCGGTAGAGAACAGGGATATGCATCTGACCGTATTGTCACCGAGGTGCTGAACAGCCTCCATGACTATCTTACGTTCCGGAAGCTCGACCTCTATAGCATTGTATATCTCCGGCATCCTTCCGGAGGGAAACTGTACGTCCACAACAGGGCCTATGACCCTTCTGACGATTCCGTTTTCCATGTATTTACCTCCTGTTGTGAGGATAGTTACTTCTTCTTTTTAAGTGCCGCGGCACCGCCGACGATCTCCGATATCTCGGTCGTGATCGCCGCCTGTCTTGCTCTGTTGAGGGCAAGACTGAGGGAGTCGATGAGGCTCTTGGTGCTGTCTGTTGCCGCAGTCATTGCGGTCATTCTCGATGAATGTTCACCGCATTTTGCCTCGAGCATAACACCGTACAGCTTGTTGTTGATATAAAGCTGCATGACGCTTTCCAAAACCTCTGCGGCATCGGGAGCGAAGATGAAATCCCGCTCCTTGCCTTCTCCGCTCACAGAGGGCTTTGCCGGAAGAAGCTGATCCTCCGTAGGCTCCTGTCTGAGAGCGGATATATAATGCTGATACACAAGATGTACCTCGTCGACCTCACCGTCGAGATACAGCTTCTTGAGATACTCCGATATCTCAAGTGCTTCGTTTGCACTCGGAGTATCGCTGAGCTCGGTGAAGCTTCGCATGACGGGAAGTCCGCTCTTTGCGATAACGTCCCTGCCCCAGCGTCCGCAGATAACAAGCTCGATCTCACGGGTCTCATCCTTTGCAAGCTCCTCCATATAGTGGAGCAGTGAGCTGTTATACACTCCGCAAAGTCCCCTGTTGCCGACAAAAAGGACATAACAGACCTTTTTTATCTCCTTACGGGGCTTTATGAAGCGGTTCTCGTTTGCGGCACTGTCTGTCAAAAGCGAATCGAGTATCTCCTGACTCTTTGCTGCGAAGGGTGCCATAGACTGCATCGCACTTTGGGCACGTCTCAGCTTCGACACGGCAACCATCTTCATCGCCTTCGTTATCTGCTGAGTATTCTTGACGCTCTTTATACGCGTCCTTATCGCCCTCATATTTGCCATTTATGCCCCTCCCTTCCTCGGAGTCTCATTTAAAAGGTTTCTTTGAATTTTACTATGCACTCTTTAAGCTTTGCCTGCTGCTCGGCGTTGAGCTTCTTGCCGGACATTATCTCGTCATGAAGCTCGGGATAATTGCGGTTCACATAGGGGATGAGCTCCGCCTCAAAGCGTGCTATATCCTCAAGCTCAACATCATCGGTGTAGCCCTCGGATGCCGCAAAGATCGCAATTACCTGATCCGCCGCACTCATGGGTGCATACTGCTTCTGCTTGAGTATTTCGGTCATCCTCGCACCTCTGTGGAGGGTATCTCTTGTTGCCTTGTCAAGATCGGAGCCGAACTGTGCAAAGCTTGCCAGCTCTCTGTACTGTGCAAGATCGACGCGCAATCTGCCTGCGACCTGCTTCATCGCACCGATCTGTGCCGCACCGCCTACTCGCGATACCGAGAGTCCGACATTGATCGCCGGACGGACGCCGGAGTGGAACAGATCTGTCTCAAGGAATATCTGACCGTCGGTTATGGAGATAACATTAGTCGGGATATACGCCGAAATGTCACCTGCCTGGGTTTCGATTATGGGCAGTGCCGTCATGCTGCCGCCGCCTGCCTCGTCACTGAGGCGTGCCGCTCTTTCAAGCAATCTCGAATGGAGATAGAACACGTCACCGGGGTAGGCTTCACGTCCGGGCGGTCTCTGGAGCAGCAGGGAGATCTCACGGTATGCCGCCGCCTGCTTCGACAGATCGTCGTACACTATGAGGACATCCTTGCCCTTGTACATAAAGTACTCGCCCATTGCCGCACCGGAGTACGGTGCAATGTACAGCATGGGGGCGGATTCGGAGGCGTTTGCCGCAACGACTATCGAGTAGTCCATCGCTCCGGAGCTGCGGAGCTTGTTGACAACGCCTGCTATGGTGGACTCCTTCTGACCTATTGCGACATAGATGCAGATAACGTCCTTGCCCTTCTGATTGATTATTGCGTCAAGTGCTATTGCGGTCTTGCCGGTCTGCCTGTCACCTATTATAAGCTCACGCTGGCCTCTGCCAATGGGCACAAGAGCATCAATGGCTTTAAGGCCGGTCTGCATGGGAACGGAAACGCTCTTTCTGTGCAGAACGCTGGGAGCAGGGCTTTCGACTGCACGGAAGTCCGTTGCTCCGAGGGGGCCTTTGCCGTCAACGGGCTGACCCATTGCATTTACGACTCTTCCTATCATGCACTCACCGACGGGTACCTCGATGATCTTACCGGTACGGCGAACCTCGTCACCCTCCTGAATGTGATTATACTCACCCATCAGGACAACACCGATATTGTCACGTTCAAGGTCCTGGACCATGCCCTTGAGTCCACCGGGAAGCTCAAGCATTTCGCCTGCCATAACATCGGCAAGGCCGGATACTCTGCATATACCGTCACCCAAGCTTTCGACCGTTCCGGTCTGGAACACGTCGATATCGGAGGAGGCATCATTCAGACGCTCTCTTATCTGCTCGGATACGCTGCGGCTCTCATCCGCAAGGGTATTGCTTTCCACGTCACGGGTAAGCCTGTCGAGATTATGGGCAAGGGTGCCGTCATACACGGTGTCACCCACCTGCATACGCACTCCGCCGATAAGCTCCGAATCGACTTCGTTGCGGCAGCTTATAAAGGTCTCGCACAGGATCCTTGTGATCTGCTGCATCTCCTCGTCGGACAGGGGCTCCGCGCTCTTTATTGAAATGTCAAGTTTTTTTAGTTCGTTCATATTCAAAATGTCGCTCGGCATTGCCGATACCAAATCCTTAATCTGTCGGATAAACCGCTCGTTTAAAAGCTGCTTTGAATGTTCAAAGCGTCCGTCCTTTAGATTCTCCGAGGTGAGCTCCGCTATCTTGCGGAAGGCATCGGCGGTCACTCTGCCGTGCATTTCCTTTCGAAGCTGCTCCTCACTTCTTGCGGCGTTGTCTATTATGCTCTCCGCCTCAAGCCGTCCGCTTTCTAAACTTTCCTTTGCATGAGCCTCTGCCTGCTGCCTTGCATCCTCCATGAGCTTTTCTTTAAGCTCCTCATTTGCAAGTCGGGCATTTTCTATCTCGCCCTGTAAGGCTCTTGCATTTTCCTTCGCTTCCTCCGCTTCCTCGAGCTCGCGACTTATTTTGTCACGTCTGCCGCGAAACATATTCTTTATAATGTTTCGGCACAAAAAGCCCAAGGCACCGAACAGGATCACGAAGTTGATTATTCTGAATATCAATTCACCCATCCGAGCGTTATCCCTCCTTTCATCTTGTTCTGCAAGGTGATACCGTCACCCTTCCTTTGTCACATTGCCGAGCAGCTTATCACTCAGCAAGCCGACAAGCTCCGGAAGCTGAGACTCTACCTCGTCCCTTGCCTCCGTCTCCTCCGTGCCTATACGCTCACGAAGCTCGCCCTGGAGCTTCTCCGCCTCGGCATGAGCGGCACTTAGTGCCTTGCTCTTTTCCTTATCGGCCTGACTTCTTGCGTCACCAATAAGGGCTCTTGCCTCGTCGTTCTTCTCACTGAGCTCTTTTTGGAGCTCCGCCTTACTCTCGGCAAGTGTCCTCTCGGCACATTTGCCCTCCTCGAGTCCTGCGGCTATACGCTCCGCTCGCTCATCCATGAACTTCAGCACGGGGTCATAAAGGAATTTTTTAAGCAGAAACAGCAGAATAAAGAAGTTTATAACAGTCCAGATAAACTCGGGCACACTGATCTCAAGCCCTACTATGTTTAAGACCAAACTTCCGCACTCCCTTCAAAATTATCGGTACTGTTCCCGTCAGGGCATATTGCCGAGGATTATGAAGGCTATGAGCAGACCGTAGATAGCCAGTGCTTCCATAAGACCCATTGCAAGGATCATGGTAGTCTGGAGCTTGCCGTGCATCTCGGGCTGACGTGCCATTGATTCCAGTGCCTTTGATGCCGCCATACCCTGACCGATACCGACACCGATGGTGCTCAGTCCGATCGCAAGTGCAGCCGCTATCGCTATAATTCCGTATACGAGTTCCATTGTATTTCCTCCTGATATATATCTTTAAATTATTCTTCTTCGGTTTCGGTGGCTTCGGCAACAAACACTGCCAAAAGCATTGTGAATATCATAGCCTGAATGAGACAGAACAAAAGGCTCAGCACATTCATGACAAGGGGAAGCAGGATGGGAAACAGTCCGTAAAATGTCTCCGTTACCATTTCCTCACCGTAGAGGTTGCCGTAAAGTCGCAGTGCAAGCGACAGAGGGCGGATGACCTGCTCAAGCAAGGTTATCGGAATGAGAAATGCAACAGGCTTCAGGAACGAAAGCAGGTAGCCCTTTATGCCTCTCTTTTTGAACCCCGTCGTATGAATGGTGAAAAAGGCTATGACCGCCAGTGCCGCAGTTACCGCAAGCACCGAGGTGGGCACAGTGAATATCTCACCGGCTCCGGGGATAAGTCCCGAATAGTTGCATACGACAATGAGAATAAAGAAGGTCGCAAACATGGGGAAGTATTCCCTCGTCCGCTCTTTTCCGAGTATGCCCTCGAAAAAGCCGAGCAGCTTGCTCACCGCCATCTCAGCCATATTTTGCAGTACACCGGGCTTGTCCTTCATCTTTCTCGTTGCAAGTATCGAAAAGAGCACAAGCACCGCCATTATGACCCACATGGTATACACCGTCTTAGTGGGCTGTAAAAAGTTTTCCCAGAACTCAGCCAAGCTCATCGCCTCCGTTCTTCTTATTTTCTTTCTTCGTCAGCAAACGGAGAAACAGTATTCCGCCGACCGACAGTCCCACGGCTGCCGCAATAAGCGGTACCGTTATTCTCTGCTCCAAAAGCTTGCAGGCACCGTACGCCGCAAAGAGACAGAGTGCATCCAAAAAGAGCCTCGCAAGATTCACCGCCATTATCGCGGTCACATTATCCGCACCGAGCACTTTTTTACTGAGTTTTGAATTTATATATGCAACGACGACTCCGAGCAAAAGCGCAGCCGCCGATATCAGCAGGGTTTGCGTCATAAGAAGGCTCCTTTATGCCAGCATAACATAAAATATTTAACAACATTTTTATATGAATTGCAATAATTATTTCGCAAGTAGCGGACAAAAAATCAAATTTTGTGCCGCATTGAACTAAAACTGACCAAAAGTTTAGGCCGACACTTTCAATTTTTGTAGCATTTGAGCTGACATGATGCTTCACGTCAGCTCAAACACAATGCTTTCATTCGTTTCGAGATCGGTGCACAGGAGCTTGCCCTCAAGTCCCGTGGCTTGCTTTCGCAATATCTTTTCCGCCATGGCACATTGGAATGACGCACAGGCAGAGGGAGTATACGCCATGATCCTCTCCCCCTCAACATTCATCGGCATAAGCTCCGGAAACTCCGTTTCGGGGGTCAGGACTCCCACCTGAAAGCTTCGTTCCCCAACGGCACCGTGTACAAGGCTCACCCCACGACGCTTGCACTCATCAAACAGCAGTCTGCGGCTTTCCACATTGTCAAGTGCATCGATGACAAGGTCGCAGTCCGATACAAGCTCTGCCACGTTTTCGGTGCTCATATATTCGCACACCGCCGTAAAGTCGATATCCGGTCTGAGGAGCAGGGCTCTTTCCCTTGCGCATTCCGCCTTATTTCGCCCTATGGTTTGAGGTGTGCAAAGGAGCTGTCTGTTCATATTAGACTCGCAAAACACATCACCGTCGGCGGCGATGATATGCCCTACACCAATACGGACAAGGTACTCGCAAACATAGCCTCCGAGTCCTCCGCAGCCGACTACAAGGATCTTTGCCGATCTCATTTGCCGTGACCCTCTCCGGCAAGCATATGCATGGCGTGCTCAAGTGCTCCGGCTATCGCCGTGAGATTCTCCTTTGCCGCCTTTTCACTTCCGGGCAAATTCACTATGAGGGCATCATTGCGTATGCCTGCGACCGCTCTCGAGAGCATGGCACGGGGGGTTATCTGCAAGCTGTAATGCAGCATTGCCTGTGGGATCGCCGGTACCTCCCTGTCGATAACGTCAAGCGTCGCCTCGGGGGTAACGTCCCTGTGGGAAAATCCCGTTCCGCCCGTCGACACTATGAGGTTTGCCTCAAGCTCGTATTCGCATTTGATAAACTCCGCCGATATCATGTGTCGCTCATCGGGTACCGTTGAGGTATATATGACCTCAAAGCCGATATCCTCAAGCATTTTTGCAACCGCAGGGCCGCTCGTGTCCTTTTGCGTATGTGCCGCACATCTGTCACTCACCGTGATGACCGCCGCTTTGTAGCTCATAGTCTGTACCTCACTTCTCCCGGATTATTTAATGTATAGCCGCCCATCTCCGTAAGGCGGTTTTTAAATTTTTCGCTTTTGAGTATCTCAATGATATGCCTGATATAAGGACTGTCCCATGCGTGCTCGGGGATCAGGAGTTCGTACTGCTCGGTGCATATAGGTACAAAGCAGAGATCATACAGCTTTGCCGCCGAATATATGCCCATTCCCGCATCTCCGCTTCCGGAGGCGATCTGAGCCGCTACCGAGGTATGCGTCAGCTCCTCACGCTCATAGCCGTACACACTCCTGCCGTCAAGCCCTGCCTTTTTGCACAGATAATCAAACAGTATCCTTGTGCCGGAGCCCTTTTGTCGGTTTACATAACTTATGTCGCCACGGAACAGATCCTCAATGCTCTTTATGCCCTTGGGGTTAGAGGCGGTACACATTATGCCCTGAGTTCTGCCTACGCACTCGACAAGATAAACGCCGCCGTTGGGGAAGTATTTCTTCAGATATGAGAGATTGTAGCTTCCGTCGCTTTCGTCCAAAAGGTGTATTCCGCCGAGATGAGCCTCACCCCTGCGTACCGCCATGATACCGCCCATGGAGCCAACATGGGACGAGCTCAAAAACTCATTGGGGTAGGCGGAGTGCAGCATATCCGCAAGCTCGTCAAGCAAGGGATCGTGACTGCCTATGCACATTGCACTGCCATATAGCTCCTCTTTGGGACGAAGCAGCTTTACCTTCACCGTCTCCCCCGATTCAAAGCCCTCGGTTCCCTGCGGCACTTCCATTATTCCGTCCGCTTTCATGAATGACGATACAACACCTGCTCCGCGGTTTAACGGCGATGCAATGAGCTTTCCGCCCACGGCTCCCATTCTGACTCTGACAAGCTCCTTATATTTCAGTCCCGATACGACCGCTCTCGTGAGCCTTGCGGTAACGTATTCGTCCTCCGTGCCATTGGCCATGGCACAGTATTCTATGAGCGGTCGCAGGAACTGCTCAACCACTATGATACCGCTGACGGGGTAGCCGGGCACTCCGAGCACCGGCTTTGCTCCGATATTGCCGAGGATCGCCGGTTTGCCGGGCTTCATCGCTATTCCGTGATACAGCACCTCGCCCAGCTCACGGATTATGCGTACCGAATAATCGTCCCTGCCTGCCGATGAGCCTGCGTTGAGTATGACCATATCGCAGTCGTTTGCCGCCTCGGCTACCGCCGCTTTGAGCTTCTCCCTGTCATCGGGAACTATGGGGTAGACCTTTGGCTCCGCCCCCCACTGCTCCACCATTGCGGCAAATATCGATGAGTTGAACTCAAGTATCTCTCCCGGCTTGGGGTCCTCACATGGGGGCACGATCTCGTCACCGGTGGGGATTATTCCGACAAGAGGCTTTTTTATGACCTCTACCCTCGTCACTCCTCCGGCTATCATAGCGCCGATGGCGGAGGGGCTGATCCTCGTTGTGCCCGGGAGTATCATCTCACCTGCGCATATATCCTCACCTATCTGGCGGATATGCTGCCACGGTGCAGCGGCGGCATACAGCTTTACGCTGCCGTCGGGATTCTTCACCACATCCTCTATCATTATGACGGCATCACGGCCTTGAGGTATGGGATCTCCCGTATCGACCCAATCGAAATCCGTCTCGGAGAGCGTTATCGGTGTCGTCTCTCCCGCTCCGAAGGTGTCCGATGCCGTGACCGCTATACCGTCCATTGCACTTGCATGATAATGCGGTGAGCAGATCTTGGCATAGACCGCGGTCTTGCTCACTCTGCCGCAGGAATCCTTTACCGAAACCGTCTCGGCTTTCGGTGCAAGTCCTCTGCTTTTAAGATGCTCTATATACTCGGCACCTGCCTGCTCGGCAGATACGTTGCTGAGATAATCAAAAGCCATTTATATACACCTCTATCTCACTGCCCTTTGCATAGCCCTCCGTATCCCTCGGTACGGAAAAGTATCCGTCACAACCGGAAAGGGTGCTTATAAGCCCCGATTTTCCGTGTACCGGTATCGCATAGGTCACACCGTTTTCCTCATACAGCTTTGCTCCCATGAGCTGCTCCCTGCCGTGATTTGCACTGACGTTTTCAGTCAGCAAAGCACGAACTCCGCTTCTTTTAAGCGTCGCTCCCATCATCTGCATAATGAGCGGCTTCACAAAAAGCTCCGTCACGAAATGTGCCGCCACCGGATGACCCGGTAGACCGAACACCGGCTTATTCCCTATCCTGCCCAATATCGTGGGCTTGCCCGGCTTCATCGCTATCCCATGGAACAAAAGCTCACCCAGCTCATCTATCACGGCACAGGTAGAATCCATCTGACCGACTGAGCTTCCTCCGGATATAAGCAGCATATCGCAATCGGCTATCGCCGTATTTATCGCATCTCTGAGCCTCACATATCCGTCCTTAACAATGCCGTAAGGCACGGCTTTTGCCCCTACGTTTTCGATAGCGGCACAAAGCATTGCGGAATTAACGTCCCTCACCTGACCGATATCCGGCGTTTTTTCTATCGGAACGAGCTCGTCCCCCGTCGATATGACGGCGACCGTCGGCTTTTTTGCGACCTCTACATCGCATATTCCCAATGCCGCAAGTGCTCCGATATCCTCCGGTCGCAGTCTGCGTCCCTTTTCTACCACCGTTTTACCGGGGAAAACATCGTCACCCTTGTATATCACGTTGCCGCCCGGGGCTATGGGCTTTAAAATGCCTATCTCGCCTCCGCCGTAGCTTTCGCTGTACTCTATCATCACAACGGCATCGGAGCCTTGGGGAAGCTCACCGCCCGTAGGCACATAGGCACATTCACCGTCAGCGAGGATAATGTCCGTTGCCTCACCCATTTTCACAACACCCTTGAGCTTCAGTATCGCAGGTATGGCATCGGAGCAGCCGAAGCTGTCTTTTGCTGCCAATGCATAGCCGTCGACGGTGCTGCGGTCAAAGCCGGGCACATATTCATTCGCCGTTATCGCCTTTGCGGTGACTCTGCCTACACATTCGGAGAGCCTTAGTCTTTCGCTTTCACCTTTGAGTTCGGTGAAGCTGCGGCGTATAAGTTCGTTTGCCTCCTTGGGCGTTAATACTCGTAACATCTTTTCGCCTTCGCTTTCATTTTTCTGTCTACATTATAATAAAAATAACGGCTTTGTGAAATAGGTTATTTTGACTTAAGCGACATTTTCGCTCAAACTGTCATGTTATATAAATTGCAGCACCGCTTTTTGTGCACATTGTGGATTTGACTAATGACAATGCAGTGCATATACTATAAATTATGGGAAACCTACATTTCTTACACACAAGGAGATACAAAATCAATGAAAAAGTTTATTTCCCTTTTTCTTGCAGTCTTGATGATTTGTGCATTATGTGCATGCACAGCAGCAGAAAATCCCGCTCCCTCCCCAGCGCCCGACAAGGACCCCGTTGCAAACGGTACCCCCGCAACCGAAAGAATGTCCTATATGTATAATTACTTTGTCCTTTGCGGCCCTGCCGATGATCCCGCAGGTGTCAAGGGCATGAACGTCCTCGATGCATTTGCAGCCATCGCCGATGGCGGCTACACCTTCGTTTCCCGTGGTGACGGCTCCGGTACCCACACCAAGGAGCTTGCTCTTTGGCCTGCCGATCTCGGTATCACCGCCGAGCCCGAGACCTTTGCAGCCTACAAGGATTGGTATGTTTCCTCCAACGCCGGTATGGGCACCTGCCTGACCATGGCAAATGAGCAGGGTGCATACATCCTCTCCGACAAGGCAACCTTCCTTACCTTCAAGTCCAATCAGCCCGATGCCGATCTTGAGATCCTCATCGAAGCTGACGAAAGCATGATCAACACCTACTCCCTCCTCGCCGTCGATCCCGATGCAAAGTTTGTCGATGCAAACGGCAATGAGGTCGGAAGTATGCCTCTGAACACCGTCGGTGCAGACGCTCTCATCAACTGGCTCCTCTCCGAGGAAGGCAAGCAGCTTGCAGCCGAGTACGGTTACGCAGAATACGGTGAGTACCTGTTCTACATCATGGAGGACGGCCCCGTTTCCGCAGCAGATATCCCCGAGGCTACCGATGAGACCAAGCTCATCCGCATCTCCACCACCACCTCCGTCAATGACTCCGGTCTTCTCGGCTACCTCATCCCCATTTTTGAGGACAAGTACGGCTACGATGTCGAGATATTCTCCGCAGGTACCGGTAAGGCAATAGCAAACGCCAAGATGGGCAACGCCGATCTCATCCTCGTCCATGCAAAGGCACAGGAGGAGGCATTCATTGCCGACGGTTTCGCTCGTCTCGTTGACGGCCCCGTATACCTCGAAGCAGCAAAGTAAGCCATGGGATCCGCTCTGAGGGAAGCCCTTGAGCTTATAATGTCCGACAGCATCATATTAAAAGAGGTCGTCGGAGTCACCCTTAGAATGAGTCTTTCCAGCTCCCTGTTGGCACTCCTTATCGGAGTGCCACTGGGAGTGCTTTTGGGTAGCACTCGCTTTAAGGGCAAGAGAATAATCATCGTTATTAACCGCACCTTCATGGGCCTGCCCCCTGTTGTCTGCGGTCTTTTGTGCTATTTACTGTTCAGCGGTGTCGGCCCTCTGGGGCATTTGAAGCTGCTGTACACCGTTGAGGGCATGGTCATTGCCCAGGTCATTTTGATAACGCCCATCGTCATCGGTATGATGGAAAGCTTCACCGCAGGTATAGCAGGTGCTATCAGGGAAACTGCATCCGGTCTCGGTCTCGGGAAGCTTCGCACAATGGGACTTCTTATCAATGAGAGCCGCTATCAGATGATATCGACCTATCTTCTTGCACTGAGCCGTGCTATGGCGGAGGTCGGTGCGGTATCGATGGTGGGCGGTGCGATAATGTTCAAAACCAACGTCATGACCACTGCGATAATGAATTTCACCAACATGGGCAATTTCGATACGGCACTTGCCCTCGGTATCATACTCTTTGCGATATCGCTTGTGCTGAACACCGTTGTGTCGCTTATGCAAGGAGGGCTTGAGAGATGAAGATAAACTCCTTTGAGAAAAGCTACGGCGGTGTAAAGGTGCTCTCCTTCCTCGATTTTGAGCTTGAGTGCGGCAAGATATACGCTGTCGTCGGTGCAAACGGCTCCGGCAAGTCGACGCTTGCAAGGGTGCTTTCGGGTATCGAACGCAGTGACGGAAGATCGAGTCCGCTCAAGGGCGTAAGCATCGGTTATATGCCGCAGAAAAGCTTCGCCTTTAAGATGAGCGTTATGCGTAATCTGCTCCAAAACGGAAATGACCCTTGCCGTGCCGAAAAGCTTCTTTGCGATATGGATATTGCCCATCTTGCAAAGAAAAAGGCCCAACGTCTCTCCGGTGGCGAGACGGCGAGAATGGCACTGTGTAGGCTGCTTATGCGTGATTATGAGCTGCTCATACTCGATGAACCGACTGCGGCACTTGATATTTCATCGACTCTTTTGGCGGAAAAGCTCATTGACGGCTACCGCAAGAAGACAGGCTGCTGCGTTCTCATTATAACCCACTCTCCGGCTCAGGCTAAAAGGCTTGCTGATGAGATGCTGTTTTTGGATAAGGGGAAGCTGCTTGAATGCGGAAGCCCCGAAAAGCTGTCCGGCGACCCCGAAAGAGCCGAAACCCGTGAGTTCCTCGAATTCTTCGGTAAGTGATCGGAAAAGCGGAAAATCTTCGATTTTCCGCTTTTCATTTTATCATAAAAATGTTATGCTGTAGAAAAAATGAAAGGTGCGATACCATGCAATATAAATATACAGACAGGCTTCTTGATTTCATCCACAGCTCACCGAGCTGCTTCCACGTTGTCGCAAATCTTGCCGATGAGCTCAAGAAAGCCGGCTACACCGAGCTTTTACCCCATTCCGAGTGGAAGCTCGAAAACGGCGGTAAATACTACACCGTCAAAAATTCATCCTCGCTGATCGCCTTCCGTATCCCGAATACGGAGCCCACCGGCTTCACCATGGCTGCTGCTCACAGCGATTCCCCCTCCTTCAAGGTCAAGGAGAATCCCGAGAAGGGCGACGGCGCATATGTTAAGCTCAGCACCGAAAAGTACGGCGGTATGCTCATGGCACCGTGGTTTGACAGGCCGCTTTCCGTTGCAGGTCGTGTTATCGTGGATGACGGCGGCAAGCTCCGGGAAAAGCTTGTGGATATTGACCGTGACCTTTTGGTCATCCCCAACGTTGCTATACACATGAACCGCACCGCTAACGACGGTATGAAGTATAACGCAGCGGTCGATACCCTGCCCCTTTTCGGTTCTAAGGATGCCTCCGGTCGTTTTATGAGCCTCGTTGCCGAGGCTGCAAATGTCAATGTCACCGACATTTTGGGTCACGATCTTTTCCTCTATTGCCGTGGCAAGGGCAGCACCTTGGGTGCCGATGGTGAGTATGTCATCTCCCCCAAGCTCGACGATCTCGAATGTGCCCTCGCTTGCATGGACGGCTTTGTCTCCGGCGATGACTCATCTGCCATCCCCGTGTGCTGTGTGTTCGACAATGAGGAAGTCGGCTCCTCCACCAAGCAGGGTGCCGCATCCTCCCTCTTGCGTGATACCCTGCATCGCATATGCGCCGCTCTGAGTATATCGCATGAGCGGTATCTCATGATGCTCGAACGCAGCTTCATGGTATCCGCCGACAACGCCCATGCTATGCATCCCAATCATCCCGAGTATGCCGATCCCTCCAACAGCCCAGTTATAAACGGCGGTATAGTCATAAAGTACAACGCCAATCAGCACTACACCACCGATGCCGTCTCGTCTGCAATATTCAGAAAGCTGTGTGTCGATGCCGGTGCTCCGATACAGGTGTTCGCCAACCGCTCCGATATGGCAGGCGGAAGCACCCTCGGTAGCATTGCCGATGTCCTTGTTCCGGTCAAGACCGTTGATATCGGGCTTGCTCAGCTTGCCATGCATTCCGCTTGGGAAACCGCCGGAGCCGCCGATTTCGATACCCTGTGCGATGTCATGAAGCTCTACTTCTCCAAAGCGATAAGCCTTGACGACGGTATCTCCCTTTCTTGATCTTTAAAGCCGCCGATCGATATTTTCCTTGCTCGACCGAATGCCGATAAAAAAGTGTTGACAAGTACCCACCTGTCTGTTAAAATAGCTTTTGCACCTGGGGGTATAGCTCAGCTGGGAGAGCGCTTGAATGGCATTCAAGAGGTCAGCGGTTCGATCCCGCTTATCTCCACCATCGAAGAAGCAGTCGTTTAAAACGGCTGCTTCTTTTTTATGATATTTCGCTGACCTCTTAAATGCCTATGATCAAAACCGCCTTTCGGCGATGGCGGCGTTTACCGCCGCATAGGTCAGCGGTTCGATCCCGCTTATCTCCACCATCGAAGAAGCAGTCGTTTAAAA
>CAYUQN010000003.1:0-1236 GCA_964446815.1 uncultured Oscillospiraceae bacterium | reverse complement strand
TGCTTCTTTTTTATGATATTTCGCTGACCTCTTAAATGCCTATGATCAAAACCGCATAATTACGAGCATCAGGTTTAAATGCAAGCATGCCCTGCATTCTATCATCACCAACTGCTTTAATGCCACGAACGGTAAAGCCGTTTTTTCGGGGAATCGTCCAATCGAATTCCCAATCGGAAAACATTTTCTTTGTTGGGAAAATGTCAACAACTTCTGTCTCAACGATTTTGTTATCACTCAATCTTCGCAAACATGGCGTTAATTCATCTATTTCTATTTTACTACTATTTCCCGAGATTTCAAGCATATTATCTGTTGTTTTCAGATATTCCCTCTTGTATTCCTTAAAATTGTTCGTCTCATCCAAACCGAAATACTCGGCACGGTCTTTCAGCGTGTTCAGCTCATCCTCATCAAGTGCCCACCTTGCCCTTGGTCGCTGCCGGTTGAGTCTCTTATGAGGGGGTGCGGTGTGTCGGCTCTTTATTTTGGTGCTTTTGATCTTTTGGCGTATATCTTATAAAGCACGATAAAAAATGCTCTATAACAGCCCTATTACAACCCCGTTACTCCTCGGATAACTTCTAAGTTTCAAAAGCGTAGATTTACAAAAAGCTCATGCGACCTTGATCGCATGAGCTTTTTGAATGGGATTGTATGAAGAGAGGAAGATTTGAAACACACCTGTTATTGAGTCGTTGCTCAGTTTATCTCAAGACGTCTTGAGGGGGGAGTTACGGGAGTCTTTGAAGGCATTACCAAGGTCAGGACTCCGTCATTATATGCGGCGGTTATTGCCTCGGTATCGATGCCCTTGACATTGAAGCTGCGGCTGTAGGAACCGTAAAAACGCTCTCTGCGTACAAAGTTGGGCTCATTGCCCTCCTCGTCATTTTCAACAGTGCGTTCAGCCGAAATGGTGAGACAGTCCTTATCGATATCGATGCCGATATCCTCCTTCTTGAAGCCGGGGAGCTCGGCTGTGAGAGTGTAAACTCCGTCCTTCTCGGTTATGTCGGTGCGGAATGCATTCATATTGGTATCGTTCCAGAGGCTGCGGCTCATTTCCTCCAGCTCACGGAAAGGGTTATAAGTTACTACACGGCGATGGCCGTAAGGCATGATCTCGAACATAATTTGTACCTCCTTAAATATTGGGGAAAGTCATTTTCTCGTTTTGCGATTTATAACTTTCGTTTCTTGTTGTATATAAAATACTATATAAATGTGAACAAA
>CAYUQN010000002.1:0-70890 GCA_964446815.1 uncultured Oscillospiraceae bacterium | reverse complement strand
ATTCCTCGGTGGAGATGTCAAGATCAACATGACCGTACTTCTTGGTGTTGTTACCGTAGATAGCACTGACCTGCATCGTCTCCGCCGGACCTGCCAATGCAGGTGCGGTAAGAGATAATACCATTACCAGTATAAGCAGCAAGGACAATAGTTTTTTGCCGGTCTTCATGGGGTTGCCTCCTTTATAATATAGTTTGTTTGGGCATTCCCATTGTAAATCAAATCTCCCTGTTTGGCAACAAAAAACACAACTCTTTTTTCATAGGTAACGAAAATTTTACACAAGGTAAATCGCCGCAAAGCCTTGATATTTCAAAGCTTTGAAGCTTAGACAAAATGAAAAGCCTTACGAGTTCTTACGAAACGATAACAAATTGTAAAGCAAGCAAACACAAAATATTGTGGTCAGCTCGGTTACAAAACGGTAAAAATGACTATATTTTGTGTTTTGCTCTTGACAATAGCGAATATATGGGCTATATTTAAAACCCGTGAGGAGATAACTATGCATATTTCGGGTATACAAAAGCTGACCTTGCTCGATTATCCGGGCAAGCTCGCCTGTACAATATTTACTGACGGCTGCAACTTCCGCTGTCCCTTTTGCCACAATGCACCTCTTGTTTTACCGGAGAGAGAAAAGCAGTACTTGTCCGAGGAAGCCGTGCTCGACTTTCTGAAAAAGAGACAGGGCATTCTCGAGGGCGTTGCGGTGACGGGAGGGGAGCCCACCCTGCAAGCCGACCTCGAGGGCTTTTTGGAAAAGCTCAAGGCATTGGGCTACAAGGTGAAGCTCGATACCAACGGGACTCGTCCCGAGGTCTTGAAAAGGATCATTGAAAACGGCCTTGCGGACAAGGTCGCAATGGATATAAAGGACGCACCGGAAAATTACCGGCTCGCCTGCGGAGCCTCTGCCGATATCTCGGCGGTCGAGAGCTCGAAGGAGCTTTTGCTTTGCGGCACGGTGGAATATGAATTTCGTACCACGGTGGTCAAGGGGATCCACACTAAGGAGAGCCTGCTTTCTGCCGCAAAGTGGATCAAAGGAGCAAAGGAATATTACCTCCAGCAGTTTAAGGACTCGGGGGATATTATATTGCCGAAGGGACTTTCGGCGTTTGACGAAAAGGAAATGAACGACCTGTGCGATGCCGTGAAGGATATAGTCCCGACGGTGAAGCTCAGAGGAGTATGAGAGAAATACGGAGGATCAAACAATGTATCAGATCATTAAGAGAGACGGCAAAATAGCTGAGTTTGACATCAACAAGATAGCGGCTGCGATCAAAAAAGCATTCGATGCCACGGAGACGGAATACACCGAGAATATCATTGATTTTCTGTCCCTGAAGGTATCGGCGGACTTCCTGCCCAAGATAAAGGACGGTTACATTGCCGTTGAGGATATTCAGGACTCCGTTGAAGCTGTCCTGTCCAAGGGCGGCTATGAGGGTGTCGCAAAGGCATATATCCTCTACCGTAAGCAGAGAGAGAAGCTCCGCAACATGAAGAGCACCTACCTTGACTATAAGGAGACCGTCAACAGCTATGTCAATGTTCTTGACTGGCGTGTCAAGGAAAACTCCACCGTCACCTATTCCGTCGGCGGACTCATCCTTTCCAACAGCGGTGCGATCACTGCCAACTACTGGCTCAGTGAGATCTATGATGAGGAGATAGCAAACGCTCACCGCAACTGCGATTTCCATCTGCATGACCTCAGTATGCTCACCGGCTACTGTGCAGGATGGAGCTTGAAGCAGCTCATCCAGCAGGGCCTCGGCATCCCGGGTAAGATCAACTCCTCACCTGCAAGCCACCTCTCCACCCTCTGCAATCAGATGGTAAACTTCCTCGGCATAATGCAGAACGAGTGGGCAGGAGCACAGGCGTTCTCCAGCTTCGACACCTACCTTGCTCCCTTTGTCAAGGTCGACAAGCTTAGCTATAAGGAAGTCAAGCAGTGCATCCAGAGCTTCATCTTCGGTGTGAACACTCCCTCCCGTTGGGGCACTCAGGCACCGTTCTCCAATATCACACTTGACTGGACTGTTCCCGCCGACCTCAAGGATATGCCTGCCATAGTCGGCGGCAAGGAGCAGGATTTCACCTATGGCGATTGCGTAGAGGAAATGGCAATGGTCAACAAGGCGTTCATCAACATCATGATCGAGGGTGACGCAAACGGTCGTGGCTTCCAGTACCCTATCCCCACCTATTCCATCACCCGTGACTTTGACTGGACTCCCACCGAGAACAACAGACTTCTCTTTGAGATGACCGCAAAGTACGGCACTCCCTACTTCTCCAACTACATAAACTCCGATATGGAGCCCTCGGACGTTCGTTCCATGTGCTGCCGTCTGCGTCTTGACCTCCGTGAGCTTCGCAAGAAGTCCGGCGGCTTCTTCGGCTCCGGTGAGAGCACCGGCTCTGTCGGTGTTGTTACGATCAATATGCCCCGTATCGCATATCTCGCAAACGACGAGGCAGACTTCTTCAAGCGTCTCGACAAGATGATGGATATCGCAGCACGCTCCCTCAAGATCAAGCGTACCGTCATCACCAAGCTCCTCAATGAGGGACTTTACCCCTACACCAAGTACTACCTCGGCACCTTTGACAATCACTTCTCCACCATCGGCCTTGTCGGCATGAACGAGGCAGGCCTCAACGCAAAGTGGATAGGCTGCGACATGACCCATGAGAAGTGCCAGGAATTCACCAAGAAGGTGCTCAATCACATGAGGGAGAGGCTGTCCGACTATCAGGAGCAGTACGGCGACCTCTACAATCTCGAGGCGACACCTGCGGAAAGCACCTCCTACCGTCTTGCAAAGCACGACAAGGAGCAGTTCCCCGATATCATCACTGCAAACGAGGCATCCGGTGTTCCTTACTACACCAACTCCAGCCACCTCCCCGTCAGCTACACCGATGATATTTTCTCCGCACTTGACATTCAGGACGAGCTCCAGACTCTCTACACCTCCGGAACCGTGTTCCACGCCTTCCTCGGTGAGAAGCTTCCCACATGGGAGGCTGCGGCAAATCTCGTTCGCAAGATAGCGGAAAACTACAAGCTTCCGTACTACACCATCAGCCCGACCTACTCCGTATGTAAGAATCACGGCTACCTTGCCGGTGAGCAGTTTATCTGTCCCGAATGCGGTGAGCCTGCCGAGGTCTACAGCCGCATCACCGGCTACTACCGTCCCGTTCAGAATTGGAACAACGGCAAGACTCAGGAGTACAAAGACCGCAAGGAATACAACGTCGAGACCTCCGTTCTCACCCATGAGGGACCGCTGAATATGCCCGAGAGCGAGGATAAATGCGAGTGCAGCCCTGTTGAGGGTGCAAAGAAGAATATCCTTTTCGTCAAGACCAATTGCCCCAATTGCCGCATGGCATACGGCTATCTGGATAAGGCAGGCTTTGAGTATGATAAGGTAAACGCCGAGGAAAACGAGGAGCTTGCAAGATCCTACGATATCCGTCAGGCACCGACTCTTGTCGTCATAAACGGTGACAGTGTTGAGAAGATCGCCGGAGCGGTCGCAATAAAGCAGTATTTGTTTAAGTAAAGGAAAAAGTATGTACGATATTATCGTCATCGGCGGAGGGCCGGCAGGATTAACTGCCGCCCTCTACGCACGCAGAGCGGGAAAGTCCGTTCTGGTAATAGAAAAAAGCAGCTTCGGCGGTCAGATAACATGGTCGCCCAAGGTGGAGAATTTCCCGACTATCGAGTCGATATCCGGCCTTGAGCTCGGTGACAGGCTGATGGCTCAGGCGGAAAAGCAGGGTGCGGAATTTGAGCTTGACGAGGTGGTCTCGCTTGAGCTTACCGGCAATGTCAAAAGGGTACGCACCGACTTCGGCGGAGAGTTTGAGGCAAAAAGCGTCATAATAGCGACCGGAGCAAAGCCCAGAATGATGGGACTTTGCAGGGAAGAAGAACTGGTCGGAGCAGGCGTCTGCTTCTGTGCCGTGTGTGACGGTGCCTTTTACAAGGGCAGACCCGTTGCGGTGTACGGTGGCGGCAACTCCGCCTTGCAGGATGCGATGCTCCTTTCGGAGACAAGCGAAAAGGTCTACCTCATCCACCGTAGGGACAGCTTCCGTGGCGAGGCAAAGCTTGTTGAGGCTTTGTCCGAAAAGAAAAATGTCGAGTTTATCCTCGGCAGCACGGTAAAGGCACTGCACGGCGAAGCCTCGCTTTGCGGCATCACCGTTGCGGATAAAGAGGGTGCGGAGCGTGAGCTTGAGATCGACGGTCTTTTCGTCGCAATAGGCCATGCACCGGACAATGCACTTTTTGCCGAGTATGTTAAGCTCGATGATGGGGGCTACGCCGATTCCGACGAAAGCTGTCGCACGATGACCGAGGGCATTTTCGTTGCCGGTGACTGCCGCAAAAAGAGCGTTCGTCAGCTCACCACCGCCTGTGCCGACGGTTCCGCCGCCGCCCTCGCCGCTTGCAGCTATATTGATAATATATAAGGTTTTATAGGCCTCCGCTGTGCCTTGCACAGGTCAGGCCCGGGAGAGTTTAAGTGTACTCTCTCGGGCTTTTCGATATTTTTACACAAAGGAGAAAGCTATGAACGATAGATCCAAGGCATGGATATGCCTGCTTCTTGCCGGTATCAGTGAGCCGATCTGGGCATATACGATGAAGCTCAGCCACGGCTTTACGGTGCTGCTACCGTCCGTAATCACGGTGGCAGTGCTCGTGATCGGCTTCTTTTTGCTTGCAAAGTCGGTCAAGACCCTCGGTATAGGCACAAGCTATGCCGTGTTCACCGGAATCGGTATCGTCGGTACGGCGATCGAGGGAATTTTCCTGCTCCATGAGGCGGTGAGCGTACTCAAAATCGTGTCGCTTATACTGCTTTGCGGCGGCATAATCGGGATAAAAACGGAGGACAAGGCATGATGTGGGCAGTGGTCATAGGTGCGTCGGTGTTCGAGCTGGCGTTCACCGTATTTATGAAGCTCAGTGACGGACTCAAAAACGTAAAGTATACCGTGCTCACCGTAATAAGCGTGCTTTGCAGCATTGGGCTTTTGTCGATAGCGGTAAAAACTTTGCCCTTAGGCCCTGCCTATGCGGTATGGACAGGACTCGGCACGGTGCTAAATGTAGTGTTCGGAATCCTCGTTTTCAAAGAAAGCAAAAGCAAAAGAAAGCTCATCTGCATCGCAGCGGTTTTGCTCGGCGTAGTCGGACTCCGACTTGCCTGATACTCCCCGATTTAGGCAAGCAACGAAAATTAACATGGCATTTTCGGCTTTACAAAAAGTCAAAATTATATTAGAATGACAGTATAGTTTTTTGACAGATGTTTAAACGGGGGAAAAACATAATGATGGAGAAAAGCTTTATCGAGGTTTACGACAAGTTCAAGCTGGAGTTTTTCAGGCGGATATTCGAGCTTGTGCGTGAGCGTGAGGGCTCGCTTACGGCGATGGAGGCGTTTTCGATCGAGGTCATCCATGCTCTGCATGAGCCGACAGTCGGGCAGTTTGCCGAGTTTCTCAATATATCGCAGTCGAACGCAACCTATAAGGTCAATAATCTTATCAAAAAAGGCTATCTGATACGCCAAAATTCCGAGACCGACAGACGGGAATACCACCTTGTCCTCTCGGATAAGTACTACGGCTACACCGATATTATGCGTAGCTATGTCGAGACCGTGACCTCGAGAATGAGGGAAGGCTTCACTGCGGAGGAGTCCGCCCTTTTCGGTCAGCTTCTCGACCGTATTTCAAATGAAATGATGCCCGAGGCCGATGCCCTCAAATGAAAGCGATTACCGCATTTCGGAAGAAAATTCCCGAAATGCGGTATTTGTTTTGTTGACAAAGCTATACACTTGGTATACAATTGAATTGTTAAACACATGACAAACAAAGAAAGGGATGATCAGTTTTGATGAAACTTACGCCTGAGCAACAGGCAATGTTAAACGGCGAAAAGGGCGAAACAATGGCAAAGGTCGTAAAGACCCTTGTTATGTACGGAGAGACCTTCGGTGCCGAGAGAATGGTGCCGATCAGCTCAAAGTACGGTCACACGGTCATAAGCTTCGGACTGAAGGTCATGAAGCCCGTGTATGATCTGTATCAGCAGATAATCGACGCAGGACTTGTCTCCGATCAGAAATTCACCGCAGACCCCAAGCCTCTGGACAAGAACGTTCCCAGCAACCTTATCGAGGATCTCGTGTTCAAGAAATTCATGTACACGGAGCAGGATGATTATGAGGAGCAGCTTCGCAAGCTCGGCATAACCAGCGACGATGACTACACCTGCACCTGCTATCTCGATCAGGTAGGTAACAAGCCCCAAAAGGGTGAGGTGCTCTCCTGGGCGGAATCCTCCGCCGTCGTGTACGCAAACTCCGTCCTCGGCGCAAAGTGCAACCGCAACTCCGGTATGATAGAGCTCATGGGCTCGATCGCCGGCTTTGTTCCCGAGTTCGGTCTCCTGCTTGACGAGAACCGCAAGGCGACCTGGGTCGTTGAGGTCAAGTGCGAGAAGAAGCCCGAGGCTCAGCTTTTAGGCTCCGCTATCGGCATGAAGGTCATGGAGGAAGTGCCCTATGTCAAGGGACTTGACAAGTGGATAGGCACCGAGCTCAATGACGAAGCCTGCACCTACCTCAAGGACTTCGGTGCGGCTACAGCCTCCAACGGTGCAGTCGGTCTGTACCACATTGAAAACCTCACTCCCGAAGCGGTCGATCAGGGCGAAAGCCTCATTGCCGAGGGTGCCAAGGTCTATGTTATCGACGATGCCGAGCTCGAGAGAGTCAAGGCAAACTACCCCGTCATTTGGAAGAACCCCGATGCAGAGCCTGCTCTTTGCTTCGTAGGCTGCCCCCATATGACCTATGCCCAGCTCATCGACTGGACCGAGCGTGTTGAGACCGCTCTTAATAATAACGGACTTAAAAAGGTTACCGTTCCCACGGTGTTCACCGCCTCCACCCCCGTTATCAATGAGTTCAAGAAGACGCCCCAGTTCAATAAGCTCAAGAGCATGGGCGTTATCCTCAGCTATATTTGCCCTCTTATGTACATGAACAATCCTCTGTGCAAATCCAAGGCAGTCATCACATCCTCCAACAAGCTCAGGACCTACACCAGCGCCCGCTACTACACCGAGGCGGAGATCCTGCAAACCATCACAAGCAAGAGGGAGGCAAAGAAATGAAGACTTTCAAAGGCAGAGTAGTTGTCCCCGGCACCTGCACCGCAGAAGCTCTGGTATCCCACGGCGGTTTTAATACGCTTGCCTCTTATCAGATGGGCATGATGTTCGGTGACAAGAAGATGAAGTGCGGCGACCAGAATAACGCCGAGATCTACAAGAAGCCCATGATCGGCAAGGCACTGTGCCTGCCCATGACCATCGGCTCGACCACCGGCGGTATGGTGCTTTTCACCGTTTGCGCTCTTGAAAAGCAGCCTGCCTGTATGCTGTTCTCCAAGGAGATCGATCCTCTGGCAGCATCCGGTGCCATCCTCGGTGACGTATGGACCGAGGCAAAAATGCCCGTTGTCGACAATCTCGGTGACGAGTTCCTCGAATACGTCAAGACCGGTATGACCGTCACCATCAAGGACGACGGCGTAGTCGAAGTAGAATAAGAAGTGATCCATAAGTGTAAAAACAGGCGATGTTCCGATTTGGAACATCGCCTGTTTTCTTAATGTCAAATATCAAATGTAATGCGAGATCAGGATCGCAGCGGTGAAGATTATGCCGAGCAGGAGCATGATCACAAGACCGGTTTTGCCGGGCTTTTTCACCTGAATGGGCAGAATGTAGAACGCACCGTTTACCAGGAGCAATGCGGTGTACACATAGGGGAAGGCGGCACCCAAAAGTCCTCTGAAGCAGAACACGAGGGGAACGCTTAAAGAGGAGGTGGTAATGGGTACACCGAGGTAATGCTTACGCTTACTCGTCTCGGTTTTCTGACGGGTCTCCTCGGTGACATTATAATATGCAAGTCTGATAAGACCGCAAAGAGCAAACAGAGCCATGATGGCGACCTGCCACCATGCATCGGCACCGATGGAGTATCCGATGACAACGGGGAGAACGCCGAAGCAAATGACATCGCTCAGAGAGTCAAGCTGGATACCGTAATTACGTTCCTCCTCTGTACGGTCCTTTTTGGTACGGGCAACGATACCGTCGAACATATCGCAAAGGCCGGAGAACATGAGACATATGACTGCGGCAACGGGATGGCCTCCGCAAGCGAGGGTGATACCGATGACGGAAGAAAGCATACCTACATAGGTCAGCCATACGGTGTAATTGTAAAAGCCGATCAAAAGAAACACCTCAAAACTAAAATTAATTCACGGTTTGTTCATTATACCACACCTTGTTGACAATTTACAAGCTATTTTGACAATTAACTGTCACAAAGAATAGAAGAAAATAACTATACAAATTTACTTCGATTTGTTATAATGGTTAAAAAGAACGAAAAAAACAGATAGGAAGGAGATTTTTTATGGAAAAGGGCGATAAGAAATACGGTCAGTATTTGCAGATCCTCAGGGAAGAGCTTATCCCCGCAATGGGCTGTACGGAGCCTATCGCAATGGCGTATGCCGCCGCAAAAGCGAGAGAGGTTCTGGGAGCGATACCCGACAAGATAGATGTTGTCATAAGCGGTAACATCATCAAAAACGTCAAGAGCGTAGTAGTCCCGAATACAGGGGGACTCAAGGGTATTGCCGCAGCGGTGGCAGCCGGTGTTGCGGTAGGCGATGCCGAAAAGCAGCTTGAGGTTCTGGCGGAGGTTCGTGAGGAGGATATCCATCTTATAAAAGAGCTTATGGATTCCTGCCCCATGACGGTCATGAAATCGGAGAGCCCCAAGCTTTTGGATATTGACCTCTGCCTTTACAAGGGAACGGATAGGGTGCGTTTGCGTATTGCGGATTATCACACCAATATCGTTCTCGTTGAGAAAAACGGTGAGGTGCTGCTCCGTGCCGAGGAAGCGGATTCCGACGGCGGCGAGACGGATCGCAGCGTGCTGAACGTAAAGGAGATCGTTGAGTTTGCCGAATGTGTCGATCTCAATGATGTCCGTGAGATGCTTGAAAAGCAGATAGAATATAACTATGCAATATCCGAGGAAGGACTCAAGGGCGAATACGGCGCATCGATAGGTAAGACCCTGCTCATGACGAGGGGAGACGATGTGCGAGTCCGTGCGAGAGCACAGGCGGCGGCAGGCTCGGATGCCAGAATGAGCGGCTGTGAGCTCCCCGTTGTCATCGTGTCCGGCAGCGGCAATCAGGGCATGACGGCTTCCTTGCCCGTTATCGTTTACGCTCAGGATATGGGCGTATGCCGTGAAAAGCTGCTCAGAGCACTTGTTATATCCAACCTCATTACCATACATCAGAAGACCCCCATCGGCAGACTGTCGGCGTTCTGCGGTGCGGTATCCGCAGGCTGCGGTGCCGCGGCAGGTGTCGCATGGCTGTGCGACGGCAGCTATGAGGCGGTGTCCTCAACGATAACCAACACCCTCGGAATGATCTCCGGTACCGTGTGTGACGGTGCAAAGCCCTCCTGTGCAACTAAAATAGCATCTGCGGTCGAGGCAGGACTTTTGGGATTTGACCTTTACGAAAAGGGCAAGGGTCTCCACGGCGGTGACGGTATAATCAAGGACGATGTCGAGAAAACCATCGAAAGTGTGGGCAAGCTTGCAAGGGAAGGCATGAAGGAAACGGACAGCGAAATACTCGAAATCATGCTTGACGACTGATTTTTTTCCCAAAATGCTCTTTTTTGAGCCAAAGTAAAAATTGTTATTTACAAATTGCATCGGTTTGTGGTATAGTTATAACATCCGAACAATAATTTTAGGAGGAAGTACCATGTGCATTCATATTGACGAAGATGTCCGTCTGGCAATTGAGGATAAGCTCAACCTCGTAAAGGATCTTCTCGGTTGGATCCCCACCTACATTGAGGGTCTCATCGGTGCCATTCAGGGCTACAAGGCTTAATTTTATTATTAGAAAAGAAACGCTCCATGATAAAGGTCATGGAGCTTTTCTTTTTTTGTCGCCTTGCACAAGTGAGTGTGCTGAGTAAGTATTTACTGCTTTGCCGGTGGGGTGAAAATTTGCAGGGGGAGGATAAATTTATATATAATATAGTATTGCCAAATCACCAAAATATGATAAAATAATCTGTATTGCAATGATAATGGGCGGAGTATGCACATGAGGTTTTCGCAAAAGCTGAAAAGTAAAATACGGGAAGGCTACTTCAAAGAAATGTGGAGTGAGACACGGTGGATGCTGAAGTATTTCCGCCGCTACCGTGCCGCCGTCATTATCCATATCCTTCTCGGCGTTATGGGAACGCTCATGTCCCTGCTCTCCGGTCTTGCAATGAAAAAGCTTATAGACGTTGTGACCGGCTTTGACACGGGCGGTATCGTTTTGGCGGCCTCCCTGATGGTGGGACTCATGCTCGGCAGCGTTCTTATGCAGGCTGCCGCATCACGGATCGCAGCCATTATAAATATCAGAGTGCAAAACGGCATCCAGGCGGAGGTATATGACCGTATGCTCCGCACCGACTGGGAATCGCTCGAAAGCTTTCGAAGCGGAGACCTTATAAACAGGCTAAACGGCGATGTAAACACCGTTGCATCGGGTGTTACAAGCCTTTTGCCATCCCTTGTATCGGGAAGCGTTCAGTTTTTGGGTGCTTTGGTCATCATCCTGTTTTTCGACAGCACCATGGCTCTGATAGCTCTTATAGGCGTTCCGCTTTCCGTCATCTGCTCAAGGGCAATAGTCGCAAGAATGCGAGAGTACAGCTCAAGGATGAAGGAGATCGGAAGCCGGGTCATGTCCTTTCATGAGGACTCCTTCCGCAATCTTGTGTCCATAAAAGCCTTCGGCGTGATGGACGGCTTCCGTGACAGGATGACAGATATGCAGGAGAGCTACCGCAAGGCACTTTTGGAGTACAACAGATTTTCCGTTATCGCAAGCATGGTCATGTCGGTTTTGGGACTGTGCATATCCGTGGGCTGCTTCGGCTGGGGAGTGTACAGACTGTGGACGGGCTTCATATCCTTCGGTACGCTGACGATGTTCTTGCAGCTTACGAATATGCTCCGTTCATCGTTTACGACGCTGATAGGCCTTGTACCCTCGGCAATATCCGTTACGACCTCCGCAGGCAGGATCATGGCGGTGACGGAGCTCCCGGAGGAGGACGGTGCGAGAGAGAACATAGACGTTCCCGAAAGCTGTGAGCTTGAGCTGAGAAACGTCGATTTTGCCTACGCAAACGGTGAGACGGTGCTTGAGGATATATGCTTTGACGCAAAAATGGGCGATACGGTCGCACTGACAGGTGCCTCCGGTGAGGGCAAGACCACGATGATCCGGCTGATTCTGGGTCTCATTAAGCCGAAAAGCGGTGAGGCGGTGCTGAGGGTAAATGGCGAGGAGATGAAGCTTTCCGCCGCAACGAGGAGGGCATTTGCCTACGTACCTCAGGGCAATACGGTGCTTGCCGGCACGGTGGCGGACAATCTGCGTATGGTGCGACCCGATGCAAGCGACGCGATGATAGAGGATGCACTGAAGCTTGCCTGTGCCTTTGACTTCGTTTCGAAGCTCCCCAAGGGCGTAAACAGCGATACGGGTGAGCTGGGTCGAGGCTTTTCGGAGGGTCAGGCACAGCGTATCGCGATAGCAAGGGCACTGCTTTTGGATGCTCCCGTTCTGCTTCTTGACGAGGCAACGAGTGCTCTCGATGAGGAAACGGAGCTTAAGCTCTTAAACAATCTCAAGCAAAGCGGCAAGAGCCGAACCATCATAATCATAACTCACAGACCGCAGACCGCCGATTTCTGCGACAGACGCTATAGACTCAGCGGAACGAAGCTGACGGAGGAGAGCCGATGAAAAAGAGGATCCTTTCCCCCGATGAGCTTATGCCGGAATATATCGAGCTTCTGAATGAGGGAGCGGAGCTTCCGCTTTCGGTAAGCGGTGCAAGTATGCTTCCGTTTTTGTACCCCGGCAGGGATGCGGTGTGGCTTACAAAGCCCAAGGAAGCCTTTAAGCGTGGGGACATTTTGCTGTACAGGCGCTCAAACGGTCGATGGATATTGCATCGCCTGAGAAAATCAGACGGCGACGGCTTGTGGTTTTCCGGAGATGCACAGGATGAGCTCGAGGGCCCCATTGCAGCGGACAGCGTATTTGCTATCGCCCTCAGGGCAAGACGAAAGGGCAAGCAGATAGGAACTCAAAGCCCCGTGTGGATATTTTACAAAAGACTCTGGAGCCTCAGCTTCGGACACAGGCGTTCGATCCTGGGAGCGGTGTCACGGCTCAAAAAGCATTTTGGGAGGCACAAATGATAGACATACATTCGCATATCATTCCCTCGCTTGACGACGGCTCTCAGGATATGCTGACCTCGCTTTCCATGGCGGAGATCGCCGCCGAATGCGGAACGGAGCAGATGATAGCGACACCGCATTGCAATCAAATAGGGCGGTTTGAAAACTTTGCTTCGGATAAGCTCACGAGGGCTTTTGAGGAGCTTAAAGAGGAGATCGCCGCAGCGGATATTCCCTTGGAGCTTTACCTCGGCACTGAGGTATTCGGCACCGCCGATGTCCCGAGACTCTGCCGGGAGGGCAGATTGCCGACGCTCAACGGAAGCAGGTATCTGCTCATCGAATTTGATTTTTATGCAGGCTCGGTATTTATGCAGAGCGTGCTTTACAGATTGCTGGACGACGGTATTGTACCGATATTGGCACATCCGGAGCGGTACTTTGCCTTACAGGACAGACCGGAGACGGCGATCGAATGGTATTCCGACGGCGTTGGGATACAGCTAAACAAGGGCAGTCTTTACGGAAGATTCGGTAGACGCGCCGCCAAGCTTGCCGATATTTTACTTTCCGAGGCATCGGTGAGCTGCATAGCAAGTGACGCTCACGGAGCCGGAGCACGAACTCCCGATATGACGGACGCTTACGGCCATATCAGCGTCAATTATTCGGAGGAGCTTGCGGAGCTGCTGCTTTGCGAAAACCCGCAAAGGATCATTGACAACAAGGAGCTTTTGCGGATAGACAGATTTCAGATATACTGAAAAGAGGCACCCATATGAGAAAACACAAAACGGCGATAATCATGCTTATACTTGTCCTGCTGTCGGTGGGAGCGGTCATAGGCTACGAATACTATGTCAGCATCACCTCCGGTCCGCAGTCTCCGGTCATAACCTTTGACAGCGATACGGTGACGGTGGGAACGAGCTACACCGATGAGGAGCTGCTCGTCGGCGTTACCGCAAGCGATCCCGAGGACGGTGACGTGACTGCGTCCCTCATAGTCGAGGGGATAAGCAGCTTTACCGGCAACGGTGTCGCAAAGGTGAGCTATGCCGCCTTCGACTCGAACAATCACATGGTAAGAGCGGAGAGAACGGTGAAGTTCTCGGACTATAAGTCACCGAGCTTTGAGATCTCGGCACCGCTCATATTCGCAAAGGGCACAGATGCCGAGCTTTTGAAGTATATCACGGCTACCGACGTTTTCGACGGCGATATATCCGACGGTGTGAAGTACGCACTTTTGGGCAAGAGCCTTACTCTTTCCGATGTCGGTGAGCATAAGGTGAGGCTCAGCGTTACGAATAAGCTGGGGGATACGGTACATCTTGAGCTTCCGGTAACGGTCACGGAGCGTATACCGAACGAGGCGGAGATAAGCCTCACAAGCTATCTCATATACCTCCCCACGGACTCGGACTTTGCCCCCGAGGGCTATGTCAAGAGCTACAAGGTCAATGATGAGCTTCGTGAGGGCACAAGCGGACTTCGTATCGAGAACAATGTCGATACCGAGACCGAGGGCGTTTACACGGTCGATTACTTTTACGGCTACGGTGACGGACAGAGCATGACAAGGCTCATCGTCGTAGTCGGTTGAGGAGGGCAGAGCTATGAATGAAAAGAAAAGCGTTGCCTCCTCCCATGAGAACGTACAGGGCTTCCACCCCCTGCTGCTGCTCAGAGAGGTACTCAATAAGCTTTGGCTTATAGTTGCCGTTGCGATAATAGCCGGCTGCTGGGCATATATCGCAAGCTCCGCACTTTACACTCCTAAGTACATGACGAACACCACCTTTGTCGTATCCGTGAGAGAGGGCAACGGCTCGGTGTATTCAAATCTTGCCGCCGCTCAAAGCTTGGCAAGCTCCTTCTCCGAGATCATCGACAGCGATGTAATGAAAAAGAGAGTCGCACAGGAGCTTGACACCGACAGGGTATACGGTGAGATAACCGCAACGGTCATAGAGGAAACGAACCTCATCGAGATGACCGTGACGGCAGGAAGCCCCGGTGAGGCATATCTCATGACGCAAGCGGTGCTGCATAATTACGGTGAGATAGCGGAAAAGACGCTGAGCACCGTGACGCTGGATATACTGCGTCAGCCGACGATCCCGACCACGGCAGTAAATCCCTCGGGTGCACTGGGCATGGCAAGACTTGCGGCTCTTGTTGCTGCGGCTGCGGCGATGCTGCTTGTGATAATCAGGGCCTACCTGAGAGATACCGTCAAGGTATCCGAGGAGGTCGAGGCAAAGCTTGACACAAAGCTTTTGGCAACGGTGTATCACGAACGCAAGTACAAGAGGCTGAAGGATCTCCTCTCCCGAGGCAAGAGAAGCATACTCATAACGAATCCGCAAACGGGCTTTGCCTTTGCGGAGACCTTCAGAAAGCTTCGCACAAGAGTCGATTATCATATGCGTAGGGACGGTGCAAAGGTCATCATGGTGACCTCCGTTTACGAAAACGAGGGCAAGAGCACCGTTGCGGCAAATCTTGCACTTGCAATGAACAGGAAGCGTAAGAACGTCATCCTGATAGACGGCGATATGAAGAAGCCGGCTCTGCACAAGATAATGAATTATCAGGACAAAAAGTACGCAAGCATCGTTGATTACCTCGGCGGCAAGGCGGCACTTAAAGATACGCTGATATCCGACAGGGGATACCAGATGGGACTGATCCTCGGCCGTCAGGGTACAGACCGTTCCACCGAGCTTGTGAGCGGTAAGGCGATGAGAGAGCTGATATATGAGGCAAGGGAGAATGTCGACTGCATTATAATCGACACTCCGCCCATGTCCGTCAGCCCCGATGCAGAGTGTATAGCGGAGCTTGCCGATGCCGCGATCTTGGTGGTGCGGCAGGATACCGCACCGGTCAAGGTGATAAACGACTCCATCGACGTGCTGTCCGCAGCCTGCGGCAGACTGATAGGCTGTGTTTTCAACAATGTAAGAGCCGCCGATCTCAGTGACGGCTACAGCTACGGAAGCGGTGGCAAATACGGCTACGGCAACGGTCACGGCTACGGCAAGTACGGTTACGGCAAGTACGGCTACGGAAGCCGCAGTCAGACTAAGTCCCATGGCGGAGAGGAGAGAGGCAATGAATAACGAAGGCGTTGTACGGAGCTTTTCTCCGGGTAGACTTTTGGATGTCTTTTTACAGGGACTTAAACGGCTTTGGTGGCTGGTACTGCTCCTCACCCTACTCGGCGGTGTGGGCATGGGCTACCGTGCATGGACAAGCTATGTCCCGTCCTACAGTGCATCGGTCACCTTCAGCGTGTATACGGTGAATGAGAATCAGTCAAGTGTTGCGACCTTCAATCAGGCTGCGGCACAGCAGATGGAAAAGACCTTTCCCTATATCCTCACAAGCGGCGTACTCAGCGATCTTGTTAAGGCGGATGTCGGGACCTCGGCGCTTCCCTCGATAAGTGCGACCGCGGTCGAGGGCGCGAATATGATCGTGCTTTCGGTCAAGGGCGGCGATGCAAAGCTTTGCTATGATGTTTTGCAGTCGGTGATAAAGAATTATCCGCAGGTTGCGGAGTTCGTTGTAGGCCCGACCTATATGAATATCGTTGACGAGACCGGTATGCCCGATGAGCCCGACAATCAGCGTAATTGGACGGACTCCGCCAAAAAAGGCGTTGTCGTGGGGCTTGCACTGGGTCTGGTGCTTGCGTTTATCTACGGCTACACGAAATCCACCGTTATGGGCAGAGAGGATCTGCAAAACCGCAGCAATGTGCGTTACCTCGGTACCTTGCCCACGGTGGCGGTCAAAAAACGCAGTAAAATGAGCACAAAGAATCTGACCCTCCCCTCGGTCACGGACAGATATTACAGAGAATCGTTCAGAACTCTTGCGGTGAGACTGGACAAGCGTATGCGTGACAGGGAGCAAAAGACGCTGCTTATATGCAGTGCCGCTTCCGGTGAGGGCAAGACGACTGTGGCGTATAACCTCGCCTACTCCTTTGCAAAGCTCCACAGAAAGGTGCTGCTTATAGACTGCGACCTGCGAAATCCGTCAATGTACAAGATGACCGGTGAAAAGGAATGTGCCGGTCTTACGGAAATACTGGAAGGTACGGCATCCGCCGCAACGACCGTTCATAAGCTCGATGATTTCGATGTTCTCTATGCCGGAGAGAACGCCGACGAAAACGATGAGCTTATGAGAGGCGGAATATTCACCGCACTTATTGACGGGCTCAAGGAAGTATACGACTATGTTTTGATCGACACACCGCCCTGCTCTCTGCTCACCGATGCCGAGGATGTTGCGGAGATATGCGATGCGGCGATCATGGTCATAAAGCAAAACTACGCAAGCAGAAGCTCCGTTATTGAGAGCATGACAAGACTCAGCGAGAGCGGAACTGAGGTCTCGGGCTATATACTCAATGCCGTGTCCGGAGGCACCATGAAGAAAAACGGTTACGGCTACGGCTACGGTTATAAGTATGGCTACGGTTACGGCTACGGCTACGGTAAAAATTATGGGGACACCGAAGCCGACGGCACCAACTGAGCCTAAGAGGTAATTGTTATGGGGAGATTAAAAAACGAATGGAGCAGGGAAAAGCTCGTAAGGGTCTTATTCCTTGTAGCCGCCGATGCGGTGCTGATAAATATTGCGGCGATAGCCACACTGTTTATCCGCTTTTCCGTCGACGGTATGACGCTGTCCAACTCGGCGTTCATGTTCTACCTTGAGCGGTATTTGAGATATGCACTTATAAATACCGCCGTCACGGTGCTGCTGTATTGGGGCTTTAATCTGTACAACAGCCTGTGGGAATTTGCGGGCTACAATGAGCTTTTGCGAATTGGGATAGCGGCGACTGTATCCGCCTTGCTGAACTTCTTCCTGATGCTGCTGCTTGCGGATACGAGGATGCCGCTGAGCTACCCGATCATCTACACCATGCTGCTTGCTGCGGCAACGGGACTTTTGCGTCTTGTGTACAGGGCACTGCGACGCAGAAGAGCAAAGACCGTACCAAGCTCCGAGCAAAGGCGTACCATGCTCATCGGCGGCGGTGAATCCGGCTCCATGCTGATAAGAGAGTTCAGGAACAGCGTCCATTCCGAGAACAAAGTCGTCTGCGTCATCGACGACGATCCCTCGAAGCGTGGCAGCTATATCCACGGCGTTAAGATCATCGGCGGCAAGGAGATGATAATCTCCGCTGCGGAGAAGTACGGTATCGAGGAGATCATACTTGCGATACCCTCCGCAAGCAGGAGGCAGAAGCTCGATATCCTTGAGATATGCCATGCCACCGGCTGTAAGCTCAGAAGCCTTCCGGGACTTTATCAGCTTGCAAACGGCGAGGTCAGCATACAAAAGGTCAAGGAGGTCGACATAGAAGACCTCCTCGGCAGAGATATAGTCAAGATCGATCTCGATGAGGTCGCAGGCTACATAAAGGGCAAGACCGTTCTTGTCACAGGCGGCGGCGGAAGCATAGGCAGTGAGCTTTGCCGTCAGGCGGCAACGCAGTCTCCGGAGCGGCTCATCATTTTCGACATCTACGAGAACAATGCCTACGATCTGCAAATGGAGCTAAAACGTACACATCCGGAGCTGAATCTCACGGTGCTGATAGGCTCGGTGCGTGACAAAGCAAGGGTCGAGTACATATTCGATAAGTACCGCCCCGACCTCGTTTGTCACGCTGCGGCACATAAGCACGTTCCGCTTATGGAGAATTCACCCCTTGAAGCGATAAAGAACAATGTGTTCGGCACCTATAACGTTGTGGCAGCGGCGGATAAGTACGGCACAAAGCGTATGATCCTCGTTTCGACCGATAAGGCGGTAAACCCCACGAACGTCATGGGAGCATCAAAGCGTATATGCGAAATGATAGTCCAAATGTGGAACGGCAGGAGCGATACGGAATACGTCGCAGTTCGCTTCGGCAATGTCTTAGGCTCGGCAGGCAGCGTAATACCGCTGTTTCGCCGTCAGATAAGAGAGGGCGGTCCCGTGACGGTAACGGACAAGAACGTCATACGCTACTTTATGACTATTCCCGAGGCGGTGCAGCTCATTTTCCAGGCAGGTGCCTATGCCAAGGGCGGTGAGATATTTGTACTCGATATGGGTGAGCCCGTGAGGATAGACGATCTTGCAAGGAACATGATCCGCCTTTCGGGGCTTGAGCCCGATGTCGATATCCCCGTAGTGTACACCGGACTCAGACCGGGTGAGAAGCTCTACGAGGAGCTGCTGCTCTCAGGTGAGGGTATGCAAAAGACGGCAAACGACCTCATTTATATCGGCGGAGAGACCGATTTCGATGCAGAGCATCTTGACGAAAGACTCTCCGAGCTCAAAAAAATCGGAGAAGGCGAGGAGGAGCATCTGCGTGATACCATTGCACAGATCGTCCCCACCTATCATAGAAATGTAAGTACGGTGTGATATCGGACAGGAGAGAAAACATGGATAGAATATTTCTTTCAAGCCCCCATATGTCGGATGAGGGCTATGAGCTTGAGTATGTCCATGATGCTTTCAATAAGAATTGGATAGCACCCTTGGGCGAAAACGTAAACGAATTCGAAAAATCCGTAAAATGCTTTACCGGATCGGGCAGTACCGTCGCACTGTCCTCCGGCACTGCCGCCTTGCACCTTGCCCTGATCCTCTCGGATGTCGGAGCAGGGGATACGGTCTTTTGCCAGAGCCTGACCTTCTCGGCATCGGCAAATCCGATAGCCTATTGCGGTGCAAGAGCGGTGTATATTGACTCGGAGCCGGAAAGCTGGAATATTGACCCCGATGCAGTCCGCAAGGCGATAGAGCTTTACGGAGCCCCCAAGGCACTGATAGCCGTCCACCTTTACGGTACACCGGCGAGATTAAGTGAGCTTTGCGATATCTGCGAGGAGCACGGTATAGTGCTGATCGAGGATGCAGCAGAAGCCCTCGGCTCAACGTACAAGGGGAGAGCCTGCGGCACCTTCGGCGTTTTCGGAGCCCTTTCCTTCAACGGGAACAAGATAATCACCACCTCCGGAGGCGGTATGCTCCTGTGCGAGAACGAAGCCGATGCAGCCCATGCCCTGAAGCTTGCGACTCAGGCAAGGGAGCCCTTTCCGTGGTATCAGCATGAGGAGATAGGCTATAACTACCGCCTGAGCAATGTGAGTGCAGGAATAGGCAGGGGACAGATGAAGGTGCTTCCGCAGCGTATAGCAAAGAAGCGTGAGATCTTTGAAACCTATAAAGCACGGCTTTCCGAGCTCCCGATGAGCTTTCCCACAGAGCCCGAGGATTGCAGCAGCAACCGTTGGCTGAGTACCGTGCTGCTTGATAAGGATTGCGGCGTAAAGCCAAGCGAGCTTATCGGTGAGCTGGCAAAGCACGGCATCGAGGCACGCCATGTCTGGAAGCCCATGCATATGCAGCCTGTTTTCTCCGAGTGCCCCTTTGTCTCGGTGAGCGACAGACCGGTAAGTGAGGAGCTGTTTGAGAACGGTGTGTGCCTCCCAAGCGATACAAAGATGACCGCAGAGGATATCGAAAAAGTCACCGACCTGATCCGCTCCGTGTTCGTACATGAATAGGACAGATAAGCAGGTAAATGAATAAGACGACAAAAATCGGGTACCCTGTTGGGCTACCCGATTTTGCATATCAATATGAGCTTGCAGAAGCTTTTCATGAAGTGATCTGCTCGCAGAACATGAAGCGAAGCGCACCCTAATGTGGCGAAGCCTCTTCATGCACCTTAGCGCACTTCAATCAAAAAAGCACACATTCGTCAGGTAGACAAATGTGTGCTTTTTGTTGGCGGAGAAGGAGGGATTTGAACCCTCGAAACCCTTATGGGGTTTACACGATTTCCAATCGTGCGCGCTCGGCCGGACTACGCGACTTCTCCGAGTGCAAAACTATTAAGTTACAGCTTGTGTATTATAATTCACATCCGCCACAAAGTCAAGTCTTTTTTGCATCGAGTTTAAAAACTCCCCTCGACTTTTGCCGTGGGGAGTTTTTGCTCAAATTGTTTCGGCGGTTTTGCTGTTATGCTTTCTCGATATCCTTTACGAACAGGGTATTTTCCGCATCGGAGGGGATGAGGAAGCCGTTTCTCGGAGACACGGAGAACGCCTCAACAGCAGGGCCGTCCATGAGACAGCTACGCTTAAACTGCTGTGAGAAGTAACGCTTGCAATAGCTCGTTAGCCACTTTACAAGCTCCTCATCGGAGAATTCATCGTGCCACACCGTCTTTGCGATACGCAGAGTTTTTGCCGGAGAGAAGCCGCAGATCATCATCTTGTGAGTGAAGAAGTCCTGAAGCGAATAGGAGCCGACGCTTTCCTCACTCTTTTGCTCGATCTCATCGGCGGTGATGGGCAGAAGCTCGGGAGTTACGGGGCAGTCCAGAACGTCCCAAAGCGCATCGGCAAGCACCTTGTCATCGGTGTGCTGCGCGATATAGCGTACACCTGCACGAACTTGGGTCTTGGTGAGTCCCATGTTAACGTCGTACATACTGGTGTGGTCGCCGTTATAGGTACACCAACCGTCGACAAATTCGCTCAGATCCTCGGTGCCGACATCCAGACCGTTGACCTTGTTAGCGATATCCATGAGCACCTGAGTGCGTTCACGGGCCTGTGCATTCTCGAAAGCAACGGAGTAATCGTCATGTGCGTGACCGATATCGTCAAAGTGCTTGTACACGCTCTCACCGATATCTATAACTCTGACCTCCGCACCGACCTGCTCCGCAACGATTATCGCATTGGACTTGGTACGGGACGAGGTACCGAAGCAAGGCAGAGTGCAGGCAACAACATTTGTAGAGGGCAGACCCATACGCTTCATTGCCTCGGCGCAGATCATGACACACAGAGTGGAATCGACACCGCCGGAGATACCGACAACGCAGTGATCCAGTCCTGCGTACTGCATACGCTTTATAAGGCCGGATACCTGAATGTCTATCATTCTGCGGCAGTACTTGCCCATGTCACGCTCAAACTCGGGGAGATGCGGAAGCTTGCGATAGCTGCGTGTGAGCGTAGTCTCGCACAGCTCATTGTCCCAACGGAACTCATAGTGCGGATAGGTCCCGACACCGAAGGAGCCTGCCTTACGGCGGAGGTTCTCGATATAATCCATATCGACCTCGGAGATCACCATGCAATTCTCACACTCATCGGATGCAAGCACCTGACCGTTTTCGGCTATCATGCAGAGACCGGAGAACACATTGTCGGTACTGCTTTCACCCTTACCGGGAGCGGCAAGGAGCATTGCACACTTGAGATTCTCGGAGCGGTACTTTATCTTTGCGGTGGCTTCATCGGTGGAACTGACGGTCGAGGGGAAGGATGCAAGGCTTACGATAAGACTTGCACCGGAGACCGCATGACGTGCCGCCGGAGCCATGACGGCATCGGCATCGGCACCGAGCTCGACTGCGATGGCAAGAGAACGGGGGAAGTCGGCACTGAGGATTATCTCGGTACCGAAGTCGACGTCAAACTGACCCTCGGAGCCGAAGGAGACGGTGCGTATCTCTTTTTCGGGAGCGGTAAAGGAGGTTCCCTTGACCTCGGTTCTGGGGATCATGGCAAGGATCTCACCGCCGTAGACTATCGCCGCAACACTGTACAGCGCTCCGCCTCTGGGGGCAAAGGGCAGTCCGACAACGGACATGATATCAAGCTGTGCGGTGGCATCCACGATTTTTTCGAGAGCGGCCTCGGCACCTCTCAGAAGGACACCGTGGTTAAAAAGATCGTAGCAGGAGCAGCCGCTTATGACAAGCTCGGGGAAGGAGATGAGCTTTACGCCCTTGCCTGCTGCCTCGGCGATGCACTCGATAATGCGATCCGCGTTATAGTCGGTATCCGCGACCTTTATCATAGGTGACGCGGCGGCTACTTTAAAAAATCCGTCTTTCATATCATTATTCTTCCTTTAAAAACTCAAATAATTCTTCATCGTAATAGAACGTGATCGCGTACTTCACATCCTCATATTCATCGGGATCGACCGTAATACAAAGCCTGTCTTGCGAAAGCTCACAGGCTGTGATGCCTTCAAGCTCGGGGAAGACATTCTTCTCGAGCTCCGCTTTGAGCTCCGACAAATGCTCTGCGTAATACTCACTGTCCTGCGGCGGAGCATAGCCGTTTATCGGAGCACCGCCGAAAAAGCATACCAGCAGGAAGCCGACGAACAAAGCAAGGAACAGCACACAGCCGATGGGCTTTATCTTTTTTACGAAATCTTCTCCGGTGTTCATATCAGAACTTTATACGCTCCTCAATGTAAGCTCTGACCTCGGAGATGGGTATACGCACCTGCTGCATGGAATCTCTCTCACGGACGGTAACGCAATGATCCGCCTCATCGGTCTCGGTACCGACGGTGTTGAAGTCAAAGGTGATGCAGAACGGAGTGCCGATCTCGTCCTCACGGCGATAACGCTTACCGATGGAGCCGGTCTCATCGTAGTCTACCATGAAGTGAGCGGACAGCTCACGGTAAAGCTCCATTGCAGGGCCGGTGAGTATCTCCTTCTTGCTAAGAGGCAGGATGGCACACTTAAACGGAGCCAGAGCGGGATGCAGACGCAAAACGGTACGAACATCGTCGTTGCCCTTCTTGTCCTGACCGACGACCTCCTCGTCATATGCCTCGCAAAGGAAGGCAAGTGCAACACGGTCACAGCCGAGTGAGGGCTCGATGACATAGGGAATGTAGTGCTCGTTGGTCTCCTGATCGAAGTATGTGAGATCCTTACCCGATGCCTCCTGGTGGCGGCTCAGGTCGTAATCGGTACGGTCGGCAATGCCCCACAGCTCGCCCCAATCGGTGAACGGGAAGGCGTATTCTATATCGGTGGTGGCACGGGAATAGAACGCAAGCTCGGCAGGCTCATGATCTCTCAGGCGGAGGTTGTCCTCACTGATGCCGAGGGAAAGCAGCCAGTTTTTGCAGTAGTCCTTCCAGTATGCAAACCACTCAAGGTCGGTGCCGGGCTTGCAGAAGAACTCACATTCCATCTGCTCGAATTCTCTGATACGGAAGATGAAGTTGCCCGGGGTTATCTCGTTTCTGAAGGCCTTACCGACCTGGCAAACGCCGAAGGGCAGCTTCTTTCTGGTGGTACGGGCGATGTTGGCAAAGTTTACGAAAATGCCCTGTGCGGTCTCGGGACGGAGGTAGCAGGTGGAGCTGGAGTCCTCGGTGACACCGATGGCGGTCTTGAACATGAGATTGAACTTTCTGATCGGGGTGAAGTCGTGCTTACCGCAGATGGGGCAGACGACATCCTCATGGGCGGCGATGAACGCATCCATTTCGTCGAAGCTCATGGCATCGACATTGACCTCATGGTGCTCCTCACCGATGAGCTTATCGGCACGGTGACGTGCTTTGCAGGACTTGCAGTCAAGCAGAGGATCGGAGAAACCGGCAACGTGACCGGTGGTGATCCAGGTCTGGGGATTCATGATAATGGCGGCATCGAGACCGACATTGTAGGGGCTCTCCTGAACGAACTTTTTGAGCCATGCCTTCTTGACATTGTTCTTGAATTCAACACCCAAGGGGCCGTAGTCCCAAGAGTTTGCAAGACCTCCGTAGATCTCACTGCCGGGGTAGACGAAGCCTCTGTTTTTGCACAGGGCAACGATTTTGTCCATGGATTTTTCGGATTGTTTCATAATAATTCTTCCTTTCCCGAGGCTGGCTTGCCCCGGAGATATTACGGCATTGCCGCTAAAATATTATTATAACATTCAATTACACATTTTACAACACATACAGCAGGTTTGAAATTTCACAAGCAAGTGAGAGGGGGGATGGATTTATGCCACACCAAAACGTTTTCCGCATCGGTGTCGGTCGTTGCATCGCAGTTATTAAAATGCACCGCACCATCTCTTGACTCGCCTATAGGGAGAGCCAAGTGTGTGAGCATGGCAACAATTTTTACTGCCGATGATGGATTTCACATTGGCAAAGAAAAACTCTCTCGGTCGAGCTCATCAACCGAGAGAGTGCTTATTCATACCGACATTATTATGACCGAGACAGTTTTATTCTCCTGCCGATTTTGAATTATCATCTGCACACAAAGCAGTGCCATTCTTCCTCGTTGAGGTGGCGGAGGATCTCGAAGCCCGAGGCTTTGAGGGCGGAGGCAACCTCTTGCTCTCTGCCGTCGATAATGCCCGAGGTAATGAACACCGCCTCATCCGACATGAAGCCTCTCACATAAGGAGCAAGCGGAATTATGACATCGGAAACAATATTGGCAAGCACGATATCAAAGCCGCCGCCCAAGCTCTTTCGCAGGGATGCGTCACCGATTATATCACCGGCATAGATCCTCAGCCTGTCCTTGCCTATACCGTTTAAGGCGGCGTTGGACATGACGACATCGGGAGCCTTGGGGTCAATGTCACAGCCGACTGCCGCATCGCAGCCGAGCACTATCGCACCGATACCGAGTATCCCACTGCCGCAGCCGAGGTCAAGTGCTCTCTTGCCCGAGCTTGCACAGTCCTCAAGTGCTGTGAGACACATTCTCGTTGTGGCATGACTGCCGCTTCCGAACATAAGTCCCGGATCGAGTCTGAGAACGGAACGCTCCGTTTTATCCAATTTCTCCCACTCCGGTAGGATGAGCAGCTTCTTGCCGATCTCGATGGGCTTATAGTACGCCTTCCAGTTGTTTTCCCAATCGCTGTCCCTTACCGTTTTCGTCTCGACATTATAGCGATTCTTTAACTCCGTGAGCAGCTCTTCGCCCTCCGGGTTCATTTCGATATAACACTTTATCCTCGAAACGCCCTTGAACTTGCCTGCAAGCTCATCGTCAACATAGTCCCAATACTGGTGATTGTTCTCCAGAAAATCGGCAAAGTCGTTTTCGCTTTCGATAACGACGCCGTTTATCCCAAGTGCTATGAGCTCATCGCTGCGAGTGTTCAATTCGCTCTCCGGTGTTTCTATGCTTACTTCAATATAATCCATATCCTTCTCCCAAAAATCGACCCCACCGATAGGTGGGGTCAAAGAATAATTCATTTATCAGTCTGCGTTATCGTCACAGATCAGACCGTAGCCGCCGTTCTTGCGGCGGTAGACTACTGAGATGGCGCCGTCCTCCTCATCGTTCCTGAACACAAAGAACTCATGCTCAAGCAGATTCATTTGGAGAATGGCTTCCTCCGGCGACATGGGCTTGATGGAGAAACGCTTGCTGCGGACAATGTTGAATTCCTCTGCTTCATCATCCGAAGCCGGCACATAGGAGGGTTTGACCTCACGCTCCAGAGCTCCCTCTCTCAGACGCTTTTCAAGGCGAGTCTTATTCTTCCGTATCTGCCGTTCAATTGCGGCGACACTCGAATCGACGGAGGCGTACATGTCGTTTGTAAGTTCGCTTGCCCTAAAATAAAGGCCGTTGTTGCTGATGGTGATCTCTGCGAGGAAGCGGCCACGCTCCATACTGAAGGTGACAAACGCCGAGCTTTCGGTCTTGAAAAAGCGATCCAGCTTGCCGACCTTCTTCTCGGTATAGGCTCTGAGCTCCTCGGAGCTTCCCATCCTTTTCTCGGTAAAAGTGAACTTCATGCTATCGTGCTCCTTTCTGCGTTCACGGGTTTTCACCTGTGTATCCTTATTATAGCATACTGTTCGTGAAAAGAAAAGAACATTTTATGAAATGTGCCGCAACAATTTTAAAATTTTGCTCACATTTTGTCTAAAATTCACATGACATTGACAACGCAATCGGGAAGCTTCGCTTCAAGCTCCGCAATTTGATCCGGAGTGAGGTTGGTTCCGGATATGTAGAGCTCACGAAGTGAGGTCAGACCGTAGAGAGCACTTGCGTCATTTATCGGGTTATCGCTCAGATCAAGAGTCTTGAGGGCAGTGCAGCGAGCGAGAACGCTGATATCGGTGATGTTGCAGCCCACAAGACTGAGCTCCGTGACATCGCTCTTAAAGGTCTTGCCGCCGAGCTCCAGGGTCACCACCACGGGGGTGAAGCTCACGGTGCAATCCGGCAGCTTTGCTTTCAGCTCATTTACGGCACTTTGGCTAAGCTCCTCGTTGTTGTCAAGAAGCAGGGTGCGGAGAGAGCTGAGCTTATAAAGCTTTGCAAGGTAGCTGTCCTTAATGTCGGCATCGTCAAGGCACAGGGTCTTGAGAGAGGTGAGCTCGGACAGTGCGGAAAGACCCTTGAGCTCGTTGTGGGAAAGGTGCAGCTCGGTAAGCTTTTTGAGCTCGGACAGTGCGGTGATCGAAGTTATCTCATTATTCGCAAGATTCAGGTACTCAAGCTTCTTGAGACCCAAAAGCGGCTTGAGATCGCTCACCTTGTTGTTTTCAAGATTCAGGCTCCTGAGCTTCGTGAGATCGACCAAGGGGGTCAGATCCTTTATCGAGTTGCCGCTGAGGTCAAGCCTCTCAAGTGAAGTGCAAAGCGACAAAAGCGATATATCGGTAATGCCGCAGTCGGAGAGGTCGAGGCTCACAACGTCACTGTTGAATCGCTTGCCGCCTATGTTGATCTCCACGACATCGGGGGATGCATCATCACTGTAGATGATGCAGGAGGGCAGGGCTTCTTTGAGCTCCGTGAGCTGAGTTTCGCTGATCTCCATACCGGTTATGGACAGTATGCTCAGACCGCTAAGAGAGTGAAGCGGAGTGAAATCCTCGATCTTATTTCCGTCAAGGTATAGCGTGCGAAGTTCCGTCATACCCGAGAGCACGGAAATATCCTTTATCCTGTTATTCGAAAGATCGAGGGTCTTGAGCTTATCGAGTCCCTCAAGGAAGCTCAGGGATACTATGGCATTGTCGGAAAGATCGAGATTCGTAAGCTCGGTGAGCTTGTTGAGATCACCGAGGCGGCTTGATTTAAGACCTCCGCCGCTGAGATCGAGGACCTCGGTGTCGGATGCATAGGGCTCACCGCAGATTATGACGGTCTTGCCTGCGTCATATTCCTCCTTCGCCTCACGAAGCTGCTCAAGGCGTTTTTCGATGACACTGCTTCCGCTCGTTGAGCTTTCCAGAATGGCGATGGCATTCACATAATCGCTCTTTGCCTCGTAGCACTCGGACATGAGCAGGAGACATTCATCCGTCTTTTTTATGGCAAGGGCATTGCGAAGCTCATCGAGTGCCTCATCGTATTTGCCGTCGTAGTAATAGCCTTGAGCCTGCTCAAAGGCGTTCGTATACGCAACGTTTTGGGCTGCGTTTCTGATTATCACAGTGCCGATTACGATGGCGGCAACGACCGCAAGCACGACACCGATTATTATCAGGGTGCGTTTTTTTCTGCGCTTTTCCTCGTTGCGTTGGGCGATTATCCTTTTCGCGGCGGCACTCTGAGTCCTTTTCGGTGTGGGGGTCGGCTCCTCCTCATAGTCATCATACTCGGGCTCCGGCTCCTCATAGCCATCCTCATCACCGAGGATGCTGCTAAAATCCAATTCACCGTCGGGGGTCAAGACATAATCCGTTTTTAAGTCGGACTCGGCGGCTATCGCATCCTCTCTTGCACGACGCAGCTTTTCCTCAAGCTCCGCAGTGTTCATTATGAGAGTGCGTTCGGTATTCAAATTGTCGCTTTCATGCTTATTACTCATGATACCTCTCCCGAAGCCTATGTATTAAAACGCCCAATCGCCGTTGCGGAAGATGGCGATCTCTTTACCGTCTGCCGTGATACCGGTGATGTTCATATCCTCACTGCCTATCATGAAGTCCTCATGGATCATGGAATCGTTAACACCTATCTCACGGCACTTCTCGATGCCGAGTTTATCGTAATCCCTTATGCAGCTTGTGAAGCCGGCACCGAGTGCAAGGTGACAGGCTGCATTCTCGTCAAACAGGGTATTGTAGAACATTATACCGCTGTTGCGAATGGGACTGTCATACGGTACAAGGGCACACTCACCGAGCATGGCAGCACCCTCATCAAGGGATATCATGGTGCGAAGTGCATCCTCATTCTTTTCCGCGTGCACCTCGACTGCCTTGCCGCCCTCGAAGCGTATGGAGAAGTTTTCGATCATAACGCCTCTGTAGGAAAGAGGTCTGGTCGAATACACTATGCCCTCGGCATCGCCGCTCTTGGGAGTGGTGAACACTTCCTCGCTGGGGATGTTGGGGTTATAGGTAATACCGCTTCCCAAGGTGTCCTCCGCACCGGCAAGGAACATTGCCTCGGGGATGAGACCTACGGAGAAATCGGTTCCGTTTGCCGAGCTGTATTTGAGCCTGCGAAGACCGAGGGAATTGAGATAATCGCAGCGGCTCTTTAGATCTGCATTATGCTCACGCCATGCCAATATACCGTCACCGTCCGCACGGGAGGTATAGAGTATCGCCTCCCAAAGCTTTTCCATAGCCTCATCGGTCGAAAGCTCGGGGAAGACCTTCTTTGCCCACTTTTTGCCCGGAACGGCTGCAATGCACCACTGATACTTGTTATCCATCTCATCCCGTATCGGCTTGATAACGCTCCAACGCATACCGAGTGCGGCACCGCACTTTTCCTGATCCATACCGTCAAGCCCGTTGGGATCGGCGGATTCGAGATAGATCATGGCAGGGAGGGTCTTTGCACGGTAGAGGAGCTTTTCACGCTCCCAATCACGAACGGTGCCGAGGGCCTCTGCGGTGCGGTACTTGACGTTAAGAAGCTGCAAGGGCTGATGCGACCACTCGACACGAACATCACTTGCACCTGCCTTGTAGCACTCCTCAACGATCATCTCAACGAATTCGGGCTGATCGAGCTCGGCATCAACAATGACCTCCTGCCCTTCCTTGATGTTCACACCGACCTTAACGATGAGCTCGGCATAGGCTTTTATCTTATTTATATCCATGGCAATTACCTCACTATTCATATTGGGGTTAACATTATATCATATGTGATCGCAAATTGCCACAATAATAAAAAACAGTATGTAAACTTTTTGTATCGTCGCTTGTGAAATCGAACGGAATGTATTATACTTCCCCCATAATTATAATGTATATTTGGGGTGACTTTATGGCAGGTACAAGCTATGCGAAGATAATATCGGTGTTTCTGGCGATAGCCTGCATTTTCGGTGCGATATCCGGTGTGGCGGCTTTGGTGGGCGATCTGAGCCTGCTTTCCGTCGACAAGGAAGAGTACGACGGCTTTAACGCCTCACTGACGGAGCTTGACAATGCTGTGAGTGAGACCGCAAAGCAAAAGGATGCTTACGAAAAAGCCAAGGCGGAGTATGATAAGACTGCGGCAGAATATGAGCTGAGCCTTATGCAGCATGAAGCTGATGTAAAAGAGTACGAGCTCAATGCTGCGGAGTACAATCAGAATCTCCTGCAATACACCGTAGGCATGAGCACTCTCGGCAGCGGACAAAGCGGTATAGACAGCGGCAAGCTTCAGCTTGAATACGGCTTCGGTGCATATGAGCAGGGTCGTGATCAGTTTGAGCAGGGCAAGGCGGAATTCGAAGCACAGAAGGCGGAGTTCGAGCAGGGTCGTCAAATGTACGAGCTGGGGCTTTCGGTTTATAATGACAGCCTTGAGAGCTACAATGCGGTGCTCGCTCAGATAGCGGCACTTGAAGATGGCGGCATGAGCCATGAGGACGCACTCAAGGCGGTATCGGAATCGGCAGGTATGCAGCTCAGTGATGAAACCCTCGCTCAAACGGCATCCTCCCTTTCCACGGCAAAGCTTGCCCTCGATATGCTTTCGGGCATACTCGAAATGGCGGAGTTCACTATCCCGTCGGCGGAGGCTCAGCTTGATCAGGGTGAGCGGCAACTCGATGAGCTGTATGCACAGCTTCTTGAGGCAAAGTCAGCTCTTGCAATGGCGGAGGCTCAGCTTGCGGCAGGTAAGAATCAGCTCAACACCATAGGCAGTGAGCTCTACGGCACCAAGGAGGGGCTCATCGAAGCGGCTGCTCTTATTGCCGAAAATGAGGAAAAGCTCCTTGACCGCAAGGCAGAGCTCGATTCCAAGGCGGAAGGCCTTTCTGATTACGAGTCGATGCAAAAGCTTATAGAGAGAAGTCATTCCCGATTTGTCGGCATGGGGCTCGGAAGCGATGACGACGAATTTGATACGCTGCTTGCCGCGGCTCATGACAAGGCAGATGCTATGCACGGCGACTATGTTTCGGCTCTTTCGGCTCTTATAATATCCGTGGCAACGCTGTTTGCGGCAGTGATACTCTACTTTGTTTTCAGCTCCGCTCTCAAAAAACGCATCGACCGCAGGACATATATCCTTGCCTCGGTCATTGCCGTATGTGCTCTTGTGAGTGCTGTAGCAGCGGCGATCGACGGTGAGGTCGGCACTGCGGTTGTCGTATCCGCTGCAGCGGTCGCGATATTTGCCGCCTCGGAGCTCCCTGCAATGAAAAAAGACGCAAAAAGCCCTTGACATTCCGATAAAAAAGGGTATAATTATAAAGCCTGTCCATCGGATGGGTTATTCCTTGCTCCCGTAATGACGGGGGCCAAAAGACCAGAAGGAGGTGCAAACCATGGCAAAAGCAATCGAAAAGTACGAAGTAATGTACATCATCAACCCGAACTTCAGCGAGGAGCAGATCGCTGCGATCGTCGAGAAGTTCAAGGCAATCGTTGAGGCCAATGGTACCCTGGACGAATTGGAGGAGATGGGTAAGCGTAAACTCGCTTACGAGATCAACTACATTTCCGAAGGCTACTATGTTCTCATGAAGTTCACCGGCTCCCCCGATCTGCCGGCAGAGCTTGACCGTATCCTCGGCATAACCGACGGCATTCTGCGTCGCCTTATCACCCTGCGTGCAGAGTAAGGAGACAGACAATGCTTAATCACATCACCATTATGGGACGTCTGACCCGTGATCCGGAGCTCAGATACACCCAGTCCCAGACGGCCGTTGCATCCTTCTCCCTTGCCGTTGACCGTGATTTCGGCGGTAGAGACGGCGGAGAGAGACAGACCGATTTTATCGACTGTGTTGCATGGCGTCAGACAGCCGAATTTGTCAGCAAGTATTTCCAGAGGGGCAGCATGGCGGTCGTTGCAGGCCGTTTGCAGATCCGTGACTGGACCGACCGTGAAGGCGGTAAGCGTCGCAGTGCTGAAGTAGTTGTTGAGAATATCTATTTCGGTGAAAGCAAACGCCGCGACGGCGGCGAAAGAAGCAGTGAGTCCCGTCCCGCATACAACGGCTTTGACAGTGTAAGCCCCTCCATGGGCGCAAGTGCATTTTCCGAGCTGAGCGACGATGACGGCGAACTGCCGTTCTGAAAAATCTAACAGGAGGATACAGCTATGGCTTTTGATAAGAACAATCCCAAGAATCGCAAACGCAGGAAAGTTTGCCAGTTTTGCGTAGACAAGGCCACCGGCATCGACTATAAGGACACCGCAAAGCTTCGCCGCTATATGTCCGAACGCAGCAAGATCCTGCCCCGTCGTACCACCGGTACCTGTGCAATGCATCAGCGTCAGCTCACCGAGGCGATCAAGAGAGCCCGTGTTATCGCTCTTCTGCCCTACGTCACCGACTGAGCCAAATAAGTATTTAAGCCGTCCGATCATCGGACGGCTTTTTTTACTTTAAATATCCATATACATCAGGATGCTTTCGAGACCGGATATCTCCTCATCCATATCAACGTCGAACGCTTCCTGAAATGCGGTGTACGCCTCGATGAGCTCATGGGCCTTTTCCGCCGTCATCGTCTCGTCGCCGAAAACATAGGGCTCAAGCTCCAGCGTTATTCCGTTGAGGATCTCGGCAGGGTTATCTCCTGCGACCTCTTCGTACTTGTCCTTGGTATAGTTTAAGCTGCCCTGAAGCAGTCCCACGACCTTTGTGCTTGCACTGCGGTATATCTGAAATAAGAGCATGGCTTCCTCCTTGCGTTTTTTCTTATTCTACCACATACCGCAGCATTTGCCAAGCTTGACCTTTGTGCTTTGGTATGGTAAAATCCTTTGAACGGAGGTGCGTGCCATGTCAAAAGCTTCTGCATACAGAAAGGCTACAGTCGGAGCGATAGTCATCGCTCTGCTTTGTGTTATTGTTTGGATACTCGTATTCGGGATGGGCTTTTTCTCACCGGCTTTGGGTGTCCTTGTCCCGATAGTTCTCAAAAAGGGCTATGAGTATATCTCGGACGGAGGCTCCGCTTTTGAAAGACGAGGCCTTATCATCGCCCTCTCCTTTGTCGTCGCCCTTGTTGCGACAGTCGGAGGATACTGGGTACAGGGCATAGTGATGTATGACGTTCCGTTTTTGGCAGTCCCCGTGATACTGTGGCAGGCATTCACAGTCGAGACCGCCTACGGCATCACCTTTCTCGCATACCTCGGTATAGGTCTTTTGGCCACCCTTGTCGGTGTGCTCATATGCCTCAGAAAAGCTCCGGAAAAGTAAGTTGAGGATCAAGCTGTCCACCGTCGCAGGGCAAAAGTCTTGCGACGGTTTTTTTATATCTTGCACAAAAAATATTGTAATTTACCGCAAAGGGTGTTAAAATAATTGTTTGTGTTGAAACGGATGTAGAGGAGTTGCATTATAATGAATAAACTCAGAAACGTAGCTATAATCGCCCACGTTGACCACGGCAAAACCACCCTTGTCGATGAAATGCTCAAGCAGAGCGGTGTCTACAGAGAAAACCAGGAGGTCGTCGATCGCGTCATGGACTCGAACGACCTTGAGCGTGAACGCGGAATAACCATCATGGCAAAGAACACCGCCGTCGTGTACGGCGACACTAAGATAAATATAGTCGATACCCCGGGTCACGCCGATTTCGGCGGCGAGGTCGAGCGTATACTCAAGATGGTAAACGGCGTAATCTTGCTTGTCGATGCTGCGGAAGGCCCCATGCCGCAGACAAGATTTGTCCTTTCGAGGGCTCTTGAGCTCGGCCACCGCGTCATCGTCGTCGTAAATAAGATCGACCGTCCCGACCAGCGTATACATGAGGTCATCGATGAGGTGCTTGAGCTTCTCATGGATCTCGATGCAACCGATGAGCAGCTTGACTCCCCCATGCTTTTCTGCTCCGGCAGACAGGGCACCGCAAGCTACAGTCCCGAGGTCGCAGGTACCGATCTCAAGCCCCTGTTTGAGACTATTCTCGAGTACATTCCGGCTCCCGAGCAGGATCTCGATTCGCCCTTCCAGATGCTTGTTTCCAGCGTCGACTACAACGAATATGTCGGTCGTATCGCAATAGGCCGTATAGAGCGTGGCATTATCCGTCAGAATCAGGAGATCGAGGTCTGCAATTACCATCACCCCGATGAGCCGACTATGAAGGCAAAGGCGGTATCCCTCTATGAATTTGACGGGCTTAATAAAGTCCCCGTCACCGAAGCAGGTGCCGGAAACATAATCGCAATGAGCGGTATCGGTGATATCACCATCGGTGATACGATATGCGCAAGAGGCGTTGCAGAGCCCTTGAGCTTTGTCAAGATCTCCGCTCCCACCTTGGAAATGACCTTCTCCGTCAATGACAGTCCCTTTGCCGGACGTGAGGGTAAATTCGTGACCTCAAGGCAGATCCGTGACCGTCTTATGCGTGAGACGCTCAAGGACGTTTCCCTCAGAGTTACCGATGTCGAGGGCTCGACCGATTCCTTCAACGTAGCAGGCAGAGGCGAAATGAGCCTTTCCATCCTCATCGAGACTATGCGTCGTGAGGGCTACGAATTTCAGGTATCCCCTCCGAGAGTGCTTTATCAGGAGATAGACGGCGTTATGTGTGAGCCCATTGAACGTGTCGTTGCCGATGTCCCCTCCGATTTCATGGGCTCCGTTATGGAAAAGCTCGGCGCCAGAAAGGGCGAATTCGTTGAAATGCTCCCTGTCGGCAACCGTGTTAAGCTCACCTACCTTGTCCCGTCAAGAGGTCTTTTCGGCTACCGCAACGAGTTCTTGACCGACACCAAGGGTGAGGGCATCATGGCATCCGTATTTGAAAAGTACGAGGCGTACAAGGGCGATCTCAGTCGCCGCAGCACCGGATCGCTCATAGCCTTCGAGACCGGTGAGGCAGTTGCCTACGGTATTTGGAACGCTCAGGAGCGTGGTGCGATGTTCATAACCCCGGGCACCAAGGTTTACGGCGGAATGGTCGTCGGCGTATGCCCCAAGAACGAGGATATCGCCGTAAACGTCTGCCGCACCAAGCACCTTACCAATACCCGTGCTTCCGGCTCCGATGAGGCTCTGCGTCTTGTTCCGCCCAAGCAGATGAGCCTTGAGCAGTGCTTGGAGTTCCTTGCCGATGATGAGCTTTTGGAGGTCACTCCCAAGAGCCTCCGTCTCCGCAAGAGCATCCTCGATCACAGCCTCCGTATGAGAGCCGTCATGAAAGGCAAGGCATAATAAAAGCGATAGGCTGATAAGATCAAAAAAAGGAACAGACAATGCTTCCGTGAAAACCGGAGCATTGTCTGTTTTTATGTAAGTATGGGCTTTGAATCAATTGTTGCAAAGCTTAAGCTGACAGGCGGCAGTGGTTCGACTAAAACCACCGGATTTCCAATGGATGTTGATGCAAGCATGGCAACGATCCCTCAGTCAAAAATCAAGGATTTTTGACGGCTCTCTTTACACAAGGGAGCCGTGAAAGGTGCGGTGCAGACCTGAGTATCAGCCTATCGCTTTTGCTCGTCGATTTTTCGCTTATCAGCCGTTGGCTTTTATGACTCTCAGGCGGATGAACTCGGGAACGTCATCGGTGGGGATACCAAGCACATAGGAAAACTCATCGTTTAGCATACGCTCGGCGGTTTTGAGGTATTGAGCATCGATGTTGTGAAAGTGCTTCTTGTTGTTTTTGAGCTCCTCACGTCTCAGATAAAGCATTGAAATGAGCCGCATAAGCTCACGGCGATCGCCTGCCTTCACAACACTGTCGCAATAATTTTTCCTGCCTGCGTCATCGCTTATCCACGGAAGGGCATCGGAGGCGGCATCGTCGATGACCGCATAAAGGTCGCTGCTGCTCAGCAGCGGACGCATTTTGCCGGCAAGCTTTTCGTTCCCCGTCGGGACATACAGAACGCTTTTCGGAGCATTCACGGGAGACAAAACGTAATATTCACCGACTGCAGCGCCGAACTTCATCCGTGAAATCTCCTTGATCTCGCACACCCCGTTAGTTCCGTACACTATCGTCTCACCGACGGAAAACATAAAATCAACCTCCGAAAAATACAATATTTTATGTCTCAACAATACCATATTTCAGACATTTTTTCAAGGAACAAAAACCTGTTTTTCGCTGTATTATCAGCATATTCGAGTTAAAAATATTGACTGTTAATCCCTGCTATGCTATACTGAATTTTAATTCTAAACCGAATGGAGCGTGTTGATCCTAAATGGACGGAGACGGTAGTCTATTATCAGTTATCATTATTCTTGTTGTTTTACTTTTGCTTGCGGCATACTTTGCCGTGGCGGAGACCTCGATCGCTTCGGTGTCCAAGGTGCGTATCAAGATGAGGGCAGACAGGGGCGACGGTAGGGCGAAAAAGACCCTCTGGATCCTCGAAAACTTTGACCGTGCAATTACTACGATACTTATCGGCACCAATATAGTTCACATCACCGCAGCTACGATCGTGACGGTCACGGTGACGAATCTTGTGACGCAGGCCAAGGGCGATGTCGGCGCAGCCGTAACGGTGAGCACCTTTGTCACCACGCTGGTCGTGTTCTTCGCAGGTGAGATGCTACCCAAGAGCATTGCAAAAAAATACGGTGAAACGCTGTCGCTTGCGGTATCGGGCTCCTTGAGTATTTTCATGAAGATCCTTTACCCCATATCCGCCGTGCTCACCGCTATAGGGAATTTCGCGGCGAAGTTCGTTAAGAGCGATCCCGAGATATCCGTGACGGAGGATGAGCTGTACGATATTATCGAGGACATGACGGAGGATAACAAGCTTTCCTCCGAACAGGGTGAGCTCATTTCCTCGGCACTGCAATTCGGCGGTACGACGGTCGAAAGCATACTGACCTCGAGAGTCGATCTTGCCGCTATCGACGTCAACATGAACGCGGAGGATATCCTCGAGTTCGTTCGCAACGTAAAACATTCGAGACTCCCCGTCTACGAGGGCAACATTGACAATATCATAGGCATACTTCAGATACGAACCTACATAAAGGCGTATCTTCACGGGGATAAGGACGATTTAAGGTCGCTATTGGACGAGGCATATTTTGTCCACGAGTCGATGATGATCGACGATCTGCTCCCCGTTATGAGCAAAAAGCGTCTCAATATGGCTGTCGTGACGGATAGCTACGGCGGCACCCTCGGCATCGTTACGGTCGAGGACATCCTTGAGGAGCTTGTCGGTGAGATCTGGGACGAGGACGACGATGTTTCCGAGCCCTATCGTCAATCCCCCGACGGTGCTTGGGACTGTGAAGCGGAAATGGCACTGACGGATGTTTTCGAGCTTTTGGAGTTTGACGATCCCGATGAGGACGACGATACATATAATAAGCTTCTCGGCAAATGGGCATATGAGCAATTTGCCGCCATTCCCTCTGTCGGTGACAGCTTCCTTTATCACGGGCTCAAAGTCACGGTGACGGAAATGGTGCATAACCGTATAATGCGGCTCAGCCTTTCCCATATCGAGGAAGGAGGTGAGGGCACGGTATGATAAGCTTCTATATCGTAGCTATAATCATTTGCGTGTGCTGCTCCAACTTCTTCTCCTCCTCCGAAATGGCGTACTCCGCCTGCAACAGAGTGAGGCTTGAAAAGTCGATGGAGGACGGTAAAAAATCCGCCGCCGTCGCAGTGAAGATAGTCGATAAATTCGACGATACCCTTTCGGCAATACTCATAGGCAATAACCTTGTCAATATCGCGGCATCCTCTCTCGGCTCCCTTGCCGTCATCGAGCTTTTGGGTGACGATTATGCGTGGGTATCCACCTTGACCATTACGCTACTGGTCATCATCTTCGGTGAGACTATGCCCAAGATCGTCGCAAAGGGCAGTGCAAACCGCATCGCTTTGCGTCATGCGTATATCGTCAGAGGTCTGGGCATTATCTTAAAGCCACTGATCTGGCTTGTTGTGGGTCTTGTCCGTCTCATTTGTCTGCCTCTCAAGGGTGAGGATAAGGGCGATGATGACGATGCGGCGGTCGAGGAGCTTTCCTCGATAATCGAGACGGCGGAAGACGAAGCCGTATTGGATGAGGACAGATCCGAGCTTGTTCAGGCTGCGATCGACTTCTCCGATATTATGGCATACGAGGTCATGACCGCAAGAGTCGATATGCTTGCCCTCGATGTTGAGGACGATTGGGACGATATCATGAAGGTCATTGACGAATCGCCTTTCTCCCGTATTCCCGTTTACGAAGATGGCGTTGACAATGTGATAGGCGTTTTGTACCTCAATCACTTCCTCAAGGCACTTGCCGGTGATGAAAAACCCGACATTCGCGGTCTGCTTATGCCCGTGTGCTATGTGTATAAGACGATGAAGCTGCCTGCGGTGCTCAGTGAGCTTCGCCATGCAAAGCAGCACCTTGCGATAGTCGTTGACGAATACGGCGGCACCCTCGGCGTTTTGTCGATGGAGGACGTTTTGGAGCAGCTTGTCGGTGAGATCTGGGACGAGACCGACGAGGTCGAGGAAGAAGTCGTCGAAAGACCCGACGGTCAGTTTGAGCTGGACGGCGATATGGTCATATCCGACTTCGTTGAGCTTATGGAGCTCAGCGAGGACAGCTTTGATTTCGAAAGCGAGACTGTCGGCGGCTGGACTATCGAGATGTTCGGCAGCTTCCCCAAGGTCGGAGATTCGTTTGAATACGAGGGCTTCTCCGTGACCGTGCTCCAAATGGACGGGCTCAGGGTCGAAAAGCTTCTTGTAAAGCTCCTCCCTCCCGCCGAGGAGGAATAATTGAAAAGCCAAACAGCCAAGGCTTCCGCCTTGGCTGTTTTTCTATGCACTATGCGTTTGATTCAAATGAAGTCGGATTCGGGCATACAGTGCATACCCTGGGCACTGATGCAGCGGAAGCCCTCGGCGTGGGAGCTCAGATTTCTCAACCCGAAATCGAGAGAGCGTATCCTCAGATACAGTGACAGTGCCTTCATGCCGTCTGCATCAAACTGGCTGACATGGCACTTTGCAACGGAGTCGAGTTGAAGCCGCACAAGCTCACTCGAGGTCAAAACATAGCGGTTGGGCTTTGCCGTCATGTAATAGGCTATGCCCTTGACATCGGCACTATCCGCACCCATTGCCGCGGCAACACCGGAGTAGGGTGCAAAGTACGCTGCTCTTGCAGCAGCCTTGCCAACGTTGAGATGATCGGTGTGAGACTCGCTTGCCACAAAGCAGTCGGGCGCAAGAACGAGATCGGGCTTGAAGTCGCCTATCGTCTTTGCGATACCTCGGCACAGCTCCGTCTCATCGTAAAAGCCGCCGTCGCACAAGCCCAAAAACCGAACATCTGTAACGCCGAGCATTTTCGCACTTTTAATTGCCTCTGCCTTGCGTATCTCGATAAGCTCATCGGGAGCTACTGTCTCCGAGCCGAAGCGACCGTCGGTGCATATGAGGAAGCAGAGCTTTTTGCCCATGGCTGCGAGCTTTGCGGCAGTCGCACCGGCTCCTATCTCGATATCGTCCGGATGCGGCCCTATGAACAGATAGCGGTCATGCTCCTCCACCTTAGGCGGCGGAGAAGCAAATCGCAGTACAAACGAGGTCAGGCTCATGCGTCCTTCACCTTCCGCTCCTCGATAACGGCACAAATGCGGTCGTATTCCTTTTCGTCAAGCTTATAATGACGCTTGTAGATGAAGTAGGAAAGAAGCATCAAAACGCAGGGGAGCAGGGTCATGCACAGGAGAAGTCCGGTGATCTGGGTGCTGCTGACACCGTTTAAGATATTTGCGATATCGGCGGATTTGTCCGCTGCTATCTGAGCTATCTTGTCGGCATCGCCCTTGGCAAGCTCCGTTGCCTTGGATGCCGCGTTTTCGATATCGGATATGCCGTTTGAGAAATCGGTGACCTTGAATATAATGTAGCTCACGTTGGTGATGAGAACGACGATGGCACCGCCGAGCTTGGTCAGGAAGGGACGCAGTGAGGAGATTATAGCCTCGTCACGGTCACCGGTCATGTACTCATTGTATTCAACGGTGTTGAGAATGGAGATCATCATGACAAGGTAGAAGCCGTACTGACCGAAGTTTGAGAGCATATAGCCGAGGACGATGAGAATGAACTTGAGGGTGCTTGCGGTGAGCAGAAGTCCTGCACCTATCGTCACAACATAGCCCACAAGGGAAATATAAAGCAGCTTACGCATAAGCGGCTTGCGGTCGATACGTCTTGAGATTGCAGGATAGAAGATCATGAGGAATGCCGTTGCCGCCATACCGATGGTGGAGAAGATGGTGTACAGTCCGCCCTCATAGCCGAAGTCGAAGTACACATAGATCGAGCCTATGCCGCCGATAACGATACCGTTGCCGACCTGCTGGATAAGGAATGCAAGGGATACCCAAAGGAGCTGATCGTTGCCGGTGATGGTCTTCCAGATCTTTTTGAAGCTGATGGGAGGAGCTTCCTTGTAGTCACGGCGTTCCTTGACACCAAACACGGTGAAGCACAGAAACAGCGGCGCAAGGATGCAAATGACCGTTGCGATGGTGCCGTAGGCGGTTTTTGCCGAACCGCCGATCGCCATATCACCGGTAGTGAGCATGGGGATGAGCATGGAGGCGATGGTGCCGCCGATACCTGCACACAGGGTCGCTCTTGAGGTGAACTGATTTCGAGCGTTTGCATCGGAGGACAGAGCAGGTACCATGCCCCAGTAGGAGATGTCGTGCATGGTGTAGGTTATCGAGTACATGAAGTACATGACACCGAAGAACCATACGAAGCTCCAGCCCTGAAGATCGGTGTTGAACATGAGGTAGATGACAACACTTGTCGAGAGTATACCGATGACGAGCCAAGGCTTGAACTTGCCCCAACGGGTACGGGTGCGTTCGATGATGTTGCCCATGATGGGGTCGTTTAGTGCATCGAAAACTCTTGCAGCGATGGTGATGACCGTTATTGCGGATAGCTGAGCAACGGTCAGATTGCGGGTAAAGAGTATGTACACCATGAGGAAGTTTATGAACAGGTTGTATACCATGTCACGTCCTATGGTGCCGAGCGGAAACATTATCAGATTTCTCTTTCTGGTTTGCAGATCGTCCATAATAACACCCCTTAAAGGATTTGTTATCAAACATTTTAACAGTCTTTTGACGGAATAGCAAGGAATATTATTCTGTACAGTCAAATAATACCGAATGCTCGACTCCCCTCAGTTTATGGCAAGCTACCGCAGAAGCTGAAAAAGCCTCCCATCCTTTTGGATGGGAGGCTTGCTTAAGTTGAGAGAAGTCGAACCGCTACCGCCCCTCAGCTTATATCTCAAATCAAATTACCGACGGAGATGACACCCATGGTGACGGCAATGACTATAAGTCCTGCTATCATGACACCCAGACCGATCGACGGCAGGGCACTTCTCAGCCGCATATTCAGCAGCGATGCCACGAGAGCACCCGTCCACGCACCCGTCCCAGGGAGGGGGATCGCAACGAGGATCAAAAGTCCCCAGAACGAATACGTCTGAACGACCTTTCCCTTTTCCTCACCCTTACGCTGAAGCCAATTTGAAAATCCGGTGAGGATATTGTGCTTATTCATCCACAGCAGCACACGACGGGTGAGCAGGATAAGCAGCGGTATCGGCAGCATATTGCCGACAACTCCGATGGCATACGCAAGCCACGGATCGACACCGTTGGCGATACCGACGGGGATGGCCCCCCTGATCTCGGAAACGGGCACCATTGCCCAAAAGAGGGTCTTGAGTATTCCTTCCATTCGCTCCTCCGTTATTCTTCGGGTTGAACCTCGGGAGAGGGACTGGGACTGGGAGAGGGCTCCGGCAGCTTTTCGAAGGTTACCACGACGCTGTGATTCTCCCTGACGTTTGAGAGGGTATAGCTTGTCTTTGCTCCGACATCCTGACCGTCTACCGTGACGGACAGGATCTCATAGCCCTCATCGGGAGTGAAGCCTATGGTTATCGCACCGTTTTCCTCAACACTGATGCTGCCCTCGGGGCTTGCCGTTCCGCCGTAGCCGACGGATACGAGGACGGTATACTTCTTGGCCTGCGGAACTACGGTGCCGTCATCGTTGACGACAGGGGATTCGGATACGTCCGTAGGCTCATCGTGCGATTGCACGGAGCCGGGCTTAAATGTCATTGCACCGGAGCCGAAGCTCAGTGCCACAACTATAAACGCGATAAGCAGAGCACCGAGGGTGATCGACACCTTGACGCTCATTTTCATAGGTCCGTGCAGCTTCTTGGGCTTCTTTTCCTTTTTCGGCTTTTCCGTTTTAACGCTCATATCGGATACCTCCGTTATTGCTTTGCAGCTTCACCGCCTTGTTTGTTTTTCGGCTTTCCGTGGCGGTAATAGCGACGTCGGTTATTGTTGTTCTTTTTCTTGGGTGCATCCTCCTTGGAAGGAGCTACCGCTATCTCCTTGACCTCTACCGGCTTTTCCTTGGGGATCTCGGGCTTTTTCTTTCTTGCGGCGTTGTGCTTGGACTTTGCACGCACGGTCTGTTTCTCATGAACCTCGACGTGTGTGGGCTGCTCCTTCTTCTCAACAGTCTGCTTCTTTTCGGCAGTCTGCTTCTTTTCGCCGTTTTTGGGCTTCTGACGGTGCCTGCGATTGCGACGGCTCTTTGCAGGCTTTAGCTCCTCGGGCTTCTCCTCCTCGGTCGGAGCATCCTCGGTGAACATGGAGGGCAAAGCCCATTCGTTCTCGATCTCCGGTTCCGGCTCGGGCTCCGGTATATATTTCAGCACGGAGGGAGGTGCCTCACCGTCCTTGGGTCTGCCACCGGGTACGGTCGCGACCTCAACGGAACGGAAGGTCTTGACCGTATCGTCACCCTCACCGTCAAGCTTTACCTTGACGAGCTGACGCAGGAGATTTACCTGCGTGACATTGCCGTAGCCATCGGGAGTTTCAACGAAGGCACCCTGCTTGGGAACGCTCTTGACAAGCTCCTCATACGCCTCCTGCTCATATCTCAGACAGCACATGAGTCTTCCGCAGGTGCCGGATATCTTACCGGGGTTTAAGGACATGGACTGCACCTTTGCCATCTTTGTCGATACCGGCTGGAAATCATCCAAAAATCTGCTGCAACAGAAGGGCCTTCCGCATATGCCCAAGCCGCCGAGCATCTTTGCTTCATCCCTAACGCCGATCTGACGCAGCTCGATACGGTTACGGAAGATACCGGCAAGATCCTTTACGAGCTCGCGGAAATCGACCCTGCCGTCGGAGGTGAAGAAGAACATTGTCTTGCTTCCCTCGAAATTGCACTCGACATCCACAAGCTTCATATCGAGACCGTGCTCCGCGATCTTCTGACGGCATATCTCGAAAGCTTCCTTTTCGCGATTTTTATTGATCTCCGTGATACGCAGATCGTCCGCCGTGGCGATCCTTATCACGGGACGGAGAGGCTGCACCACGGCAGTCTCCTCCACATAGTGATTGGTACGGGTACACTCGGCCATCTCAAGACCCTTGCTGGTCTCGACAACGACCTGCTGGCCGACCTTGATCACCTTATCGGCAGGGTCAAAATAATAGCTTTTGCCACGCCCCTTGAATTTTACGCTTATAACTTCAATCAACTTTTTTCCTCGATTCCCTTTACGGCAAGGAGGCCGTAAATATGTTTCGTGCCGGTGTTTACACCGAGCATCGCAAGGCAGTGCTCACAAAGCTCAATGAGCCGCAGAGCCTCCGCCGATGAAAATGCAGTGTCATGCTGCTTCAGCGACATTATGAGTCGGGCCTTTACCGCCTCCAAAAACTCCTTGGTCTTTGCGTTATCCGTCGCTTCGTTTGCCATGCACCAGGAAAGCAGCTCATGCCTTTTCCCCGATTCGATACGGCTAATGAATTCCTCCGCCGACTTCCCCGCATCATCACCGAAAAGCTCGGCATCGCAGTTTTTGCGAAGCACGGTACAGCGAGATCTGACCGTGATCAAAAGCTTCTCCGGATTATCCGTGCACAGGATGAAGTGTGCCCCCTTCGGAGGCTCCTCAAGAGTTTTGAGGGCTGCATTCTGAGCGTGCTCGTTCATGAGCTCGGCTTCCTCGATGATGTAGACCTTGGCATCGGCTTCATTCGGAAGGACAAATGCATCGGCACTCATATCACGGATCTGGTCAACGGCGATCTCCTTTTTGAGCTTACCCTTATCATCCGTCAGGCGACGGACGAAAGTGAGATCGGGATGAGTACCGTTTTTGACCTTACGGCAGTTGCGGCATACACCGCAGGGACGGTTAGTCGCAGAGCAGCAGAGCATTTCCGATGCCAGTGAGAGAGCAAGTCGCTCACGCTCTCCGCTATCGGAGGAGGATACTATATATGCGTGAGAAAGTTTTTCCATACCGCACCTCCAAATCAGTTTATTTTACTATTTATTGAGCCTCAAGTCAACGGCGAATTAATGGGTGAAAATTATGAAACTGTAAATATTGCTTCGCACCGTAGGTAGAAATGAAAAACCCCGACAGCATATGCTGTCGGGGTAGCTCCGCTTTTGCCGTGTGGCTCGATTATAACCTGCACGGTTCGGCAGGTGGGTCGCCTAAGTTCTGTTTCGCTGCTTCCAACGTCCGACTTTTGGTCGGGAGGCCTGCAATCCGCAGATTCAAATCGGCATCCCTTATAGGAAATGTGGGTTTAATTGAGCCTAATGCCCAAATGGGCGATCACGCACAATGCAGAGCTCTTAATACTTTATGCTGTGTCGAGGGAACTTATTCCTCCTCGTCCTCGTCATCGAAAAGCAGGACGGAGAAATGCTCATAGACATCCTGAAGCTCATCGTCATCGTCGATGGACTCGAAAAGATCGTCGCCGTTTTCGTCGGGAACTATACGGAGAATGATAATACCGTACTCGGGATCGTCCTCGGGGATATCGGTGGGGAGGAACGCAGCGAAGGAGCCGCCGTTATAATCCATGGTGTCGAGCAGCTCAAGCTCAAACTCGTTTCCGTCGTCATCTATAATTGTGATAAAATCGTTGCCGAATTCTTTGCTCATATTTTAAGCCTCCTGTATGATTTGCTTTTATTCTACCCCATACCGCTGTAAAATTCAAGTACATATTATGAGCTCAGATCTTCAAGCAGCGACAAAAGCTCCGCTTTGTCCTTTGCAGGTATCCCCTCACGGAGAAGCTCCCTGTCGTAATCGTTGAGAGTTTGCGTCTCGATGTCGGTGATCTCGACACCGCTTTCATCGTTCTCGGCGTAAACCGCAACGTAACCGCCGCTGTCGAAAAGCCAATAGGCGGCTTGCGGCTCATTGTATACCGCCGAGGTCGGCGGTGCGGTATGTGTATCGTTGCCTAAGCTTTTTATCGCCGTTGCACTGCATCCGAGTGCCGTGACAAAAAGTACGCACAGCACCGTTAGTTTTATCTTTGATCGCATTTTATCAACTCCTTCGCCCATATTATTTCCAACAAAATTAACAATTAGTACACTACTACTTGACATAATGTGATATAATGATTTACTCAGCAGTAGTATGCGATCTCAATACACTTTTATATTATAAACATCCCGACAAGGAGGTGTGAGTATGGCAAGAGAAAAGGCAATGGCAGAGGGCGGCAGAGAAGGTGTCGGAACCTTTAGGATCATCATGCGTGTTATCGGTACGCTGTTTCTTATCGGTATTCTGACGGCTCTTATGTTCCTGTGCATTTTTGCCGATTATATCGAGACCAGCATCATCCCGAGCACTCCGCTTGATATGGACGATGTAATGCTCAAGCAGTCGAGTATAATATGGTATCAGGACAATGAAAGCGGTGAATGGAAGGAGCTTGCCATCCTGTCCGGTGAGGAGGAGCGTTTGTGGGTCGATCTTGAGGAGATCCCCGAGTATATGGAGCACGCCCTCGTCGCTATTGAGGACAAGCGTTTTTACGATCATCACGGTGTTGACTGGATCAGAACCGTCGGTGCCTTCGCCAATATGTTCACCGGCTCCAGAGGAACCTTCGGCGGTTCCACGATAACGCAGCAGCTCATCAAAAACGTTACCCATCAGGATGACATCACCGTTCAGCGAAAGCTGCTTGAGATATTCCAGGCACTTGAGTTTGAAAAGGACTACAACAAGGATCAAATAATCGAGTGGTATCTCAATGTTGTCTACTTCGGTCAGGGCTGCTATGGCGTTCAGACTGCGGCACAGACCTATTTCGGCAAGGACGTTTCCGAGCTTTCGCTTGCGGAATGTGCATCGATCGTAGGTATAACGAATCTGCCCACGCTCTATGACCCCTTCCAGAACCCCGATGAGAATAAGGCTCGTCAGGAGGATATCCTGAAGCAGATGTACGAGCAAGGCTATATCACGAAGCAGGAGTACAAGGATGCCGTGGCGGAGGAGCTCCAGTTCGTATACTCCGCAAGTGAGGAGGGCGAAAGCACCTCGAATAACGTCTACAGCTACTATGTTGAGACCGTTATAAGTGACGTTGTGAGCGATCTTGCAAAGGAAAAGGGCATCACCGAGACCTCCGCAAAGCAGCTCATTTACAACGGCGGCTATCACATTTACTGCTGCATTGATATGGACATCCAGCAGAAGGTCGACTCCATATACACCGATCTGACTAAGCTTCCCCAAACCACGGGGTCTACGGATTCTCAGCTTCAGAGCGGTATAGTCATAATGAACCAGTCCACCGGTGCTATAGTCGCACTCTCCGGCGGCACCGGTGAGAAGGAGATAAACTTCGGTCTGAACAGAGCAACGGATACCACCAGACCTCCCGGATCGTCGATAAAGCCCATCTCGGTCTACGGCCCCGCTGTTGAGTACGGACTGATCACCCCGAGCACATGGGTGCTTGATGCAGACGATACCAAGGTCACGCTGTCCAAGGCTCCCGACGGTTGGTATCCCAAGAACACACCCAACACCTATGACGGTGTCATCACGATACTGACGGCACTTCAGGATTCCAAGAACACCGTTTCCGCTCAGATAATGGATAAGCTGACGCCGGCTGCTTCCCTTGATTTCCTGAGGAATCGCCTCAATGTCACAAGCCTTATCGACAGTGATGCGGACTACGCCGCAATGGCACTCGGTCAGCCGCACTACGGTATCACCGTCAGAGAGATGGCACAGGCGTATTCCGCCCTCGCAAACGACGGTGTAATGATCGAATCGCACACCTATTTGAAGGTCACAAACGCAGACGGCACCGAGGTCATACTCAACAAGGAGCCCTATGTTCAGACGGCGTTCTCATCGAATACCGCAAGGGTTATGACTTATATGCTCAATAATGCGGCGACCTACGGCACAGGCAGCTCATCGAGACTAAACAATATGCCCGTTGCCGGCAAGACCGGTACCACCACCGCAAACAAGGATCGTTGGTTCTGCGGATACACTCCGTACTATACCTGTGCGGTCTGGACGGGCTACGATACTCCGGAGACCATGTACTTCTCCGGTAACCCCGCGGTCAAAATATGGCATGACGTCATGGAGCTTGTGCATCAGGATCTTCCGTATAAGGACTTCAATATGTCCTACGGCGGCGATCCGACGAATATATTCGGCACCGAGGAGGAGCTCACGAATATTTGGGAGGGCGTTGACCCCGATGCACCCGTCGATCCCGTAGTGCCCGTGGATCCCATCGATCCGATAACGCCGATAGATCCGGCACTTCCTCCCGATGAGCCGGAGACATAATTAAAAGGAGGCTTAACATGGCAAAGGATAAGGTACTTGAATATAAGGGTCGCCCTCTGCAACGTACCGGTAATATAGTGTACTACGGCAGTATGGCGGATAAATACATCATCATGCTCCAGATACTCGAGACCAAGAAGGTCAAGGATCTGGACGTGGCAAGCAAGGTCTCCGTTCAGCTTCAGCTCACGGATCCCACGATTAAGTCCCGTGACCGTATCGTGAAAAAAAGCGAAAAGGACGGATTCTGGGCGGCAATGGACGTTGCCACCGTTTGGCTCGAAAGAGCACTTGCTCAGTAAGTTTATAAAGCCATCGCCCGAACCTCATAATGAGGCTCGGGCGATTTGTACAGTTTCACCACTAAGCCTTGATCCCAAAGCCGTTTTCGGCGGCGATCCGATTCGGGGAGGGGCTGTTCTCGCCGCAGTGTCGCTTTGCCACTCCTTAAACCCTACTCGGCAAAGCGAAAATGCCGATGATTGTGGAGAAAATTACTTGACATCAATGCGGCAAGATGCTATTATAGTTAAGCTCAATTGATTTGCACGAGTGGTGGAATTGGCAGACTCGCTAGATTCAGGTTCTAGTGCTCACTCCGGGCGTGCGGGTTCAAGTCCCGCCTCGTGCACCATGAAAAAAGCACTGACGAAAGTCAGTGCTTTTTGCTTGTTATCAATACTCACATACCTCGATACCGAGGAGCTTGGCGAGGTTTACAAGAGTGCTTGCGTGGTGACCTCGGATGACGGCAAAGTGGGGCTCAAAGCCCTGCTTTACGCTGCTTTCGACGATGCTCCTGCAATCGCCGTTTGTCCGGACGACTATCGAGGTTCCGGTAAACTGCTTGGGCTTATCGAGAGCCTCGCCCTCACACACAAAGAATCTGAAGCTGCCGTCCGGCTTTTTTCCCACTCTTAACACCGTTACCTCGGGATACGCCTCACAGCCGAAGTCCATCGCAGGGCCTATCTTGCGATTGGGGTGAACGCCGACGACCGCTCCGGTATCTCGCCTTGCAAGCGAACAGGCGGCTGCACCGCAATGCCAGAAGGTGATCGAATTGTCGCCCTCATCGAGGGATACGGGATCACCGAAAAACGTCGGTGAGCCGCTGAGAGACATACCCATCCACATGGACAAGGCACCGTAGATATCCGCCTCACAGGCTGCCGCAACACCGTCATCGCCGAGCATGGACAGCACCGAGCATACCGGGGTACCGAAATCGGTGAAGAAGTCCGGCCAGCAGCGTGATGCAAGTGCTCCGATACCGTTTTTGCTCACATATTCGGAATAAGCCTTGTAAAGCCGTGCATAGTCACGGCGATTTTTTTCGGGCGTTTTGGCAAGACCGCACATTGCACATTCCGACTTTTTGAGATACTCTTCGCACTCATCATCGGAATACGACTTTGCCAAAGCTATCAGCTCCCTTGCCTCGACGGACACAAGCTCCACACCGAACTTGTTCATAAGCTCCGTATCCAGGGCTCTGCCGAAGCCGAAGCCCTGCGGAGTATGACCGACAGCAGCCATACGCAGAGAACGCATTTGCTTTTTGAGCCTTGCCGCTTCGATGAATGAGGCTATCTCCGCCCTCGTGCGAGCCTCATCGGGGGAACCGAAAACGTAGCCGAAGCTATCGTCACCGAAAGCGTGCATTGCGTTTGCGGCGGAATATGCACCGGTCAGCGAATTGAGGCGGAGCCTGCCGCCGTCGATCACCGGTTCACGGAGAGTCCACAGCAAAACAGGGCAATCAAAACGCCGCTTGAGCTCGGATACGAATGCGGCATTTGCAAAGGTTATATTCTGAAACACCACGACATCGGGGGAAACTCCGTCGAGAAAGTCGGTGAGCAGATCGAGCGTAAGCAGCATTTCATCGGGGAATATAAACCTGCCGTCGATACTGCCGAGTAGCTTTTTCGACCTTTCAAACTGCTCTGCCGCAGATTCGAGATGGAAGGTCGGAGCACCGACCGGAACATAGATGGGGGTGAAGTTTTTCATATCGGCTTCTCCTTTGATTAACAAAGTTAATTTCTGTGTCAATGATAAGCTTTAAAGCATCCGCTGTCAATGCTTTTATTTCTTGACAAAGAGGTATATACATATTAAAATCGAATTGATTAAAGCTTTTTATCAAATAAGGAGGATTTCAAATTGAAACAAGATTTGAAGGAGATCTGCAAGGATATTCGCTGTGACACGCTGCGGTGCATAGGCCACCTCGGAGTAGGTCACCTCGGCGGTTGCCTTTCCGTTGTCGAGCTTTTGGCCGTGCTGTATTTTCAGCAGATGAACATAGATCCCGAAAACCCGAAGATGGCAGGACGTGACAGGTTTATATGCTCAAAGGGTCATGCAGGCCCTGCTGTGTATGCAACTCTCGCAAACAGGGGTTTCTTTGACAAGGCTGAGCTTTTGACGCTCAACAGAAGCGGTACGAATCTTCCCAGCCATTGTGACATGAACCGTACCGTCGGTGTCGATATGACCACAGGCAGCCTCGGTCAGGGCTTTTCATGTGCAGCCGGTGTTGCTCTCGGCTCCAAGCTTGAGGGTGACGGAGCATTTATCTTCACCCTTATCGGTGACGGTGAATCTCAGGAGGGTCAGATCTGGGAAGCTGCAATGTTTGCCGCTGCGAAGAAGCTTGATAATTTAATAGGCTTTACCGATTACAATAAGCTGCAGATAGACGGCAGTGTTGCCGAGGTCTGCGATATCGCACCGCTTGGTGACAAGTGGCGTGCCTTCGGCTGGAACCTTATCGAGGTCAGTGACGGCAACGATGTCTCTTTGGTGTCCTCGGCGGTGAGCGAGGCAAAGAAGAATCTCGGCAGCGGAAAGCCCACCATGGTGATACTCAACACCGTTAAGGGCTGCGGTGTCGCATCCGTCATCGCAAAGGGTGCAGGCAATCACAATATGAACCTTTCCGAAGCAGAGGCAGAGGAAGCGATAAAAGAAGTGAGAGGAGAATGCTGATATGGAAATGAGAGCTGTTTACGCCGAATGTATGGCAAAGCTTATGGAGGCCGATCGCCATGTCTGTATTCTCGACGCCGATCTTTCAAAGGCAAGCGGAACGAGGGCACTTTATGAGCGTTTCCCGAATCAGATGTTCGACTGCGGCATAGCGGAGCAGAACATGGCATCCGTTGCGGCAGGACTCGCAAGCTACGGCTTTAAGCCCTATATCGAAAGCTTCACACCCTTTGCCACCCGTAGGATCTGCGATCAGATAGCAATATCCGTTGCGTATGCCGGTATGAATGTCAAGATCATCGGCACCGATCCCGGTATCGCCGCTGAGCTCAACGGCGGTACTCACATGAGCATGGAGGATATCGGTGTTTTGCGTTCCGTCCCCGGTGTCGTGATATTTGAGCCTGTTGACAACAATCAGCTTAAAGCGGCACTTCCGATCATAAACGACTATGACGGCTGCGTTTATATCCGTATGTTCCGCAAGGAGACCCCCGAGGTCTTTCCAAGTGATTACAAGTTCGATCTGTTTAAGGCGGACAAGCTCCGTGACGGCAGTGATATAAGCATTTTCGTCAGCGGATTTTTGACGAACGACGTTTTGAATGCGGCAAAGAAGCTGTCGGATGAGGGCATATCCTGTGAGGTCATAAACGTACACACGATAAAGCCCATAGACCGTGAGACGGTAATTGCATCTGCACGCAAGACCGGTAATGTGCTTACCGTTGAGAATCACAATGTCATCGGCGGGCTTCATTCGGCAGTTACCGAGGCATTGGCGGCAGAGTGCATCCCGGTTTATGCGATCGGAGTACCCGACCGCTTCGGTGAAGTCGGAAAGCTTCCGTATCTCAGAGAGATCATGGGCTTTACGGAGGAGAATATTGTAAACAAGGTATGGGAGATATTAAGATGAAAATAGCTGTTGGAAGCGATAAATCGGGCTTTGCCGCAAAGGAAGCGATAAAGGCATATCTTACGGAGATCGGTGCGGATTTCTCCGACCTCGGTACGGTGACGGAGGACAAGGTTCACCCCTACTACGAGGTGGCATCCGCCGTTGCACCCAAGGTACAGAGCGGTGAATATGACCGTGCGATACTCATATGCGGCACCGGTGCAGGTATGTGCATCGTGGCAAACAAATACAAGGGCGTACACGCAGTAGCCTGTGAGGGTGTATACTCCGCAAAAATGGCAAGGGCGATAAACGGTGCAAACGTCCTGTGCATGGGCGGTTGGATAGTAGGCCCCGAGATGGCAATAGAGATGGTAAAGGCGTTTTTGAATACCGAATGGCTCGAGGGACTTGAGGATTGGAGACAGACAAATCTCAAACGCTTCAACGCCTGTGTCGAGAGCATAGAGGATGAGATCTATGGCTGATTTCGTATATTCTCAGCCTGTTAAGATATACTTCGGCACAGGTGAGCTGTCAAAGCTCGGTGAGATACTTGAAAGGGAGTCGCTTTCCCGTTGTGTCATAGTCTGCGGAAAGCATTTTGCCGAGCGTGCAAATGAGATTAGAAGCAGTGTTCCCGCTGTATGTGCCGTGTTTTCCGAGGTCTTGCCGAATCCTCGGCTAAGCGGCGTAAAGAGCGTTACAGCAATGGCAAGGCACTGCTCCGCCGATTGCATAATCGGCATCGGCGGCGGAAGCTCCATCGACACGGCAAAGCTTGCATCCGCTTGCGTATGCGGCAGCGAGAGCGTTGAGTATTATTACGAGACGGCAAATTTCCCGAAGGAGCATCTTCCGGTCATTGCGATACCGACTACCGCAGGTACCGGCAGTGAGGTAACTCAGGTATCGGTAATAAGCCGTGACAGCGAGAAAAAGACTATAAATAACCCCGTGTTCATGCCCAAGATAGCCATTGTCGATCCGGAGCTTACCTATTCCGTACCGCCGAGGACGACGATGAACACCGGTCTCGATGCCCTTGCCCATGCTCTTGAGGGCTACTGGAGCGTGAATCATCAGCCCATTTGCGATGCCTATGCGACCGAGGCGGTGCGGCTCATACTCGACAATCTCGAAGCTGCGTATAAGGACGGAGGCGATACAAAGGCAAGACGCAATATGTCCCTTGCCTCCCTGCTTGCGGGACTTGCCTTTGCACAGCCCAAGACCGCGGCAAGTCACGCTTGCAGCTATCCGCTTTCCGCTGACTATCATTTGCCTCACGGTGAGGCCTGTGCCTTTACGCTTGACAGCCTTGTGAGGATAAACGCAGATGAGCGTCTTGAAACGCTGTGCCATAGGGTGGGACTTGACAGCACCGAGGCTTTGGCGGAGAGGATCGCATATTTCAAAAGCCTGGGGGGGCTTAAAACAAGACTTTGTGAGCTCTGTGATGTGGATATCGAAAAGCTCTCGGAGGACTGTGCCGCTCATCCGCTTATGAAGAATAATCCCGTGGCACTGGACAAGGCAGCTCTTGTGAGGATGTTCGAAGGTCTGAAATGAAAAGAGCGTTTATGATAGGCGGTATGGTCGTGTCATGGGCGGTGTACTATGCCGTTTCGAAGCTCATGGTCTCCATGACCGGATCGCCGTATATGGCAGGGCTTTTGCTACGCAGCACGGCACTTGTATTTTTGACGGTACAGCTGTTTGCCGTCGGCGGCTTCAAAAAGCTTTTGCGGCAGAAGAGGGGACTGTGGATACTGCTGCTCATCGGTGCGTTCGGCTTTTTGCTCGATCTCTTTGCAAACCTCGGTTACATGAAGGGCTCACTGAGTACCGGTACCGCCCTTTTGAAAACCGATGTCCTGATGGTGAATCTCGCAACGGTCATCATATACAAAAAGCGGCTCTATGCCTCCGATTGGCTGGGTACGGCTATCATGCTGGTAGGCGTCTTGATGGTGCTGGGTTTAAGCTTCAAGGGCATAAGCTTCAATGCCTATGACCTCTTTTTCCTTGCAAGTGCAGCCTGCGTCACGGCAAACGCCTTCATCATAAAGGCGGCACAGGAGAAGTTCGGCAAGGATGCAAACACCGTTTCGTATTACAATAACTTTGTCGTACTGAGTCTCTTTTGTACCTCGGTGCTGCTCGGCGGCGATGCACATATACCCGAGGATGCAGGCATCGGATTTTGGGCTCTTGCGGTGCTCGGCGGCTTGGCACAGACGTTTATCTATTACTTTTACTATCGCAATCTGCGGCATTATGAGGTGTGGCTCGTTAAGCTCTACCTCCTGCTTATGCCTATACTGAGCTGCTTTATAGGCGTTATGTTCCTGAACGAAAGCCTTACAACGGAAAAAATACTCGGTATATTCGTCGTGCTTATCGGTGCGGCGGTGATACTGCTCAGAAACAAGCTACATCATAAGGGAGGTACAAGCTGTGCTCCAAGCAGGTGACAATATGAGCAACGTCAGACGGACAAATCGAAGCTCCGTTTTAATGCTGCTGCACGAAAACGGAGCAATGAGCAGAAAACGCCTTGCGGAAAGTCTCGGACTGACCCCTGCCGCAATGACGAAGATAGTCTCGGAGCTCATGAGTGAGGGACTTGTAGTCGAGGGTGACGCTCTGTCCCAAGGCAGGGCAGGGCGCAAGGAGGTCATGATAGAGCTTGATCCCTTCTCACGCTGTGCCCTCGGAATACTCATAAACAGGAGACAGGCGATACTTTCCGCAGTTTGGCTTGACGGCAGCGTGATATTCTCCGAGGAGCTTGAGCTATGCGACAGGGCAGAGCCCGATGCAACGCTGAAAATGCTTTGTGAAAGATTGCTTTGCCTCTCATCGGATATCCCGAGGGAGAAGCTTCTCGGTGTCGGTATCGCCGTCAGAGGCACTACCGACGAGCTGGGGCGTATCTCACGAAACAGCATGGGTGCTCTTGATTGCAGCGATTATCCCCTTGCCGACAAGGTCTCAACGCTTTGCGGCTTGCCTACCGTTATGGAGAACAATGTCCGAGCTCTTTTTGCCGCACAGATGTTCATGGCAAAGGACAGGGATATAAGTTCGCAGTTCTTCTTGCGTTGCGAATACGGTATAGGCGCGGCTCTTTGCACCGACAACAGTATTTGGTTCGGCGGCTCGGGTCAATGCTCCGAGATAGGGCACATACCCATCATACCCAGAGGCGGAAAGCCCTGTGCCTGCGGCAAAAGCGGTTGCCTTGAAACGGTGGCGTCTCCGATGGCGATATGCGAGGATGCACTGTCCCTCATGTCGGAAAGCAAAACTCCGCTGCTTTGGAAAATGCTTGACGGTAAAAGGGATCGCCTTGATATAAATGCAGTTCTCGATGCCGCAAGAAACGGCGATGCACAGATCGCGGCGATACTCGACCGTGCGGTGGCGGCACTGGGAAATGCCTTAAAGTCCGTCATATACATAGTCGATCCCGAGAAGATAGTGCTCTACGGCAGAATATTCGACAACGGCTACTATCTCTCAAAGCTTATTGCGGAAATGAACGAGGGCGTGGACTCACGCCGAAGCGTAATAATAGAACGAAGCCCCTACAACGGGCTTCTCGAAAACAAGGCGGCAGGGCTCATTGCCGTTTTGGATCACATGAAGCGAGGCGGATTGCGATGATAGAAAGGCTAAGAAGCCAAAACCCCGACCTTGAGCTCTTTGAGGTTTCGGGCAGTGAATTTGGCGCCTACGGCAGAGTGCTTAACATCGGAGGTGCCGAGGAGCTTTCATGCCGCCTTGCGGCAACACCGATACCCGAGAGCGGAAACCGTTATGTTGCGTCACTTGAGAGCTTGGAGAAAACGGACGCAATGGACGGTATTAAGACCGCGTTCGGCGGAATGGATATTCAGGCAGGCTACTGTAACGGTCACGGCTATACTTTGAACGCTCTCGAATATCACAAGTGCAGCGAGGTAAACTACAGCACAACGGGGCTTGTGCTGCTGCTTGCACTCAAAAATGATATTAAGGACAATGCTTTGTCCTCCGAATGCGTCAAGGGCTTTTATCTCCCTCCCGATACGGCGGTAGAGATATTCCCGACAACGCTGCATTTTGCACCCTGTCGCATATCGGATGAGGGCTTTAATTGTCTCGTAGTACTTGAAAAAGGCGTAAATTCTCCGCTTGATATCGAGCATAAATGCCTCACCCCCGAGGACGAGCTCCTTTGGATGCGTGGGAAGTGGCTCATATGCCATCCCGATTCCCCACAGGCAAAGGCAGGGGCATTTTGCGGAATAAGCGGTAAAAACATAAAGCTGAACATAAGCTGAATGGAGGCGAATGAATGAAGAAAATGCTTATTACTCCGAGCTTCGTTACGGCTGTACGCTGCGAGAAGGAGTATAAGGCTTCCCGTGGCACGGTATCGGTAACGGAGAGGGAAGCGGAGCGTATCCCCCTTGTCGAGATATCCGAGGCAGACGGCAAAACGGTGTTTTCCGCAAACGGACATTCTCTTGAAATGAAGCTCACCGAGCTTGAAAAGGGTATCAAAGCGGAGCTTTTCGGTGAGGAGGGCTACGCCTACGAATTTCGCATACCGGCGACAGAGGGCGAAGCGATCTTCGGCGGCGGTGAGCAATACCGAAAGCTCGATCTCAGAGGCGAAAGGGTCGTAAACTTCGTATCGGAGCACATTAAAGCATCTACCATCATCGAAAAAGCACTTTTGCCGAAGATTTTGTACCGTGAAAAGGGACATGGCGATATCGGCACCTACTCACCCATGCCCGTTTTTGTGACGAGCGAAAAGCGGCTCATTAAATTCGACACAGCCTCCGACGGCTATTCGGAGTTCGGTGAAAGCGAATACCTTTTCAGATTCGATTCCTGCCCCGAAAGTCTCACTCTTTTGACGGCAGACAGCTTCGAGGAGCTGGCAATTGAGCTTCAAAAGCTTGTCCCGAACAGACAGTACCTCCCCGATTGGTGCCATGACGGCATGATACTCGGTATTCAGGGCGGTACGGAGACGATACTCAAAAAGGCATTTGCGATGCTGGATAGCGGCGTTAAGGTCTCCGCCGTCTGGAGTCAGGACTGGTCCGGTGAGAACAGAACGATCATGGGCAAGCAGGTCTGGTGGAACTGGGAGGTAGACGATAAGCTCTACCCCGATCTTGCCGGTGCTGTCAAAAAGCTCAATGAACGTGGTGTGAGATTCCTCGGCTATATAAATCCCTATCTCGTCAAGGGCAGTGAGCTTTATAATTACTGCAAGGGAAAGGGCTACCTTATCACCCATAAGGACGGCAGCGTGTACCACATTAAGTCGACGACCTTTGATGCAGGTATGCTCGATCTTACGAATCCCGAGGCGGTGCGGTATACAAAGGAAGTCCTCATAAAGCGTAATATGCTCGACCTCGGTATGAGCGGTTGGATGGCGGACTTCGGAGAATACCTGCCCTCGGACTGCGTTCTTCATGACGGCGACCCCAAGCTTTTGCACAACAAGTGGCCTGTCATGTGGGCAAAGCTCAACCGTGAGGCGATAGAGGAATACGCAAGTGAAGACGTGTTTTTCTTCACCCGTTCCGGCTACACCGGTATTCAGACCTATGCCCCGATCATGTGGAACGGCGATCAGCACACCGATACAACGCATGACTACGGTATGCCCAGTGTCATGCCGGCAAGCTTCTCACTCGGCTTTTCCGGTGTGAGCTTGGTGCATTGCGATATCGGCGGCTTCTTCTCCTTTATGAAGCTCAAGCGCAATGATGAGCTCTTTATCCGTTGGATGGAGATGAGCACCTTCTCGCCGCTTATGCGTAGCCATGAATCCATAAGACCGTGGGCAAACAGTCAGTTTGACGCAGAGGGAGTATTGCCTTACACCGTAAGGCTCACAAGGCTTCATGCTGCGATAAAGCCATACGTCGCGGACTGCGTTAAAAAGGCTCAAAGCGGTGTACCCGTCATACGCCCCGACTTCTGGGCCGCAAACGATCATTCAGCTCACAGGGACGAGTATGCCTATATGTTCGGTGACGATGTTTTCGTCGCTCCGGTCACAAGGCTCGGTGCAAAGAGCAAAACCGTGCAGCTTCCCGAAGGCGATTGGGTGCATCTTTGGAGCGGCAAAAAATACCTCGGCGGCAAAAAATACAGGGTCAAGGCAGCCTTGGGCGAGTGTCCGGTGTTCTACAGAGCGGACAGTAAATATTCGGAGCTTTTCCGCCAAGCGGCGGCTGAATAAAATACAGAGGTGAAATAATGGAAAACAAAACTTACATCGCCAAAACCAGCGGTATAGGTACCCGTGACAAGATCGGCTATGCCATGGGTGACGCAGCCTCCCTGCTGGTATTCGGTCTGGTGCAGAGCGTACTGCAAAAGTACTACACCGACGTTCTCGGTATCGGTATCGTCAGCATCATGATAATGTTCATCATAGCCCGTGTTTGGGATGCCATCAATGACCCCATCTGGGGACGCATAGTCGACGGCATGAAGAACACCGAGGGCGGAAGATACCGCCGTTGGCTGAAGATACTTGCGGTCCCCGTTGCACTGTCCGCTGTCCTCATGTTCGTAAAGATCCCCGGACTTACGGACTCTCAGTATCTCATCTATGCATATGTGACCTACATTCTGTTCGGCATGATGTACACTGCGATAAACATACCCTACGGCTCACTTGCTCAGGTCATAACCTCCGATGAAAAGGAACGTTCCTCACTGTCTGTGTTCCGCTCCATCGGCTCTACCCTCGGTGCAATCCCCGCCATGCTGCTCATAAGCTTCTGCTACACCAAGCAGGCTGACGGCACTTCCGTTATGTCGTATCAGAAGATACTCATCGGCGTAATAATCATTGCCGTTCTTTCCGTTGTGCTCTTCCTTTTGAGCTATCGCTGGACAAAGGAAAGAGTTCAGACTAAGCCTGCCGTTCGTCAAAAGGGTCAGACCGTCAAAATGATCAAGACCCTCTTAAAGAGCCGTCCCTATATGGCGGTGTGCATCGTCGGTATGCTCTTCCTTGCGGCTCAGATGTTCAGCCAGAGCTACTACCCCTATCTGTTCAATTACTACTTCAACGCTCCCGGTCTGTCCATGCTCCCCACTGCCTGTCAGTACCTCCCCGTTGCGGTCATAATGCTCTTTGCCGGTAAGATGGGAACAAAGTTCGGTCGCAGAGAGGTCTGTGCATACGGCATGCTCTTTGCAGGTGTCTGCAATCTCATCCTCTACGTCACCGGCACTTCAAATGTCTGGGTCTATCTTGCGGTATGCCTGCTGTCGGGCATAGGCAATGCCTTCATCTTCCTCCTTGTCTGGGCTATCGCAACCGATGCAATCGACTATAACGAGATCACCTACGGCATCCACGATGAAGCAACAAGCTACGCCTTCTTCACTTTCATGCGCAAGCTCGGTCAGACCGTCGCCGCTATACTTGTAAACGTTGCACTGCTCCGTATCGGCTATACCGACAACGTTCTGAATGCGGATAAGATAACCGCCGACACCCTCGGCAGTATGTACTCCGATTCCGTGCTCATCCCCGCAATACTGTATATCCTCATTTTCCTCGTCCTGCGATTCATGTACCCCCTCGGCAAACAGAAGATCGCAGAGCTCCAGCTCAAAAAAGAGGAAAGCCTCAAAAAACTCTGTGAAGAGTGATATAGTGGCACAAGATACAAGAAGCTCCTTGCCGTGGCAAGGAGCTTCTTGTACTGTGTGAAAGAATAATTTTGATCATGCAGGAGACATTACGCCGTCGGTGAAGACGAAGTTTCGCATTCCGAGACCGAGTATCTTTTCCGAAGGGATAGCCGCTTCGATGCGGTCTATATCCTCTGCGGTGAGTTCGACATTAAGAGCATCGATCGCGGCTTGCAAATGCTCCGGATTTGCGGTACCGATGAGGCTTTGTATATGGTCGTACTTCGAAAGGCTCCAGATAAGTGCAAGCTGAGAAAGGGAAATGCCCTTTTCGTCTGCGATAGCCTTGACCTTGCGTATCATCGCAAGATTGTTCTCACGGTAATCGGGGGCAAGCATCCCCCAAGCTCTGCCGGAGCTCACCGGAGCCGTCAGAATATCGTCACGGAGCAGTCCGTGCCCAACGGTGCCGAAGGCAAGCACCTTTACGCCCAGCTCCTTTGCCGTGGCGATAAGCTCCCTCTCAATATCACGCTGCACCAAGGAATATTCCAGCTCAACGGTGTGGATCGGGTGAACCTTGCAGGCACGACGCAGAGTTTCGGCATCCACCATGCTAAGTCCTATATGCTTGACGTAGCCTGCCTCGACCTGCTCTGCTATTGCACCGACTATATCCTCCACGGGAATGGTCGTATCCATTCTCGCAGGCTGGTATATGTCAACATACTCAAGACCGAGGCGGCGGAGTGAGTATGCCAAATGTCCCTTGACATTACGGGGCTTCACGTCAAGACCGTATATTCCGCCTTCGGGTGAAGGCAGAACGCCGAATTTGAGGGATAAAAAGTATTTGTCACGGTCAACGCCCTTCATAGCCTTGCCAACGATAAGCTCGCTCTCTCCGGCATTGTAGAATTCGCCTGTGTTAAAAAGCGTGATACCGGAATCCAAAGCGGCGTGTATTGTTTTTACGGAGTTTTCCGGATTCCGTGCAAGGGACATTCCCATTGTCCCGAGTCCGAGACGGTTCAGTTCGATCATAATATTACCTCCTCGTTATGCTTTTTCGACAAGGACGAGCTCACTGAATTTCATTACGGTTCCGAACAGATTGCTCATCACAAGGTAGTTTGCGCGCACAGTCACGATATCGCCAACGGAAACCCTGCCGTAGTGCTCATCGGTGGGGAAGATGGTCAGTGCGTAGGTCTGACCGTCTACGCTGTCGGATATCTCTATCGAGGGCTTGTTGTGGACATCCGGCCCTATCTTCTTTGCGATACCCTTGACTTCAAAACGCTTGTCCGTATACCTTGCCAAAAAGGCATCGGCATCCGCCGTAAACTCATCGTGCAAGGCTTTGACGGAAAAGGGGGAGTCCTGATACAGTGTAGGCATTGCGGCAGTCTCTATCCTCAGGGTCTTGAGCCCCGAGGGATGCTTGGGATAAAAGGTCAGTTCTTCGTTTGACATTATCGGCTCTCCTTTCTTGCAGGGATATTAGTCTAAATATATTGTAGCATAGACAACAACGGAGTTCAATGTTAAATGATATATCGCTTGTGCGATATGATGTCGAGGATATTTCACCCGTTCCGACAGAAGCGGATATCATTGAAAAAAGCACTGACGTAAGTCAGTGCTTTTTTCATGGTGCGAGTGCTGATAACGGATTTCATAAAACAATGAATTAACCGGCAGAAACACACATATTTCATCTCGCACACGAACAGCTTCTTTAGAATTTTATCCGCACATTCGATTTTTACTGCCCTATCCGTTACAATGATAGCACAAGGAGGGCAGAATGTGAAACAGAAATATCATCTTGCACTTGATGATGCAGAGCGGCGGATTCTTATTGGGAGTCTGAATGATCTGCGCAGCAGGCTCATCACAGAGGGCAGATATACCGACACTGTTGACGAAGTGCTGCTGAAAATCATCGGTGCAAAGCACAAAAAGTTCAAGATCATATACACAGGATGAATGGAGGGAAACACAATGACGGAGTTTGAAAAACTGGGCGGCACATATCGACAGGCGGGCGATTATTTTCTGCCTGATCTCAAAATCAGCAACCAAGAAGATGTGCAAATCGGCATTTGGGGGCAACGGCACCGACGATATCTGAAGGAGCACCACCGGGTGAGATACTACAATCTGTTGACCGCCGGTACACTGAACGATTATCTTGCTGAGGTGGAATTCCTGGCACAGGTGATGTTTGATACGCTTGTGAAGGAACTGTCCGAAAGAGAAAACTTGACCGAAAAGCTCAAAGCAAGTGACCTGATGGAATGGGTCAGGCGGAGCAACAGCATCCGCAATCGAGCCACGGAAATCGTAAACGCAGAGGTCATTTTCGTGTGAGCAGCAACAAAATTTGATGAAAATCAGAGGCGCAGTCAGGTACAAGTAAGCACCTGCTGCGCCTCTTTTTCGTTGCTCTGAAATCGTCTGCATTATCTTAACGAGCAGACTGTTTGTACTCCTCCAGAGCCAAACAGTGCGTCGCCCGATGTCTGTGCCATCTGAGCGAGCAGTGCCTTTTTACTCCGTTCTGCCGAGCTGCGCAAAAGGCCTCGTTAGGGACACCCTAAGACCTGCTTACCCGATGCTATGCCTCATTCTAAAATCACTTCAGAGATACCTGATCACCGTCAACAATGACGCAATCCTTTAATGCATCCAATGCAGTATCCATCGCTTCATTGATTGCTTTTCCAACTCGTGTCACGCCGCATTGTGCCGCTAAAGAACGATACAGCCCATTCTTATCAGCCGTCACATTCTGTTTCAAAATTTCAAACATTCCGGCTGCTAATTCTTCCGGGGCAATCTGTTTGATGTCACGCTCAATATCGCCCGGACCTCTGAACTGAATCTCTTTTCCGGTATCCAGATACAAAAAGCCGTTTCTGCGAATAATACCGTAACGCTGGCATCCATACATCTGTTGCTCGTAGTCACGCTGCACAACGTTCGTGACCTTTTCGCGCCCAAAGCACCAAACAATGCGCTTTAAAAGCAAATCTTCTGAAAGAGGTGTTTCAATTTCCAAAATAGCTTTTATCATTCCTTTAAAATCACGAGGAAGATATTGGCTGCTCAGCTTGTGGATGTCTGCTGCTTTATATGCAGGAAATTCAAAGTGCTTTTCAACAGCGATCTCCTCAAATGTTTCTGTTGGCTGATTATCTATCGGTTTTACTTCTGCTCCTGTAGGATTCTTAACCGCATCCGCAGCTGCCTCCAAAAGACGAATTTGCTCTACCGATTTGTTTCTGAACCAATCTGTAGACCAGATCCGATAAAACTTCCAGCCCATGCGTTCCAGAATTTCCTGCCTCAAGCGATCACGGTCACGTGCATTTTTAGAGGAATGATAGGTTGCGCCATCGCACTCAATCGCAAGTACATAATCAGAACTATCTGGCAGCTTCAATCCGAGATCAATTCTGAAACCGGAGCATCCAACCTGTGTATCCACCGAAAAGCCTTTGGACCTTAAGAATTCGCACACCTCAAGTTCAAAATCGGAATCAAATTGCTCAAACGGACTGACAGAGATTGCCCGCTCCAGTGCGATGCTACCATTTTCTGCATAATCAAGATATTCACGAAGCAGCTTTGCACCCTCCGCAGACGTATGCTTTAAATCAATGTCTGTATAGTGCATAGAGGAAACTAGCTGCACATTGCATTTTGCACGAGTTACTGCGACATTCAATCTTCGCTCACCGCCGACACGGTTCAACGGTCCGAAGTTGTGCAGCAGGCGTCCTTGTGCATCAATGCCATAGGCAATGCTGAAAATGATCGTATCTCTCTCGTCACCCTGTACTGTTTCAAGGTTTTTGATAAAGAACGGCTCGTTTCCGTCATTCTTGAAGAAAAACTCTTTTTCCGGTGTGCTCTGCCGCCGCTTAGAAAGCAGCTTGTCAATCAAATCTTGTTGAGCAACGCTGAATGCAACCACGCCAAGACTGCGGCTCGGATACTTCTCGATATTCTGATAAATCAGCTCAACAATGAACTCTGCTTCCTTTCGATTGGTATGCGCTTTGCGGTCAAAAACACCGTCTACATAGTAATAGTCCACACCAATTCCCGGCGCATCTGCTTTAGAGGATGGGAATGTCACAAGATCGTTGTCGTAGAAGTTTTTGTTGGAAAAAGTAATCAGCTGTTCATAACGGCTGCGGTAATGCCAACGCAGCCGAAGCTGCTGCATAGATGTCGAACACAGGTCCAAGATAGATTCAAAGTCTGTTACATCCCCGGTTTCTTCATCGTTGTCCTCGGCTTCAATCGTAGCATTGAAGAAATTGCTGGGCGGCATTTGTTTTGAGTCACCCACAACGATCAGCTGATTTGCTCGATAGATTGCACCGACAGCGTCCTGCGGGAAAATCTGTGACGCTTCGTCGAATACTACTACATCGAAATGAACGGAGTCCGGTGCAAGGAAAGTACTGACGCTCAACGGAGACATCAAAAAGCACGGCTTGATCCGCTGAACCAGTTCCCCCGTTTCCGCAAGCAGGGAACGGATGCTTTTTTGCTTGCGCTTTTTCTCGCCTTCACGAAGCAGAATCGACAATGCGCTTCCGGATGCGATCATATCAAGAGACGGGCGCATAGAGGAAAGCTCTGCACGGATTTTTGCCTTATTGATCTCAAACTGCTCCGTATCTTTCTCAGAGAAAATTCGGATTGCTTTATCTTGAGAAATTCGATTGAATACAGCCAAAACGGGGTTTCCGGACAGGATTGAATCGATCCATTGATAGTAGAATTGCTTTTTGAATGCCCCCACAATATGCTTCGGTTCTATATTTTGACCGATAGCCGCATTTACATAAGGGACAGCCTGCCGGTCGTCCAACTTAGACAGAAGATTTCTAAAATGACACCAGTTATCCAGCTTGTCCGTTTCATCCAAGCAACTCGTCAATCTTGTCGATGTCAAAATGCACGGCACAGCGTAAATGTCTAAAATCGCCTGGTCAAAGTAACCGGCTGTCTGCTTGAGTGTATTGTCATTGCAGATGGCAAATGCCGTTTCGATTTTTTGGTGATAGTCAGCGAAAGTATCTCTCTCAGATTCAAAATCGGTGTAGTGCCCCAGGGCCCCAAAAGCAATATCGGCGGAGAATATCTGCTCCAATGCCGCCATTTGTGACGTCACATACTCCCATTCGGTTTCAACACCCTTATATGCCTCACCAAGAAATGCTTTGATTGGCAATTCCGCCTGAGCGAACTCTGCGTCTCTTTGCTGATAATAAGCAAGCCGTTCCGTCATCGCAACAGCTTCGCTATAGGATGGCTTTTTCCCGTCCTTCTTGCACAAGCGAAGATTGGTAACAAGCTGTTTGTACTCAGCATTGAAAAGTCTGGAAAAAGCTCCTCCAAACTGCTTTGTCAGCTTCTTGTGATACTCTGCACCATCCAGTTTATATACATCGTCATCAAATACTGCGTTCAATACAGTGCGAGTAGCAAGAATATCTGCGCTTTGCATTTGTAATTTGCGCAGTGCAGAATTTACCGCATCAAAATGCTCACGATTCAAAAGTGACGGTGTAATCAGCTTGGACGTTGCCGCAAAGCTGAAAAAGGCATTCCAACTATGTGCATCATTGATGCTGGCACATTGTATTCCATATTTATCAGAAATTTCACGCTGCAGAGGAATCAACGCCTGCAAGAATTGTGAGACAGCAGAAAGATTCCCCTTTACCTCGCTTTTTGCTTGATATGATGTATCTTGATTGATATAGCCGTACCACGGATTTTTTCTATAATCATATCCAACGGAGGGAATGTAATCCACATACTGCTCCAAAAGAGAAACCGTTTCTGTCAAATAGGATTCACCCTTGGAAGAAAGTTGAGGGATAGAATACTCAACATCCGGTGTAGAGCGAAACGCAGCATAAGACTCATACAACTGATACAGACTTTTTTCAATGACAGGACGCTGCTTGTGAAGCCCGATGGCATAAGCATCCAACTGATGCTGTGCTTTTTCCTTTATGGCAATTTCCGTATCCGCCTTAGAGGAAACCGTACTTTTTCCTGCCCGCAAGGTATGGCAAATATCGGCAATGACATCCTTCTTATTTGCCTTATGACTATGAAGCTGTAGGCAGAACTCAGCAAGCCCTGCTTGTTTCAGCTTATCATAGACAACATTTAGTGCTGCCAGTTTTTCGGAAACAAACAGAACCTTTTTTCCGTCACTGAGGCATTCTGCAATCATATTGGTAATTGTCTGGCTTTTTCCCGTTCCGGGAGGACCCTGCAGGACAAAGCTCTTTCCCGATTTTGCCATTTCAATGGCTTCAATCTGACTGGAATCTGCATCGACAACGCTGTGCAGTTCAATCAACGGATTGGTAACTGAGTCAAGAGATTCGCCCTCTCCGGATAGTCTTTCCGCACCTGTTTGCTCACCTAAAAGCTGACGAATGTTACGATTGGCAAGGATCGCTTTTGCGTTGTCCTTCAGGTCCCGGTACATATTAATTTTTAGGAATGAGAAAATACCAATCTTGCATTCTGATGTAACTGTCCATTGAAGTTTTGCTACAAGACGCGTTACCTTCTCAAGATAAGCTGTTAGCCCCTCGTCATTGTACTCAGGGAGTTTCACCCCATGCTCTGCATCCATCTTATAGGAAAAGGTCGGATTAACAATGATGTCGTCTTCTGCTGTTTTGATAAAATAAGGCTCAACCGCAGACGCTTGCTCCAACTGAATTGGCACAAGCAAAATAGGCGCACGGAAGATGTAGCTTGAGGAATCACTTTCCTTCCAATGGATAAAGCCAAATGCCATATACGCAACGTTGACACCTGTTTCTTCAATAAATTCCCGTGCCTTTTTATCAATGTTTTTCACAGCCGTCAGCGGATTGATTGCTGCATTGTAAAGCAGAACTTGATTTTGACGTTTCATTTTTCCGGAATACTGTGCTAAAAATGCAGACTTTCCAGTTGAAGTTGAAGTGTCCGCCTCTTCCGGAGATTCGAGTCTCAGCTGAGCCGGCTCAGCAGATTCCTCAATATCATCATCTTCTTCGATGATTTTCGGATCAAAAACTTCAAAAGAAGTTGTCCCATCCATTTTCTCGAACAGCGCATCGGAAGACGGGAGCAATACCTCCACGGTTGAAGCTCTCGTATCCTTAAAATTGATTAAATTGTTGCGTTTTCCTGTATCCAACAGCAGGTCTGCCCACTTATCCAATTTTTTGGTATCCATCTTCGTTACTCCTTATCTGCCAGCCACGCCGTTTCAATTTCCTCAAAGGGAATGGCATTTTCTGTGCAAAAGTTCTTCAGCTTTTTCATCGCTGTGATGTTCGGCCTGGTCTTTCCGTTTTCCCAGCGGTTAATCGTACCAACGGATACCGCAAGCGCTTTGGCAAATTCCTCCTGCGACAACAGCGCTTTCTTGCGCATTGTTTTCAGCAGAATACTCAATGGCATAAGGCAACATTCCCCTTCCGGATAGCTGACGATAGTATAACATAAACCTATCATTTTCTCAAGTAGCGTGACGAAAATAGGAAAAAACGAATTTCATAAGCACAGAGGCACAGCCTTCGGATCGATCCGTCGGCTGTGCCTTTTTTGCATCTTTAAGAAAAATTTGAAAAATAACTTCGTACAAATCGAGAAAAATTTCCCAGTTGGTTAGTAGAGAGAAAATTTCAAAATCTTTCGTTCAAATCCAAAAAATTTTCCCAGTTGGTTAGTAGGGGGTTAAAAATCGACCTTCTCGCTGGCTACCTATTGAGGGGACCCTCTTGTGTGCCTTGATAGAGGCGGAAGAAATATTTTTTGAAATAGTGTGGGAATTTCGCAGAAAAATTCGGCAAAGAGAAAGTGAGGGGGCGGCAGCAGGTTCCATCATAGTCCGCTGCTCTGTGGGCCTCCGTATGCACCTTGAAAATTGAATCGCAGAAATTTTGGAGAAGAGAGTCACCACCACCTATTTTAGAAACAAGTGAAGGAGGTTTTTCCAATGGTCATCAAAATCACGCAGCAGCAGGCGAAAAGGGTCAACGCCCTGCTGCGGAAGCTATGCGCCAACTATGAGTTTGGCAACTGCCTGCTGCTGGATGACGGCGAGCCCTGCGTCTGCGTCCAGAGCATCAGCAAATATGGCATCTACTGCAACTACTTCAAAAACGCTGTGCTTCCGGCGGATGAAAGGCTATACGCCGAGGTAATGAAGCCATCCGGCAGCAAGCGCTGTGTGCTGTGCCGTCAGGCATTTGCACCGAGGGCGAAGAATCAGCGTTATTGTCCGGCCTGCGCCGCTAAGCAAAAGCAGTTGAAGACAGCCGAACGGCAGCGCCGAAAGCGGGCATCGGTGTCACGCTTTTAAGGTGCGGAAAGCACTGAATTTCAAGGCTTTTTTGAATCCAAATCAACCCGGCAATACAGCAACACCTTAACCTCAAAAATCCGCTTTGAAAAGCGTGACAAATTCAAGCGAGAGGAGAAATTCAATGAACCCATATTTTACAGCGCCGGACACGGAAAAGTTCAGTTTCTACCGTATACCCAAGTTGCTATTCACCGATGAGCGATACCGGCCAGTCTCCACCGACGCCAAGATGCTCTACGGCCTGTTACTGGATCGGCTGTCCCTGTCCGAGAAAAACGGCTGGAGAGACGAGCACGGACGGGTGTACCAATATTTCACCATTCGTCAGGCACAGGAGCTGCTGCACTTCGGCCACGAAAAGGTCTGCCGCCTGTTTGCAGAACTGGAAGCAGCCGACCTCATCGAGCGCCGCCGTCAGGGACAGGGCAAGGCTAACCGCATCTACTTAAAGAAATTCACGCAGAAAGCCGATTTTCGGAATCCAAGAAGTACGGGAATCGGAAGGAAATAAGACTTAGAGAGTGATTGTTACTACCCGAAAAAGAGAAAGAAGGTCAATGATGAATAACCAAAATACAGCGCCAATGAAACCGGCGCTCTTAAAAATCGAACAACTGCGCCCCTTTGAAGGGCACCCCTACAAGGTGCAGGACAACGAGGAAATGGCTGCTCTTTCGGAGAGTATCCGGGAGAATGGCATTCTCTCGCCGTTGATCGTCCAGCCAACGGAAGAAAACCAATACGAGATCATCAGCGGCCACCGACGCCTGTATGCTGCCCGGAAAGCAGGTCTGACAGAAGTTCCCGTGCTGATTTGCGCTCTTGACCGAGATGCCGCCGCCATTGCCGTGGTGGACAGCAACCTCCACCGGGAACATATCCTACCCAGTGAAAAGGCATTTGCCTATCGGCTAAAGGCAGAAGCGTTGAAGCATCAAGGGCGACGGACAGATTTAACTTCGGGACAAGCTGTCCCGAAGTCAGAGGGCAACCGCACCACCGCAGAAATCGGTGCTGTTGCCAACGAAAGCTATAAGACCGTGCAGCGCTATATCCGCCTGACCTACCTCATCCCGGAATTGCTGGAAAAGATGGACAAAGAGGAAATTGCTTTCTCCGTCGGCGTGGGGCTGTCCTATCTTGACAAATACAGCCAGCGGGATGTGCTGGAGCAATGCGAAATCAACGACTGCACGCCCTCCTATTCGCAGGCATGGCGGATGCACAAGGCCGACCGGGAAGGGCTCCTCACCCGAGATGTTATCCAATTCATTATGAGCGAAGAAAAACCAAATCAGCGGGAAACAGTGAAGATACCCACCGAAAAGCTGCGAAAATTTGCGCCGAACGCCGACCCACGGCAGCTTGAGGACTTCGTTCTCAAAGCCTGCGAGCATTACCGCAAATATCTCATCCGCCAGCGTGGGCGTGAGGAACGATAAGGAGTGACAGAAAATGAAACAGCAAACAAATTGGATCGTCGGCGTATCCGACGGAAAAGTCCACGAATACAAAATCGGAGATGTGACCTATTTTGTTTCCGCAGAATTTGAGTGCGGCTCACACACCAATCTGCGTGACCGTGTACAAAGAACGGTGGTCAGCAATCTCATACCTTTGACGCCCGGTCAGGCATCCGATACAATGGCAGCGGAATATGTGTGTTCGGCTGCCGGAGAGGAGGACTTATGCAGTCGAAAAAGAAAAAAGAGAAATTGGGATTGACGGCACTGTACTGCCGCCTGTCCCGTGATGATGGAGCGGAAGGTGAAAGCAACTCCGTGGCCAATCAAAAGCGTTTATTGCTGAAATACGCCAAAGAAAACAGCCTCGGTAATACTCGTTTCTATGTGGACGACGGTTATACCGGCACGAATTTCAACCGCCCGTCTTTTCAGAAAATGATTGAGGACATTGAAATGGGCTATGTGACAGCGGTCATCGTCAAGGATATGTCCCGGCTTGGCAGAGATTATCTCGGTGTTGGGTACTACACAGATACCTTCTTCCCGGAACACAATATCCGTTTCATTGCGGTGAATGACTGTGTAGACAGCGATGACGGCGAAAATGAGCTTGCCCCATTTCGGAATGTGATGAACGAGATGTACGCCCGGGACATCAGCCGCAAGGTACGGTCTGCCCATCGTATCCGGGGCAACTCCGGCGAACCACTGGGCCAGCCGCCCTACGGCTACAGGAAAGACCCGCTGAACAAAAAGCGCTGGATCATCGACCCGGAGGCCGCTCAGGTGGTACGGGACATTTTCCGTATGTGTCTGGAGGGTAAGGGCAACGACACCATTGCCCGCATTTTACAGGAAAATGGGATTCTCAACTGCACAGCGTATTGGCACGAAAAAGGCATCGGCAGGGGCGGAAAAAAGACGCAGCCAAACCCTTACCGTTGGAAAAACAGCACCATTCGCAAAATCCTGACTCAGCAGGAATATTGCGGCGATGTGATCAACTTCAAAACCTACTCAAAATCCTTCAAGGATAAGACCCGCATCGATAACCCGGAAGAAAACTGGGTCATCTTCAAGGATGTTCACGAGCCGATTATCGACCGGGACACCTTTGAGCAGGTACAGAAGAAGATCATCAAGCGGACAAAGCGCCGTGCGCCGAAATCGGAGAATGGCGAAAAGAGCATCTTTTCTGATCTGCTGTACTGCGCCGACTGCGGCCACAAGCTGTGGTATCACGTCAACACCATCAATAAGAATATCTGCTTTTTCTCCTGCTCCAACTATGTAAAAGACTACCGTGGCAGTTGCCCGACCCGGCACTATGTGCGGGCGGACGCAATCGAGCAGGTGGTAAAACTGGAGCTGCAACGAATGGCACAATTTCTGCGGGACGACGAGACAATGTTCGCCGACCTTCTGGAACGCAAATCCAACCGGGAAATCGCAGAGGAAAAGAAGCACCTTGAGGGAGAACTGCAAAAGGCACGGATGCGAACAGAAACCGTGTCTCGGCTCTACAAAAAGGCCTTTGAAAAGAACGCGGAAGGACTTCTGTCCGATGAGGGCTTCCTGCAGATCACCCACGAATACGATGTAGAGCAGCTTGCCTTGAAAGCGAAAATCCCACAACTCCGGGAGCAAATTGCGGAGGCGGAGCGACAAGCGGCCAATAAGGACAAGTTTATCGCTGCTATCCGAAAGTTTATGCAGATGGACGAGTTGACCGCTCCGCTGCTGCGGGAGCTCATTGACCGTATCGAGGTGCACGAAACGCAGGGCACTGGAAAAAGCAGGACACAGCGACTCACAATTCACTACCGCTTTGTGGGGTACATCGATATTCCGGCAGCACCTCTGACAAGCCATTATATCTCTGAAACAAGACAGGGCGTCGCTGTAGAATATATCCCTGCATAACAAAGGAGAGCAGGCATTTTGCCTGCTCTCCAAAAGAAGCATAAAAAATCGAGTGTCCATAACCTCAAATCCGTTATGAACACTCGATATGG
>CAYUQN010000001.1:0-75524 GCA_964446815.1 uncultured Oscillospiraceae bacterium | reverse complement strand
GTCAGAGCCGTGCCCCGGCTCGCCCGCAGGCGAGGATTCCCGTACGGGTCACCAAAAACAAAAGCACCTGCTTTGCGGGTGCTTTTGTTTTTGCATAAGTTATCGGGAATCGAAGGGCACGGGAGTGAATGACATGCCGGTGGCATGTCAGAGCCGTGCCCCGGCTCGCCCGCAGGCGAGGATTCCCGTACGGGTCACCAATATTTACACTATAACTCACAAAAACGCAACAGGTAACAAAATACGCTAATTATTGTTAAAGCACTTGTATGACGGTCAAAAATTTGGTACAATAAAAAGAACCGTCATATCGGAGGACTACGATGAACAAACGAAAGAATACGAAAAAACGGAGATCGGGCAAAAGATCCTATGCCGCATATGTTGTTTTGACTGCTGCGGTATTGCTTGCTGTGCTGGTGCTTGTTCTTATCAAGGCATCGAAGATCGCACCTGTGTATGAGCTTGATGTTAAGGGACTTGCTGCACAGACCCCCGATGAAGCTCAGGCGATATGCAGAGCCGACTATAAAAAATTTGTCAAAGCGGCAAAGGGATATGACGGCTGCCTGTGGATATGGTGTGGCGGCAGTACGGTGTACCTTGCGAACTCCAATGAGCTCGAACTGTCTTCCGGTAGCGTAAACGGCTTTACGAAGGTGAGCTTTTTGGATGATGACGGAAGCATCCTCGAGGGCTATATCATAGAACCCGAGACGGCACCTAACGAGCTTGGCAGGATAAGCCTCGTTGAGAGTGAAAGCTACAGCTACGAAGATGTCGGCATGAGCATAAGAGAAGCACTCAGAGACGGCAGCCTCGACTATGAGGATGCGGTCTACCTTTGGAAGATAGGAACAAATACGGTGTTTGCGGTAAGAGAAGGAAGCTATGCTGTCATCGACGGCAACAGTGTTGCCTTTACGGATGACGGTGGGCAAAGCTGCTATTGCAAAATACTCGATACCGATATTTCGAAATGAGGACGGAAGCTATGTCAAATACGATAAATGACGGTGTTGGCGATGTTAAGCGTATGCTTGAGATAGTTAAGACCCTTGCAAGATACAATGTCGGTGAGGGACTGACACCGGACAGAATGTGCGATATGTTCAGGGAGCTTGGCCCCACCTATGTCAAGATAGGCCAGCTTCTTTCAATGCACCCCGAGATAGTGCCGATGGAGTATTGCAAGAAGCTTGAGAGCCTGCGTACAAATGCGACCCAGCTTGTCACCGTGCAGATCAGGGAGATAATCAGCGAGGAATACGGTAAGCCTTGGAACGAGGTGTTCCGCCGCATAATGCCCATACCCTTGGGCTCCGCTTCGATCGCACAGGTGCATGAAGCCGAGCTTTTTGACGGAACGAGAGTTGCCGTAAAGGTTCAGCGACCCGACATATACGAAAAAATGGAGCGTGACATAAGACTGCTCAAGGGAGCACTCGGCATCGTCAAGCTCAAAAGCATAAGCGAGGTCATGGATCTCGGCAACGTCCTCGACGAAATGTGGGAGGTCGCAAAGCAGGAGATGGACTTCGAGTGTGAGGCGGACAATATACGCCGCCTTGCGGATAATATAGAGGGGATAAAGTACGTTTACTGCCCCAAGGTATATGATGAGCTGAGCACCAAAAACATCCTTGTTATGGAGTATATAGGCGGCTGTGAGCTCAATGACATCGAGGCACTGCAAAGGGATGGCTACGATGTCACCGAGGTCTGTACGAGGTTTATCAACAACTACATAAAGCAGTTTGCCGAGGATCACTTTTTCCATGCAGACCCTCATCCGGGTAACGTCCATGTGTGCGACGGCAGGATAGTTTGGCTTGACCTCGGTATGATGGGAACGCTGACGGAGGACTGTGCGGAGCTCATAAAGGTATGCATGAAGGCGATAGTTTCAAACGATCATATTGCCTTTGCAGACGGTGTTATAAGCATATGCAACGCCGAGGTCGAGGATATGGATGCTTGCTATGAGGCGATGCGAGAGTATCTTGAGAAGTACCGCATAGTTTCCATGGAGGAAATGAGCAGCACTGTCGATATATTCTCCGACCTGTACCATATCGCAAAGCGGTTCGGCATAACGATACCCAAATCCATGACCATGTTCTGGCGAAGCATTTCGATAATGGAGGGAGTTGTATCGCAGCTTATGCCCGACGCAAACCTGTCCACCATAATCGGCAAGCACCTTGCGGCACAGTCGATGGTAGGCGGAGTAGCAGGAGCGATAAGCAAGAAGGTATCGCACAGAAGGCTTGTATCCGGCAGTGCCCTGAGCTATAACGGGCACCCTCAAGACCCCGATGAAGAAATCGAAGACGAAGATGACGAAAACGAGGAATCATAAAGATTCCTCGTTTTTCGACTGATGGGACAGTTTTGAGATAGTGTCCGATATGCTCGGACGATATTCGGATATGGTTATCAAAAGAAAACACCGTATTTTTGTGGGTAATGTAGAAAATGGATGAGGTCAATTGATTTGCGATTTGTCCTATTATATGATTAAAAACAGACAGATCGGTGAAGTTTGTATGGCATCATCGATGGCGAGGGTGATTAATAATTGAGGAGGGCAAAGAATGGGCAAAGAGAGAAAACTTATCTGCAAGCTCGGAGCGATGATAACCGACAGAGTCGAGATCAAGCTCGGCATCGAGAAGATAACGGAGGAGTCGCCGGAATACATTGGTCTTGCACCGATCGTATCCGATGAGATGGCTGAAATAGCATTGGCAATGGGACAGCGTAAGCCGACCACGGCTGCAAAGCTTGCCAAGAAAATGCACAAGGATGAAAAGTACATCCAAGAGATGCTTACCAAAATGACGGGTATAGGTCTGCTTGAGTTTGAGACAAACAAGAAGACCGGACAAAGGGAATGGTTCGTTCCGCATTTCGTTATAGGCTGCGGCGAATGGACTGCCTTGCATGAGGTACTTGAAAGCCCCGAAACAAGCACCAGCATATATATGTTCGACCGGATGACCTTCCTGCCACTGAAGACCATCAGCTCCATGGTGCCGCCGGGTGGCTCCGGTGTCGGTATGCAAGCGATGGCGGTCGAAAAGGCGATACCGCTAAATAGCGAATCGGTACCCATAGAGCACATTTCGCATTGGCTTGATGAGGCGGAGGGCAAGTTTGCGATACTTCCCTGCGTATGCAGAGGAACAGCAAGGACTTTCGGTGAGGGCACCGGTGAGCTTGAGGAGGAGTGCTGCATCACCCTCGGTGACATGGCGGACTTTGCGGTTGAGACCAATCTCGGCCGATACGCTACAAGAAAAGAGATCGAGGAGCTGCTTGTCCGCTGTGAGGAAAACGGCTATGTCCACCAGATAAACAGGATAGACGGTGCGGAAAAGGTAAATTGCATCTGCAATTGCAGCCTCGGCACCTGCCGTGCAATAAGAACATCACAGTATTTCAATACTCAGAATCTTTCCGCAAGTGCATTCCGTGCCCATGTCGATCCGGAAAAATGCGTTGCCTGCGGTAAGTGTGCAGACGTATGTCCGGCCGGAGCGGCAAAGCTCGGTCAAAAGCTGTGTACCAAGTCGGGACCCGTCTCCTATCCCAAGGCGGAGCTTGCAAGTGAGAATCGCTGGGGAGAGAAGAACTGGAATCCCAACTACCGTGAGGACAACAGCGTATCCTGCCACGACAGCGGTACTGCACCGTGCAAGGCGGCTTGTCCGGCACATATTGCGGTACAGGGCTATATCAAGATGGCGGCAGAGGGCAGATATCTCGATGCCCTGAAGCTTATAAAGCAGGATAACCCCTTCCCGGCGATCTGCGGCAGCATATGCAACAGACGCTGTGAGGATGCCTGTACAAGGGGCACTGTCGGTAATCCCGTGGCGATCGACGAAATAAAGAAATTCATTGCAAGCAAGGAGCTTGATGAGAAGACTCGCTACATACCGCCAAAAAAGTATCATAAGGGCAATACGACACCGTATCCCGAGAAGATAGCGATAATAGGTGCGGGACCGGCCGGTATGAGCTGTGCATATTTTCTTGCGGAAATGGGCTATGGGAATGTAACGGTGTTTGATCGCAATCCGGCACCCGGCGGAATGCTCATGTACGGCATACCCTCATTCAGACTTGAAAAGAAGGTCGTCGAGGCAGAGATAGACGTGCTCAAAAAGATGGGCGTAAGCTTCAAATGCGGTGTTGAGGTAGGCAAGGATATAAGCATTGAGCAGCTCAGAGCCGAGGGCTACAAGGGCTTCTATCTTGCTATCGGGGCACAGCGTTCGGCAAAGCTCGGTATCCCCGGTGAGGAGCTTGAGGGCGTAATGGGCGGGGTTGATATTCTTCGTGAGGTCAGCCTCGGAAACGAAGTGAAGCTCGGCAAGAAGGTCGCCGTCATAGGCGGCGGCAATGTCGCAATGGACGTTGCACGCACTGCCGTGCGTCTCGGCGGCGATGTAACCGTTGTCTACCGCAGACGTGAGTGTGATATGCCTGCGGATCCCGAGGAGGTCGCAGAGGCAAAGGCAGAGGGCGTGAAGTTCGTATTCGAACACCGTCCCGAGGAGCTCATAGGCGAAAACGGAAAGCTTACCGCACTCAAGTGCGACAAGGGCACGATCGAATGTGACAATGTGCTTGCCGCTATCGGACAGAGCATCGACTGGGGCGAGCTCGACACCGGCGATATGATAAAGGGCAAGAAGAACACTGCCGAAGCAGACGGCGTAACTTATCAGACTGCACAGAAGGATATCTTCGTCGGCGGCGATGTTTACACCGGACCTAAGTTTGCGATGGAGGTCGCAGAGGCAAAGGCAGAGGGCGTGAAGTTCGTATTCGAACACCGTCCCGAGGAGCTCATAGGCGAAAACGGAAAGCTTACCGCACTCAAGTGCGACAAGGGCACGATCGAATGTGACAATGTGCTTGCCGCTATCGGACAGAGCATCGACTGGGGCGAGCTCGACACCGGCGATATGATAAAGGGCAAGAAGAACACTGCCGAAGCAGACGGCGTAACTTATCAGACTGCACAGAAGGATATCTTCGTCGGCGGCGATGTTTACACCGGACCTAAGTTTGCGATAGACGCAATAGCGGCAGGACGAGAGGGAGCGATAAGCCTCCATCGCTATGTCCACCCGGGACAGAGCCTTACTATTGCCCGTGACCTGCGTAGATACACCGAGCTTGATAAGGATAACGTCGTACTTGACGGAGCCGGCTTCGACGTGCCCGATCGCCAGACTGTGCGTCACGACAAGAGAAAAGCACTGAGCATGAGCGATGACAGACTGGTATTCACCGAGGAAATGGTGAAAGCGGAGGCATCACGTTGCCTTGGCTGCGGTGTGAGCGTAATCGATACGAACCGCTGTATCGGCTGCGGTCTGTGTACTACGAGGTGCCGGTTCGATGCGATACGCCTTGAGCGTGACGCACCGGAGTGCAACAACCTGCTGAAGATAGAGGATAAGTTCAGCGGCATAATCCCGTATATGGCACGCAGAGCGGCTAAGATCGCGATCAAGGACATTAAAAACGCCCTTGGCGGAAAATGATAAGAGAACAATAAAAAAAGAGGAGCGTAAGCTCCTCTTTTTGAGGCTGTCAAGAAACTACGCTACACAGGAAAACGATAGAGTAGCGGGGGAGCTCGAGGGGGTCAAGACCCGCCTCGAATTGGATCGCCGCCGCAAAAAAGCCTTGAAAACCAAGGCTTTTAGCGAAGCGTCATTTTGATTATTCAAAATGATCGGCGGCTTTTTTCAGCTTGCAAAAAGTCCAAATGGACTTTTTTGACAAGCTGAAAAAGAGGAGCGTAAGCTCCTCTTTTTATTATTTACATTTAACAAGCAGCATCATTGCATTGAACTCGGTGGTGAGCATATTGCTGAGCTCCTCCTCCGAGAAATTGCACACCCTTGTGGCACAGAGAGTGCCGACACCGAAGGTGAACACCCAAACATTTTCGAAAAGCAGCTTTGCCTGTGCTGCGGTGAGACTGTATTCCTTGCACAGCAGATCGACACAATCGGTAGCGACACTGCCGAGCCCATTGAAAACATCCTCAAAGCTCATGGCGTTTCTGTTTTCACGCATAAAAAGGAGCTGATAGAGCTTTGGCTCCTTTGAGCCGAAAAGAACCATTTGCATACCGACCTGCTTAAACAGCGGCATAGAGTGGTTATCCTTGTCAACATAGCTCTTGTAACGGAGCATAGCGGCCTTTCTGACCTCTTCGTGGAGCTCCTCCATGCTGTCAAACACGGTAAAGATGGGACGAGCGGAGCTTCCGAGAGCAGTGCCCAATTCTCTCGCCGTCAAGGCATTAACACCCTTTTTGGAGACAAGCTCAAGAGCGGTAGCAACGATTTCTTCTCTGGTAAACTTAGGTTTGGGTGGCATAATAACACCTCATATAAGTATTTGTTCTGCAACATTTGTTTTTATTATACCACCCAAGCTCTCGTTGTCAAGAGATAAAATATAAAACCTTGTCAATACTTGACATCCGTGCTTTGCATAAAAATCGGCACTGCTCCATACACTGATAGCGGTGATGAAAAATGAAGCGTAATATCGGAACTATAGCAGTGAGCCTTGCGATACCCCTTGCAGTCGGCGGTATAGCGGCATATATCACAAAGGACGGCATGATGATGTTCGAGTATATCGAAAAGCCGCCGCTTTCGCCACCGCAATGGCTTTTCCCGATAGCATGGACACTGCTGTATATCCTCATGGGCATAGCCTCGTATCTTGTGTACAAGGCACATAAGCCTAACACGCAAAAGTGCAGGGCACTTCTTATCTATTCCGTACAGCTTGCAATGAACTTCGTATGGCCGATAATATTCTTCAACACGGAAAACCTCCTTCTTGCCCTTATATGGATCGCCGTGATGCTGATACTTGTACTGCTCACGACAGTGAGCTTTTTCAAAACGGACAAAAGAGCCGGCGTACTGCTGCTTCCCTATGTGCTGTGGACTGCCTTTGCGACCTACCTCAATTACGGTATTTATGTTTTGAACTGAAGATTTTACAAGGCTTTTTCTTGTAAAAAGAGCGATAAAATGATAGTATTAAAATTGAAAGAAAAAGCATTGGAGGTAAGACCATGGGCTGTTACAGCAGAGAATATCTTGAGCTTCTTTCCGAGAAGTACCCCGATGAAGCGGCGGTATGCTCCGAGATAATAAATCTCAGGGCGATACTCGCTCTCCCCAAGGGTACGGAGCATTACATAAGCGACCTCCACGGAGAATACGAAGCGGTGCGGCACATCCTGAACAATTGCTCCGGTGTTATTTCCGAGAAGGTACACAGGCTCTTTGCCGCAGAGCTCGGTGAGGAGGCTTGTCGCAGATTGTGCTCCCTCATCTATTACCCGAGGGAGGAGCTTGATCAGCTCAGAGAGCAGGGAAAGCTCGGTGAGGACGAGCTCAGGGATTATATCGTAAAGCTGCGTCAGCTATGTGAAATGCTGTCAAGTAAATATACAAGAGGCTATGTCAGAAAGCAGATGTCGGAGAAGTGGAGCTTTGTACTCGATGAGCTTCTGCATATGCAAAGGGACGAATACGGCAATCAGGAGCATTATCGCAATGCTCTGCTTGAGGGCATTATCGAAACCAAGGCACAGGATGAGCTCATCGTTGCGATGGCGGAGCTCATAAAGCGACTTGCGGTGGACAGATTACACATCGTAGGTGATATATTCGACAGAGGCCCCGAGCCGGCAAGACTGCTTGACAGCCTCATGCAGCATCCCAACATCGACATACAGTGGGGCAATCACGATATACTGTGGCTCGGTGCGGCATCCGGCAGTGCAGCCTGTGTATTCACCGTTTTGCGTATATCCGTTGACTATGACAATATGGATATCTTAGGTCGCCGCTACGGGATATCCCTGCGTCCCTTGATGGCGTATGCACAGCGGCACTACGGAGCATCGGATAAGGCGGCATTAAAACGTGCACTGAGCATACTTTGCTTTAAGCTTGAGGGCAGGGTCATAAAGCGTCATCCGGGCTACGGAATGAACGGAAGGCTTATGCTGGAACGCATAAACTTCGACGATTACACGGTGACACTCGAGGACGGAGTTTATCCCTTAAATCACCGTCAGTGGGACACCGTTGACAGAAACGATCCTTACAGTCTCCTACCCGACGAGGTCGAGCTCATTGACGAATATGTGAGCATATTCAAGGAAAGCAGATCACTTCGTCGACATATGGATTTCATATACAAGTGCGGCAGTACATATCTTTGCTGCAACGGCAATCTCCTGTACCACGGCTGCATACCCATGACCAAGGACGGAGAGCTTGCAAGGGTACGCCACGGCGGTGTATGGTATTCCGGAAAGAGCCTTATGGATTATGCCGATGCCATAGTCAAATGCGGCTGGGCACAGGGCGATGCATCCGCCCTCGACATGATGTGGTACCTCTGGTGCGGCAATGACAGTCCGTTTTCCGGTCGAGTGTTCCACACCTTTGAACGTGCTGTTATCGATGACAAGAGCACATGGGCAGAGCCCAAGAATCCCTATTTCGATTTCTGGGAGGATGAGGGCGTTGCGAGGATGATACTTTCCGAGTTCGGACTCGACCCCGAAAGCGGACATATCATAAACGGGCACACCCCCGTAAAGGCGGTAAAGGGCGAAAGCCCGATCAAGGCAAAGGGCAAGCTCTTTATAATAGACGGCGGCTTTTGCAAGGCATATCAAAAGACCACCGGCATCGCAGGCTACACCTTGGTATATAACTCCCACGGGCTGAAGATCAAGGCACACAGAGGCTTTGACGGTGTGGACAGTGTACTTAAAGAAAACGCGGATATCGAATCCGAAGCAGCACAGATCGAGAGCTTCGACAGGAGACGCTATATCAAAGACACCGACGACGGTGAGCGGCTCTTAAAACGCATAGACGCATTGACGGAGCTTTTAAATGCCTACCGCTCCGGTGAGTTGTCCGAAAGAAGATAGAAGCTATAATTAACGCAGTGTTAAAATGCACTGCGTTAATCTTTAATCACAGCAACTTGATTGACAGAAAACTATATTCCTTGTATAATTACAAACAGAGGTTATAGTGTTATGAATATTTCCAAGATAAATAAAAAACTGAATAAGGAGTTCGGCGGAAGGGTATCGGCGGAGCTCAAGGACGGCAGCGTTTTTCTCACCGGAAAGCTTCCCACATGGGCAGAGACCGTTAAAGCAGGTCAGATCGCCGCAACGCCGTATTCCACCACCCACGTTGTAAACGACATAGTCTGCGACGAGGTCACGGGGGAGAGCGTGCACCTTCCCACGGTATGCGATCTTTCGCTTGAGGCCGATCACCCCGATGTGCTAATAATCGGCGGAGGTATATCCGGCTGCTCACTTGCAAGGGAGCTTATGCGATATAAGCTCGATGTCCTCCTTATCGAAAAGGAAAGCGACCTTGCCCTCGGTGCATCCGGCAGGAACGACGGTGAGGTGCACCCCGGTGTCGATCTCAAAAAGGGAAGCTTAAAGCACAAGTACATACGCAGGGCAAATCATATGTTCGAGGGCATTTGCCGTGAGCTGGATGTTCCGTTTTCGAGAACGGGTCAGTACGCTTGCTTTATGAATAAAGCCTTCCTGCCCTTTGTGAGACTGTACGCATGGAGTCGCAAGCACATTGACGGCATTGAGGATACAGAGGTCATTTTGGCAGATGAGCTGCGTAGGGTAGAACCAAATATAAACCCCAAAATCGCCTTTGCGATATCCAATCCCTCCTCCGGCTGTGTCAGCCCCTATGAGCTGACTATTGCATATGGCGAAAATGCGGTGAAGAACGGAGCGAGGATAAGCCTCAACACGGCGGTCATGGGCATGAGCGTGAGAGACGGCAAAATAATCTCCGTTGAAACGAACAGGGGCACGATCTACCCCAAGTTTGTAGTCAATGCATCGGGAGTGTATGCGGATAAGATAGCACAGATGGCAAACGACCGCTTCTTCTCCATTCACCCCAGACGCGGCACCAACACGATACTTGACCGCAAGGCAGGCAATAAGTGGTTCACGATAGGCTCCATAGTCGGAGCAAGTACCGGAGCAAAGAGCCATACCAAGGGCGGAGGTATACTGCATACGGTGCATGATAACCTTCTTGTCGGCCCCGATGCCGTGGAAACATGGGAGAGGGAGAACACCGAGACTAAAGCGGAGAGCATTAAAAACGTATTCGCAAAGCAGAAGATAACGATGCCCACGCTGTCGGAGAGAGATATAATCACATACTTTACCGGTGTCCGTGCCCCCACCTATGAGGAGGATTTCATCATAGAAAAGGGCCGCAAAACGGAGAATATATATCACCTTGCAGGCATCCAGTCACCGGGACTGACTACAGCGCCTGCGGTAGCCCGGGATGTTTCTCGGGAGATAGTGGAGCTTCTCGGCGGAGCGGAAAAGAACGATAGCTTTGACCCGATAAGAAAGGCACCACCCAGACTTCGTGAGCTTTCGGATGATAAGCGTAACGAGCTGATTTGCAAAAATCCCGACTACGGTGTGATAATTTGCCGCTGTGAGGAGATAAGCAAGGGTGAGATACTCGATGCACTTGCTTCACCGCTTTGTGTGCCCACGGTGGACGGTATCAAAAAGAGGCTCCGTCCCGGAATGGGTCGCTGTCAAGGCGGCTTCTGCTCACCGCTTGTGACGAAGATAATTGCGGAATACCTCGGAGTGCCCGTAAGTCAGGTCAAAAAGTCCGGGGATGCCGCACCCATGGTTTTTGAAAGTGACAGGGGGAGCGGAAATGAATTATGATGTTATAGTGATCGGCGGAGGCCCTGCCGGACTTGCGTCCGCCCTCGGCGTACACGAAAGCGGAGCAAGCTGCCTTGTGATAGAGCGTGAGGAGCAGCTCGGCGGTATGCTCAAGCAGTGCATACATGACGGCTTCGGTCTCAGCACCTTCGGTGAAAGGCTGACAGGTCCCGAATATGTTGAGCGTTTCATGGACAGAGTACGCTCGGAGGATATCGCTATTGCCCTCCAAACCTTTGTGACGAGGATAGAAAAGACGGAGAACGGCTTTGACGTTGTCACCGTGAGCTCCGACGGCTTGCATCACGATACCGCAAGGGCAATAGTCCTTGCGACGGGCTGCCGTGAGCGTACTGCAAAGCAGGTGTTCATTCAAGGAACACGCCCCGCCGGAGTTTATACCGCAGGAACTGCCCAGCACTTTACCAACAGGCTCGGAGCAATGCCCACAAAGCGTTGCGTCATCCTCGGCTCGGGCGATATCGGACTTATCATGGCACGACGCTTGACACTTGAGGGTGCCGAGGTTCTCGGCGTTTATGAGATAAACCCAACCCCATCGGGACTCACACGAAACATTCATCAGTGCCTCAACGATTTTGATATACCGCTGCACCTGAGCCATACCGTCACCAAGGTTTTCGGAAAGGACAGAGTGGAGGGAGTCGAGGTCTGCAAGGTGGATGATAAGCTTGCCCCCATACCCGAAACGGCACAGCGTATAGACTGTGATGCACTCATAGTTTCCGTTGGACTCATACCCGAAAACGAGCTTGCGGAAAGCATAGGCGTTGAGATAGATCCGAGAACGAAGGGCCCCGTAGTCGACGGCGGACTCATGACGAATGTTGAGGGAGTGTTCTCCTGCGGCAACGCACTTCATGTGAACGACCTTGTGGACTATGTTTCCGCCTCCGGAGAGAGAGCCGGAAGGAATGCGGCGGCATTTGCCATCGGAGACAGGAAGCTCAAAAGCTTTGAGATAGGCAAGGGCTTTATGTACCTTGTTCCGCAGTCTATGGATCTCAAAGCGGATAATTCAAAGCTCACCTTCTGGTTCCGTTCCGCAAGGATACTCAAAAAATGCGCCCTGAAGCTGTATGTAAACGGAACAGTCGCATGGGAGAAAGGCTATCCCTTTATGCGTCCTCCCGAGATGAAGGAGCTGACGCTTGATATGACAAAGTTCGGTATTGACGAAAATTCCACTGTACGTTGGGAAATAGAGGTGGTAGAATGATGAAAGAATTCAGTTGCATCGTATGCCCCCGAAGCTGCACCTTGCACGTTGAGGAGCAGGACGGTCAAATAGTTGTCACGGGAAACACTTGCATAAGAGGCCATGACTTTGCCGTCAGTGAGATGACCCGACCCATGAGAAGTCTTTGCAGTCTGGTAAAGACGGTGTTTGCCGATGCACCGGTCTTACCGGTAAAGCTGAGCTGCGACATACCCAAGGACAGAGTATTCGATGCGATGAATGAGATACGTTCACTTGTGCTGACACAAAGAGTAGGCAGGGGAGAGATCATTAAGGAGGATCTTCTCGGTCTCGGTGCCGATCTTGTTGCGACAAGTGATATATTGGTGAGAGAGAAAATCAAAACAACCGTTTAGGGAGGAAAAAGTATGAGCAAGCCTTTGATCCTGACATACGATGTAGGTACTCAAAGCACAAGAGCGGTGCTTGTCGACAAGGAGGGTAATATAGTCGACAAGGTTCAGGTGAAGTATAAGGAGCCGTACATCCGCAGGCACGACGGTTGGGCGGAGCAGACGACGGATTTTTACTTTGCCCATATGTGCGCCGCAAGCAAGGTGCTTATGGACAGGAATATGGACAAGACCGAAGATATAATCGCCTGTGCCGTCACCGTTATCCGTGACACACTGGCGTTCCTCGACGGCAATAACAAGCCGACAAGGGATATAATCCATTGGCTCGACGCAAGAAAGTGCGAGTTTGACGATCCGTTTCCTCTGTGGAAGACTGCGGCGTTCAAGGTCGTCGGCATGGATAAGGGCACAAAGATAGCCTACCGCACATCCAAGGTGAATTGGGTCAGACTCAATCAGCCCGATGTTTGGGAGAGCACGAAGAAGATAGTTTGCCTGCCTGCATACCTCAACTTCCGCATGACCGGTAAGCTCGTCGATTCCCCTGCAAATACTCTTGCACATATCCCGATGAACTATAAGAAGAAAACATGGATGTCAAAGCATGAGCTGACCCGCTGCCTGTATGATGTTCCGCAGGAGAAGCTGTACGATCTTGTCCCCTCCGGCGAGGTCATAGGCTATATCACCGAGGAGGCAGCCGAGCTTTCCGGAGCACCGGCAGGCTTGCCGCTGATAGCAACGGGTGCGGATAAGGCGTGCGAAACACTCGGACTTTCCGTTGCCGACAGCTCAAAGGCTGCGGTATCCTTCGGTACGAGTGCCGCCGTCGATCTCTACAGTGAGAAGTACTTTGAGCCGCAAAACTTCCTGCCCTCCTATCCCTCGGTAATAAACAAGGCATGGAATCCGGAGATACAGGTGTACAGAGGCTTTTGGATGCTGAGCTGGTTTATCAAGGAGTTCGGTGAAAAGGATGCCGAGGAAGCCGCAAAGCTCGGTATTTCCACGGAGGCATATTTAAACGACAAGGCATCCGAGGTGCCGGCAGGCTGTCAGGGACTTATGCTCCAGCCCTACTGGACACCCGATATTCTAAAGCCCGATTCCTACGGCGCTATAATCGGCTTTGCTGATTACCACACCAAGTACCATGTCTACAGAGCGATAATCGAGGGCATCTGCCTTGAGCTTTATATGTCGATGAAGTCGATGGAAAAGCGAGGCGGTCTGAATGTCAAAGAGGTATTCGTAGGCGGCGGCGGATCAAAGAGCGACCTTGCCTGCCAGATACTTGCGGACGTGTTTAACCTCCCCGTAAAGAGGATACATACCCATGAGGCAAGCTCCATCGGCGCCGCTATGACTGCCTTTGTCGCAAAGGGTGAGTTTGATGGCTTTGACGATGCGATAAAGAGCATGGTACACGAAAAGGATGTTTTCACTCCGATAAAGGAGAATCATGAGGTCTACGCAGGTATGTACAACATGGTTTATAAGAAAATATACAGACACGTTAAGCCGCTGTATGCGACTATGAACAATCTCAAAGAAAGGAATATGCTTTAATGAGCCACAAACCGTACAAGGGCTTCGAGCCTAAGTGGGTAAATACCCCGGCACCCAAGGACAGCTACCGTTCCATCTTCCGTTGGGGCGATCCCGAGTTCTTCAAATACCCCAAGGAATCGCTGTACAAGATGATGAAAGAGGTATTCAAGCTCACCGACGATGACTTTAAGGAATACTCCGACGATATAGGCTTTGACAAGGTGGAGCTTCCGAATAACCCCGTTATGCTTGCACAGGAGCATATCAATGCACTCAAGGAAATAGTCGGTGAGGATGGTTGGTCTCTTTCCGATTACGACCGTCTTTCCGTCGCCTACGGCTTTACCGCATACGACCTTTTGCGTCTGCGTCATAAGGTCATCGATGCCGTTCCCGACATCGTGCTTTACCCCGATACGACGGAGCAGGTCGAGAAGATCGTTGCATATTCCACCGAGCATGACATTCCGCTTTACGTCTATGGCGGCGGCAGCTCCGTTACAAGAGGCGTTGAGCCCACCAAGGGCGGCATAAGCCTCGATATGCGTAAGCGTTTCAATAAGGTCATATCCTTTAACGAGATCGATCAGACTATAACCGTTCAGGCAGGTATGTCCGGTCCCGATCTGGAAAAGACTCTGCAAAACGCTCCCGAGCTTTTCGGTGCAAAGCGTCAATACACCTGCGGTCATTTTCCGCAGAGCTTTGAATACTCCTCCGTCGGCGGATGGACAGTCACCAGAGGAGCCGGACAAAACAGCACCTACTACGGCTGCATAACCGATATCGTCCTTTCCCAGAAGTATGCCACCCCCATCGGCACGATACAGACGAGCCACTATCCCAGAGAGGCTTGCGGCCCCGATCTCAACCAGATAATGATGGGCTCCGAGGGCACCTTCGGTGTCTTGACCGAGGTAACTCTCAAGGTGTTCCGTTGGATGCCCGAAAACCGCAAACGCTTCAGCTACATATTCAAGACCTGGGACGATGCGATGAAGGCGGCAAGGGAAATGATGCAGCATGAGTGCGGCTATTCCTCCGTGTTCAGACTGTCCGATCAGGAGGAGACGAGTATGATGCTCCGCCTGTACAATGTCGATGATACTCCGCTTTATCCCTTGCTGGACAAGCTCGGCTATAAGGATATGGAGCGTTGCCTGTTCCTCGGCTTCACCGACGGTGAGAAGGGCTATTCCAAGAATGTCGCAAAGAATATTTCCAAGATAGCACGTCAGCACGGCGGTATGCCTCTCACCGGCATCGTCACAAAGAGCTGGGAGAAGGGTCGCTTCAATGACCCCTACCTTCGTGATACGCTGATGGACTTCGGTATCACCACCGATACCCTTGAGTGTACCGTCAACTGGTCTAACATGGAGCAGGTGCACCTCGATGTCCGCAAGGTATGCCATGCTCTGCCCAACACCGTTGTTACAACTCATATGAGCCATTGCTATCCCCAAGGAGCAAATCTTTACTTCATCTTCCTCACCAAGATGCAGGATGAAAAGGCATTCAAGGCATACCACACCACCATCCTCGATGCCATTCAGCGTTCCGGTGCATCGATAAGCCACCACCACGGCATAGGTAAGATGTTTGCACCGTGGCTTGAGGGCTATGTCGGTGAAAAGGAGTACGGAGTATTCAAGGTACTCAAAAACTACTTTGACCCGAAGTACAACATGAACCCCGGCGGCACCATAGGCCTCGACTTAAAGCCCGAGGAAAAATGCTTCGACCGTCAGTACACCGACTACGAAAAGCAGGACAAGTTCGATAAATAAGCAAAAACCGTGATCGGGCATTTAAACTCAGCCCGACAAAATAACAGACAATGCTCCACCGAAACCGGGCATTGTCTGTTTGCTTATATGAAAAAAACACTCTCCCGTGGGAGAGTGTTTTTAATATTCAATGTGCCCAATTACTTCTGGAGATCTGCCCAGTTGGGAGTATCGTTGCGGAGCTTGGTCCAAACTTCGTGGATCATGTTGTCGCTGCCGATAACTTCGCCTGCGTCGGTAGCCCAGTTGTAGTAGTGGGAGTTGGTAGCCTCAAGGATGTCGGCATAGCACCACATGGACTTGGGGCAGTCGGTCCAGGTCTTAACGCCGCTGCAACCGTTTGCACTGTCGGAAGCGGGCTGACGACCGAGGAGACGGTTGAGGATGGTAGCAGCCTGAGCACGGGTGATGTTGTCGTTGGGGTTGAAGTTGCCGTCAACGTCGCCCTTGATGATGCCGAGAGCAGCAAGGAGATTGATGTAATCATCTGCAAAGCCGCCGTTGAGATCGCCGAAGGAGGCCTCGCCGGTGTACTCGACGGAGAACATACGACCGATCAGAGCACTGAACTGCTCACGGGTGATGGGAGCATTGGGACGGAAGGTGCCGTCGCTGAAGCCGTTGATGATGCCTGCTGCGGTGAGGCTGGAGATAGCATTGTTGTGGGGGTTGGAAGCATTAACATCGGAGAAGGAGTTGCTCTTGGTGAAGATCTCTTTCCTGGAATCCTCGGTGAGGAGACGGAAGATCATAGAAGCAGCCTCTGCTCTGGTGATGGTAGCATTGGGACGAACGGTACCGTCGTTGTAGCCGATCATGTAAGAGAAGTGATCGGAGTAGTTAAGACCGATGTTCAGAACGGGGTAGAGCATAATGGTCTCAAAATCTATCTTGTCGCTGAAGGTCCAGTTGATACCGGCGACGGTGCTGTACTTGAGGCCGGTGAGGGAGCCGATGCAGGTAGCGGAAACGCTGTAAATACCGAGCTTGTCCTTGGGAACAAGTGCGATACCGAGAGCATTTGCAGTGTAGGTCTGGGACTTACCGGTGAGCTGGTTGGTAAGAGTGACCTCTGCATTGCTTGCAGGCAGCTTAGTGCTGAGCTTGCAGTATACGACGTATCTGGGGATCTCAAAGCCGGAGAGACTGTCGATGATGCTCTGAATGGTATCTCCGGAAACGCCGGGCTGGGTAGCCTCCGCATCTTCTGCAAGAGCCATGGGCATAAGAGTCACGAGCATCAGAACTACGAGAAGTGTACTGAGAAATCTGGTGAACTTTTTCATGTTTTCTCCTTTCAATATTTCTGCGTTTTCGGAAACCATCCTAAATCTCCGAAAACTTTTTTTCGCAGAACATTATTCACTAATATAATACGACAGCTAAAACAAAAATGCAAGAGAAAAGTATCATTTTAGTAACAATTTATTTGAACAATTTTCGTCTTTTTGTACATTTTCGATCAAGTCACTGCATTTGCCTGATGATCTCCCTTTTCAGCCTAACGATGATACGCTTTTCGAGGCGGCTTATATAGCTTTGAGATATCCCCATCATATCGGCAAGCTCCTTTTGAGTACGCTCGCGGTTGCCGTAAAGACCGAAGCGTTTGACGATGATCTCACGGTCACGCTCGGAAAGCGAGGCAATGGCAAGATCGAGCATTTGCCTGTCCGCATCCTCCTCAAGAGGCCTGCAAACCTCATCGTCATCGGTGCCCAAAACATCGGAAAGCAGGAGCTCATTGCCGTCCCAGTCGGTGTTGAGCGGCTCATCGAAGCTGAGCTCGGTACGCTGATTCGATGCCTTGCGAAGATACATGAGGATCTCGTTTTCAATGCAGCGTGATGCGTAGGTGGCGAGTTTTATATTCTTTTCGGAGTTGAAGGTGTTGACCGCCTTGATAAGCCCGATAGTGCCTATGGATATGAGATCTTCAAGATTTATACCGGTGTTTTCGAAGCGACGTGATATGTATACGACAAGACGCAGGTTGTGCTCGATAAGCAGCTTTTTTGCCGTCTCATCTCCCTTTTCCATGGCACAGATGGCATCATCCTCACGCTTCTTGTCAAGCGGAGGCGGCAGGATATCGCTGCCGCCGATGTAGTAGATATCGGCAGACGAGGGCAAAAGATGCTCCGCCAGCCATTTTTTGATTGTATCGAGTATGTTCATTAAGTATCCTCCTGTGCGACGGCGGTGTAGCCGTCTCCGTTTATTGCGACCGGCGAGACCGCAACGATAAGATCGTCACGCACTCTACCGTCAAGCTCCAAAGCATCGGGACGAAAAGCCGCCATAAGCCCCGCTTCCGTACCTACGGCACTGTAGGGTATGAGCCGCATACCGCTGTTTGAGAGCACTGCCTCCGTGGGCTTAGACCAATCCGAGGGCAAGAGCAGCGCATTTGCGGACTCCGGTGATATTATGACCGCACCGGCACCGCTTATTGGGTCGAAAAGCGAGTTTCCGCTGTCACGCAGAGCAAGGAGCTCAAGACTCTTGCCGCAGTGCTTTATCCTGAGCTTGGATATACGCTTATCTCTGCTGCCGATGCTGCGACGGAATATGAGACTCATGACTGCATATATAAGGGCAAAGGATATGATAAGAGTCGGAAAAGACAGCGGCAAATAGAGCTTACCGTCACTTTGCATCGACATTGCCCAGATCGCACCTCCAAAGAGAGCGGATACCGCAAAGAACACGAGGGTACAGCGTAAGAGCTTTTTCTCACCGTAAAAGGCTATGAGGGACATTAAAACACCCGAAAGCAGCTTCATCGCAGCACCCGAAAGCATATCGCCGCCGATGACGATCGACAAAACGGCATATAAGGCACCGAATGCTGCCGATATCGCACAACGCAGCCTGCGGATAAACAGACCGCATATACGGGCTGTACCGATGAGTATCAGGTAGTCTATAATGAAGTTCAGCACGAACAGCCGGTCTATGTAGATAGTCTCCATGAACAAATTATACGCCCTTCATCGCCGCATATTTTGTCATTTGGCAATTGTCAAATATGAGTCTTTGTGGTAAAATACTTTAGATAAAAAATGAGTGGGTGTGTGTCATGTGGTTTGTGTTTGCGATCGTGGCCCTTTTATGCTGGAGCGGCTCCGATCTGTTTTCCAAAATCGGCTGTCAGGATGCAAAGGATAAGTACAGCCATCTAAAGATGGTCATGGCGGTGGGACTTGTCATGGGTCTCCACGCAGCTTATGAGATATTTGCAGGCGGAACGGTTATTAATGCCGAGATAATACTCACATATTTGCCTGTTTCGATGCTGTACATAGTGTCGATGGCGATAGGCTACCTCGGCTTGAGATATATTGAGCTGTCGATATCCTCACCCATATGCAATTCCTCCGGGGCCATTGTTGCGATACTGATATTTGCGACAAAAGGCTTCGGTGAGCTTCCCCCGATGGCGATAGCCGCAGTCGCACTTGTGTGCATGGGAGTCATCGCTCTCGGCGTTACCGAATCGAGGGAGGATGAGGAGCTTCGCAAAGCAAGACAGGATGCGTCCAATCACCATTACGCAAAGAGCTTCATTGCCATACTGCTTCCCATAATCTACTGCTTGCTTGATGCAATGGGCACCTTTGCGGATACCATAGTTCTCGAGACCTTGGATGAGGATTCCGCCAATGTCGCATATGAGCTGACCTTCCTGACGGTCGGTATAGTCTGTGCGATATATGTTCTCGGTGTAAAGAAGCAGCGGCTTTTCCCGAAGCAGGAGGTCCCCAAGTATACCGGTGCGATATTCGAAACGGCAGGTCAGTTTGCATATGTCTATGCACTGGCGGATACGGAGCACGCTGCATTGGCGGCTCCCATCATATCCTCCTACTGTGTCGCATCCGTCATATGGAGCAGGATATTCTTAAAGGAGAAGCTTTCGCTGAAGCATTATGCATCGATACTCCTTGTTGTAGTAGGCATAGTAATTTTGGGAATACTTGATATATAATGGAGGAGCATATGAAACCTGTATATAAACGTGTACTGATAAAGATCAGCGGTGAGGCTCTTGCAGGAGATAAGAAGACCGGCTTTGACTTTGATTTCGTCACCAAGGTCTGTGAAACGGTCAAACGCTGCACCGAAATGGGTGTCGAGGTAGGCATCGTGATCGGAGCAGGCAACTTCTGGCGTGGTGTCAAGGACGGTGCCGGTAAGGTGGAGAGAGTGTCGGCGGATAAAATGGGTATGCTCGGCACCGTGATGAATTGCCTTGCGGTAGCGGACGTTTTCCGCAGACTCGGTGCAAACGCCACTATTCAGACGGCGGTTGACATTCAGAGCGTCGGCGAGAGATATAATACGACAACTGCGATCAAGGCACTTGAGAATGGGGAGATCGTCCTTTTCGGCGGCGGTACGGGCTGTCCCTTCTTTTCGACCGATACCGCAGCGGTGCTCCGTGCAGCGGAGATAAACGCCGATGCGATACTCCTTGCAAAGAACATAGACGGTGTATATTCCGCAGATCCCAGACAGGATCCCGCAGCCGTAAAGTTCGACAACATAAGCTATGACGAGGTGCTGTCCCGTCATTTGGCGGTAATGGATACGACGGCGACGAGCCTTGCGATGGACAATTCCATTCCCGTCATCGTGTTCGCACTTGCAGATCCCGAAAACATTATCCGTGTGCTTAGCGGTGAAGCGATAGGCACAACGGTAACAAAATAACGAAAAACACTGAAAAATCAGGAGGTAATATCATGTCAGACTATCCCGAATTCGAAAGCAAGATGAAGAAGACCACAGAGGTCCTTTCCCAGCAGCTTGAAGCAGTCAGAGCAGGCAGAGCAAATGCCGCGGTGCTCAATCAGATCAGCGTTGAATACTACGGTGTACCCACTCCCATTCAGCAGGTGGCATCCGTTTCCGTTCCCGATCCCCGTACTCTGATGATACAGCCTTGGGATGCAAGCGTCCTCAAGGGCATCGAGAAGGCAATACTCGCCTCCGACCTCGGCATCAATCCTCAGAACGACGGCAGAGTTATCCGTCTGGTATTCCCCCAGCTCACCGAGGAACGCAGAAAAGAGCTTGCAAAGCAGGTCAAGAAGTACGGTGAGGAGGCAAAGGTTGCCGTCCGCAACATTCGCCGTGATGCTATTGACAAGTTCAAGAAGCAGCAGAAGGCATCCGAGATCACTGAGGATGATTACAAGAACATCGAAAAGGACATTCAGAAGCTCACCGACGACTATGTAAAGACCGTCGATTCCATAACCGAGAAGAAAGAAAAAGAGCTTTTCGAGATCTGATATGGCAGAGAAGAAGAACGAAAATGAGGCGGGGAAGATCATTCCCCGCCATATTGCCATCATACTTGACGGCAACGGACGATGGGCAAAAAAGCGAGCCATGCCACGCAAGGCAGGGCATCTTGCAGGCTCCGAGACCTTTAGAAATATTGCGACCTATTGCAAGGAGATAGGCGTGGAATACCTGACGGTGTATGCGTTTTCAACGGAAAATTGGAAGCGACCGGAGGACGAGGTCAAGGGCATTATGAAGCTGCTTGACAAGTATCTGCATGAGGCGATCCGTGACATGAGCGAAAAGCAGATACGAATGAAGGTGTTCGGTGATGTATCACGGTTAAGTCCCGGGCTACAGGAGCTTATCGCAAAGACGGATGAGCTTTCAAAAAGCATAGAGGGCTTTCAGGCAAATATCTGCATAAACTACGGCGGCAGAGCGGAGATCGTCAGAGCAGCAAGGCTTTACGCCGAGGACTATGCATCGGGAAAGGCAAACGAGCTCACCGAGGAGGGCTTTTCCAAGTACCTCTATTCTGCGGATATCCCCGATCCCGACCTTCTCATTCGCCCGGGTGGAGAGTACAGACTGTCGAATTTTCTGCTGTGGCAGTGTGCCTATTCCGAGTTTTACTATACAGATGTCCTCTGGCCCGATTTCACACCGGAGGTGTTGGGCGAGGCAATAGCGGAATACGGCAGGAGAGACCGCCGTTTCGGAGGAGTTAAAAAATGACCAAAGCAATAAGTATATTGGGCTGTACCGGCTCAATAGGCAGACAGAGCATTGCAGCGGCAAAGCACTTGGGAATACCGGTAGTTGCAATGACCGTGAACAAAAAAGCCGATAAAGCGGAGGAATACGCAAGAGCCCTGAAGCCTCGCTTCGTTGCCGCATATGATGAAGCTTCGGCAAAGGAGCTGAAGCTCAGACTTGCCGATACGGATATCAAAGTCGGCTCCGGAATGGAGGGGCTTATCGAGGCTGCAACATGGGAGGATGCCGACTGTGTCGTGACCGCGGTATCGGGCTCCGTCGGACTGAAGCCCACCTTGGCGGCGATCGAGGCGAAGAAGCGTATAGCCCTTGCAAACAAGGAGACCTTGGTTTGCGCCGGTGAAATAGTGATGCCTGCCGCAAAACGCTTCGGTGCGGAGATAGTACCGGTCGATTCCGAGCACTCCGCCATCTTCCAGTGCCTTATGGGACGCAAAGAGGGAGAGCTCAAAAAGATATTGCTCACAGGCTCAGGCGGCCCATTCAGAGGCAAAGCGAGAGCGGAGCTTCAAAACGTCACACCGGAGCAGGCGGTGGCTCATCCCAACTGGAGCATGGGCGCGAAAATATCCGTCGACTCTGCCACGATGATGAACAAGGGACTTGAGTTTATCGAGGCGATGCACCTTTTTGGGGTCACACCCGATGATATAGAAGTAGTTGTTCACCCTCAAAGCGTTATTCACTCTATGGTTGAGCTTGTTGACGGGACCGTGATAGCCCAGCTCGGTGTACCCGATATGGGTTTGCCCATCCAGCTTGCACTGACCTATCCAGAGAGAGTAGATTCACCATTTAAGCGTCTTGACTTCGCTTCGATGCGAGATCTGACCTTTGAGGCACCGGACTACGAAAAAACACCCTGCTTAAAGCTTGCAATGGACTGTGCAAGGGCAGGCGGTACCGCACCGTGCATAATGAGTGCTGCAAATGAGGTAGCCGTTGCGATGTTTTTGTCCCATCGTCTCGGTTATAATCAGATATATGAATGTGCTCAAAGTGCCGTGGACAGCATAGAAATAGTAAAAGACCCCGACCTCGATGCCATCTTAGCGGCGGATGAGGCGGCAAGAGTATTTGTCAGGGAGCACTTCTCTTAATGTATATTGTTATTGCTATACTTGTTTTCGGCGTTCTGATCGCCGTTCATGAGCTCGGACACTTTGCAGTTGCAAAGCTTTGCGGCGTAAAGGTCAATGAGTTTTCGATAGGCATGGGCCCTGCCCTGCTTAAAAAGCAGGGCAAGGAGACTCTTTATGCTCTGAGGATATTGCCCATTGGCGGCTACTGTGCCATGGAAGCGGAGGATGAAGCCTCCGACGATCCGAGAGCCTTTACAAATCAAATAGCATGGAAGAAGATACTCATCCTCTGTGCCGGATCGTTTATGAACTTCCTTATGGGCATTATACTCATAGTTATCATGTACGCCGATGCGGAAGCCTTTGTTTCACCGACGATAGGAAGCTTCATGGAGGGCTGTCCCTATGAAAGCAGTGAGTATTTTCAGGTCGGTGACGAGTTTTACAGCATTGACGACAACAGAATATATCTTAGCTCCGACATATCCATGTTCATGGAGCGTGGCGGCGAAAGCCATGACATAGTCCTGCTCCGTGACGGTGAAAAGGTTGAGCTCAAGGATGTAACACTTGAAAAGCGTATTTACGATGAGTATAAGGACAGTGGCCCGAAATACGGCTTTATCTTTATGGCGGAGGAGAACACTCTCGGCACCGAGCTCAAATACAGCTGGAACACCGCAAAGGAGTTTTCACGCTGGGTATGGCTGGGACTTGAGGACCTTATACACGGTGCAGTGAGCTTGAATGATATGGCAGGCCCCGTCGGTATCGTCGATATGATGAACGATGTCGGTGAACAATCCGAGACGACGGATGCGGCGGTAAAGAATATGCTGTATATCGCGGCACTTATTGCGATAAATCTTGCCATAATGAATATGCTTCCCATACCGGCACTTGACGGCGGCAGAGTATTTTTGCTGCTTGTGACCCTCATTATCGAGAAGCTTACACGCAAAAAGCTCGATCCCAAATACGAGGGCTACATTCACCTTGTCGGAATGATATTGCTTCTCGGACTCATGGCTGTAGTCATGTATAATGATATCGCAAGGCTTATAACGGGGTAAGAACATGGAAACAAGAGAACAAACGAAAAAGATCACGGTAGGCAATGTCGCCATTGGCGGCGATGCGGAGGTCACCGTGCAAAGTATGTGCAACACAAAGACGCATGATATCGAGGCTACGGTACGGCAGATAAAGGAGCTTTGTGCCGCAGGTTGTCAGATAGTCAGGCTTGCCATACCCGATACCGCTGCCGCTGAAGCCATAGACAAGATAAAGGAGCAGGTATCCGTCCCTCTTGTTGCGGATATCCACTTCAATCATAAGCTTGCACTTATGGCGGCGGAGCGTGGCATTGACAAGATACGCATAAACCCCGGTAATATCGGCGGTGAGGAAAACGTAAGGGCGGTTGCCGAGGCTTGCCGCAAAAGAAATATTCCCATCCGTATAGGAGTAAACGCAGGCTCACTTGAGCCGAGGCTCATAGAAAAGTACGGTCATCCGACGGCGGAGGCAATGGTCGAGAGTGCGAGAGGGCATATTGCCTTGCTCAACAGATACGACTTTGACGATATATGCCTTTCGATGAAGGCATCATCCGTGCCCTTGACCGTTGCGGCATATCGCCTTGCCTCACGGGAGTTTTCCTATCCGCTGCACCTCGGTGTCACCGAAACGGGCACGGCATGGAACGGGACAATACAGTCTGCGGTAGGCATAGGAACACTGCTTTCGGAGGGCATAGGCAATACGATAAGGGTATCGCTCACAGCCCCTCCGGTAGAGGAGGTCAAGACAGGCATAGCCATACTCAAGGCAGTGGGTCTGCGTAAGGGCATAAAGCTTGTGTCCTGTCCCACCTGCGGAAGAACTCAGATCGACCTCATAGGCCTTGCAAACAGGGTAGAGGAGCGTATAAAGGATATCGACAGGGATATTACCGTTGCGGTCATGGGCTGCATCGTTAACGGGCCCGGTGAAGCAAGGGAAGCCGATTACGGAGTAGCCGGCGGAAAGGACTGCGGCCTTTTGTTCCGCAAGGGAGAGATACTCGGGAAATACCCCTACGAGGAGCTATTCGACGCATTGATAGAACTGATAGAAAAGGATACTTAAATGAACGAGCATACACTGTTTTTGGACATATTCCCCGGCTGTAGGGAGCTTTCGGATCTCTGCGGAGGGCTTGACAGAGCATATGTGACCGATGTTGCGGTCTCAACTGCTGAAGGCAGTATGAGCATTGCGGCATTCTTTCGGCGTATGCCTGCCCCTGCCGAGCTTGACAGACTGTGCAGTCTGCTTTCAGCGGATTACGGACTGAATACGGTCAGCATAAAGGCGGACTATCCGAAGCTTGACAATGCCATAGTGGCAAAGGCTGCACCCAAGCAGAGCGGAGAAAGACCAACGGGTGATGTTCTGTTCGGAAGAAAGATAAGAAACTCACCGGTGACGATAGGCTCACTGACTCTTGAGTCTGGCAGCGTCGTTGTCGAAGGTGATGTTTTTGAGGTAGCCGGCAAGAAGGATCTGAAGCGTGGTGCGGCAGTGCTTTGCTTTGATATGACGGACAGGACAGGCTCCGTCAGAGTGTCAAAGTATCTCAAGCCCGATGACGATCACGGGATAATCGATGCGATAGGCGAGGGCGACCACCTGATAGTGTACGGCAATGTGAGCTACAGCCGTTACGATGAGGATATGGTCATAGAGCCTCGCAGTATTATGAAGGGCAAAAAGCATATAAGGACGGACGACGCCAAGGAAAAGCGAGTTGAGCTTCATGTGCATACGCGTTTTTCAACGCTTGATGCCCTGACCGAGCCTGCCGCCATCGTAAAGAGAGCGGCATACTGGGGTATGCCTGCGATCGCGGTGACGGATCACGGTGTGTGTCAGGCGTTTCCGGATATGTGGAAGGCAGGCAAAAAGCACGGTGTCAAGATAATCTACGGCATGGAGTGCTATTTCGTAAACGACATTGACGGCACGGTGGCTCTTTGCGGTGAAAGCGATCTTCCGCTTGATACCGAGTTGGTCGCCTTTGATATAGAGACTACCGGCCTGAACGCAGGAAGTGACAGGATAACGGAGATCGGAGCGGTCATACTTTCGGGCGAGGAGGTAAAGGAGAGCTTCAATACCTTTGTAAACCCGGGTATGCATATACCGGCAGATATCACTCAGCTTACCGGTATCCGTGATTCCGACGTTAAGGATGCACCCTCCGAGGAGGAAGCACTCAAGGCATTTTTGGATTTTGCAGGCGGCAGACCTCTTGTTGCCCATAATGCAAGCTTCGACATAGGCTTCATATCCGCCGCCGCCGATCGCTGCGGCATCGAGTTTGACCCCGTGTACCTCGATACGCTCACTCTGTCTCAGGCACTTTTACCCGACTTGAAGCGGCATAAGCTCGACATGGTGGCAAACAGATTGAGCCTACCGGATTTCAATCACCACAGAGCATCGGACGATGCCCTCATATGCGGCAGGATAATGGGTCGCTTTATCCCCATGCTCAGAGAGCAGGGGGCGGAGGATCTCAACGGCATCCGGACCGTGTACAAAAAGCTCAAGCCCTCGGATCATACAAGATCAAGGCATATGGTGCTTTTGGTAAAGAATAAGAAGGGACTGAAAAATCTCTACGAGATGGTGTCTCAGTCTTATCTGAAATATTTCCACAAGACGCCGATCATACCCAAGAGCCTGCTTATAGAGCACCGTGAGGGCATACTTGTCGGCTCCGCTTGCGGAATGGGTGAGCTTTACGGTGCCGTTATGCACGGAAAATCCGATGCCGAGCTCAAACGCATTGCCTCGTTCTACGATTATCTTGAGATCCAGCCCATACCGAATAACGGCTTTTTGGTGGAAAATGGAGCAGTCAAGGACGAGAGCGTTTTGCAGGACTATAACCGCAGGATAATTGCCATCGGCAAGGCGTTGGGCAAGCCGGTCATTGCCGCAAGTGACGTTCATTTCCTCGATCCCGAGGACGAGCAGTACCGCAAGATATTGCAGGCTGCGAAGAAATTCTCCGATGCGGACAGAGGCTGCCCGATATATTTCAGAACGACCGACGAAATGCTGGCTGAGTTTGAATATTTGGGTGAGGAGCTTGCCTATGAGACCGTTATTAAGAATACGAATCTCATAGCGGAGCAGATAGAGCCGATAGAGCTTTTGCCCAAGGAGCTGTTTCCGCCCAAGATCGAGAATTCGGCACAGCAGCTAAAGGAGCTTGTCTACGGCAAGATGCACGATATCTACGGGGAGACACCGCCGGAGATTGTCCAAAGCCGAGTTGACACAGAGCTCAATACGATACTCGATCACAATTACGATGTCATATATATGTCGGCACAGAAGCTTGTTCAGAATTCTCTTGAGCATGGCTATCTTGTCGGCTCACGAGGATCGGTCGGCTCCTCCATCGTTGCGTATATGTCCGGCATCACCGAGGTCAACTCCCTGCCACCGCACTATGTTTGTCCCAAGTGCAAGCATTCCGAGTTCATAACCGACGGCAGCTATGGCTGCGGTGCGGATATGCCCGAGAAGGAGTGCCCCGATTGCGGTACGGTAATGAGCCGTGAGGGCTTTGATATCCCGTTCGAGACCTTCCTCGGCTTCCCGGGAAATGAAAAGACCCCCGATATCGACCTCAACTTCTCCGGTGAGTATCAGGCTAATGCACATAAATATACCGAGGAGCTTTTCGGCTCCGATCACGTTTTCAGAGCAGGAACCATAGGAACGCTGGCGGAAAAGACCGCCTACGGCTATGTGAAAAAGTACCTCGAGGAACGCGGCCTCAAGGTCACGAAAGCGGAGGAAAACCGCCTTGCCAAGGGACTTGTCGGCATAAAGCGTACCACAGGCCAGCACCCCGGCGGACTTGTCGTTATTCCGCAGGACATGGATGTCACGGACTTTTGCCCTGTCCAGCACCCTGCCGATGACCCCAAGAGCGGCGTCATAACGACTCATTTTGAATATCATTGTATGGAGGATAACCTCCTGAAGCTTGACGAGCTGGGTCACGATGACCCGACGATGATCAGGATGCTCCAGGATGCAACGGGTGTCGATCCGCAGAAGATCTCGCTCTCGGATCCCGAAACCATGTCGATATTCACCTCGCCGAGCATACTCGGCTTGCCGGACGATGACCCAATAATAGGCAAGACCGGCACCATCGGCATCCCCGAATTCGGCACCGGCTTCACCCGTCAGATGCTTGTTGAGACCAAGCCCACACAGTTCGATACCCTTGTCAGACTGTCGGGCTTCTCACACGGTACCGACGTTTGGGCGGGTAATATCCGAGACCTCATCGTAAACGGCATTGCAACGGTCAATGAGACCGTGGGCTGCCGTGACGATATTATGATCTACCTCATCCAAAAGGGCATGGAGCCCTCGCTTGCCTTCAAAACGATGGAAGCGGTGCGAAAGGGCAAGGTCAAGAAATCCGGTGAATTCCCCGGCAAAGCGGAAGAAGAGATGAGGAAACTGGATGTTCCCGATTGGTACATTGAGTCCTGTCGCAAGATAGCCTACCTGTTCCCCAAGGCACACGCCGTTGCGTATGTCATGATGGCGTTTCGCATCGCATGGTTCAAGGTGCATGAACCTCTTGCGTATTACAGTGCGTATTTCTACCGCCGCAGTCAGAAGAACAACTTCGATGCGGAGCTTATGCTCGGTGATGCAAATACGATACGCAGGAAGATCAACGAGCTGAAAGCCAAGGAGAACGCCACCCCCAACGATGAGGGTCTGCTCACGACGATGGAGGCGGTGTACGAATTCTATCTCAGAGGCTTTGAGTTTGCACCGATAGATCTCTACGAATCCGATGCGACGAAGTTCAGGATAACGGATGACGGCAGACTCAGACCGCCCTTCGTTGCGATATCCGGCCTCGGAGAAGCAGCGGCAGTCGATCTTCAAAAATGCACCGAGGGCGGCAAAAGCTACATATCCGTTGAGGAGGTCAGTGCCGCCTGTCCCAAGGTCAGCCAAAGCCACCTTGATATATTAAAGCGTCTCGGAGCACTCGGCAGTATGCCCGAGTCCTCCCAAACAAGCCTCTTTGAAGGCTTATTTTGAGAGCTTGCCATAATGTGAAAACGACCGCTAAAGCGGTCGTTTTTTACCTCTTGAGCTCTAAAATCTACCTGTTGGGCGGAAGCCCTTTACAAAATCACAGAAAAAATACATAATACCATAACAAGAGGTGAGAGGATAAAGCTAAGAATCGAGATCGTTCCCGACGCCGAGGGCAAGATGATAATAAGGATCTCGCAGCTTGATGACAGGACGGAGCGGCTCATTAGAATGATAAGCGATTCGATAGCGGCTTCAAATGAGCTGTCATCTTGCTATGGCGGAGATGAATGTATTTCTGCGACCTGCGACTGTGCGACCTCGAAAGGCTTTTGCCGAGAACCTTTGCCAGAGCATCGAAATCCTGCCTTGCCAAAACCGGCAGTGGTTCTTAAGCATAGTAACACGATAATAAAAAAATCGCCTGAAAGCAGGCGATTTTTTATTATTCAAATCAGTTGACTTCCAGCGTCACGACCCAAGACGAGGTCTCGGGAGCGGAGCCGTATACGATCGGAACAAGACGCATATTCACGTCACCGAGCTCAACGAATTTAGAAGCCGAGGTGACGGAGGCGGGAGCACCGCCCAAGGTGCAGTTACAATACACTCTGTCGAAAATCTTGAAGAACAGGGAAAGACTTTGACCGTTTGCGGTATCCTCACCGCTTTGAAGTGCGGTCTCACTGTTTAGCTGAACGGACATAACAACGTCCGTTTTTTTCATACCTCTTCCAATATCAAGAGCAAAGCCGGATACAGCCGTCAGCGGAGTGGGGGAGGTGCTTGTCGATCCGCCGTAGAGAAAGGCACCGTTAGCATCAGCGGGCAAACGAAGATTTGTGAGCAATATCTCGTCAAAGCCCATTGCGGAAAGCTCCTTGCACAGAGCGATGATATATTCGGTGTACGCGGTGTTGTAGGGATCGATCCACGAGCCGACATCATCGGTGTATATTGCACCGTTGGCGTGCATGAGCATCGTCTGAGGATATCTGCTTGCGATGATATTGTCGGCAAGACAGCTCACCGAGGCGACAAGGTAAATGCCCTTGTCCTTGAGTGCGGCGACCTGAGTTGCAAGCTCAAACCGTCCTGCCGTACCGTAGCCCTGAGCGATCTCGTTTTGCGAGTTCCAAGCCAAAAGACCGCTTTCGGGCTTTACCTCCAAAACCAAGGCACTGCCTGCCGAAAGGGTAGAGGCGTAGCCGGATAAGGTCTCTGCCGTCAGATTTTCAGCCGAAACATATCTTGCGTTGATCGCAGTCAGACCTTCACCTGCGGTCGCCTTGACATTCGAGTAATCGGGTTCACCGATCACAAGCTCGGCATCCGTCGTCTGATAGGTCTTTTCGCCGCTGTCATCGACCGTTTCGGCACGTAGCATGGGGATGTCCAGCTCAAGCCCGTCATTTGAAATGACGATATACTTTTGCAGACCGTAAAACAGGAGCACCGCAAAAGCGATGAGCGACAAAACGATGACCGAGATCAAAAAAGCGGGAGCGGTCTTTTTACGTTTGCCCTTATAAAATTCGGAGCTGTCCGATCTTCTCAATCAAATCACCCTTCGATCATACTAATGCGACGGATATGACGCTCATCACCGGAAAACGGAGTGTCAAGGAAGGTATCAACTATCTTGAGGGCAAGCCCCACACCGACGACTCTTGCACCCATTGCGAGGATGTTGGCGTCATTGTGCAGTCTTGTTGCCTCTGCGGAGAAGCAGTCACCGCACAAAGCTGCCCTTATACCCGAAACCTTGTTTGCGGTGATGGAGATACCGATACCGGTACCGCAAATGAGTATACCTCTGTCACACTCACCGCCTGCGACGGCATTTGCGACAGCCTTACCGTAAACGGGATAGTCGCAGCTATCCTCCGAGTAGGTGCCGAAGTCCTTAAACTCCAGACCTCTTGCCGTGAGGTGCTTCATGATTTCCTGCTTGAGGGCGAAACCGCCGTGGTCACAGCCGATTGCGATCATAATATCTACCGCCTTTATATAGTATTATCTCATGCTTTTGAGAACATATCAAGTTATTTGTTTTTGAGAATAACATCGTGACTGCCACCCTCAACAATGCTGACGGAGGAAACGAGGGTCAGCTTTGCGTTACGCTTGAGATCGTCAAGATTGGTAACGCCGCAGTTGCACATGGTGGATTTTATCTTGTAAACGCTCATCTCAACATTGTCATGCAAAGGACCTGCGTAGGTGACATAGGAATCGACACCCTCCTCGAAGCTGAGGCCGGCCTTTCCGCCGAGGTCATATCTCTGCCAATTACGGGCACGGTTGGAGCCCTCACCCCAGTATTCCTTAACGTATACGCCGTTGACCATAAGCTTTGCGGTGGGGCTTTCATCGAAACGGGCAAAGTATCTGCCCATCATGAGGAAGTCGGCACCCATGGCAAGAGCCAGCGTCATGTGATAATCGTGGACAAGACCGCCATCGGAGCAGATGGGAACGTAAATACCGGTCTTTTCAAAGTATTCGTCTCTTGCAGCTGCGACCTCAATAAGAGCGGTAGCCTGACCGCGGCCGATACCCTTAGTCTCACGGGTTATGCAAATACTGCCACCGCCGATACCGACCTTAACGAAGTCTGCACCTGCCTCGGCAAGGAACATAAAGCCGTCTCTGTCAACAACATTGCCGGCACCGACCTTGACGCTCTCACCGTACTTTTCACGGATGAATTCGATGGTACGCTTCTGCCATACGGAGTGACCCTCCGACGAGTCGATGCACAGGATATCTGCACCAGCTTCGACAAGAGCGGGAACACGCTTTTCATAGTCTCTGCTGTTGATACCGGCACCGACGAGGTAACGCTTGTGCTCATCCAAAACCTCATTGGGATTGGCCTTGTGCTCCGAATAATCCTTACGGAAAACGAAGTATCTGAGCCTGCCCTCATCGTCGACGATGGGGAGGGAATTGAGCTTGTGATCCCAAATGATATCGTTAGCTTCTTTAAGCGTGGTACCGAGAGGAGCGATAACGAGCTTCTCTAAGGGAGTCATAAACTCACTGACTCTAAGCTCGGTGCTCATACGGCTAACTCTATAGTCTCTGCTGGATACGATACCGAGAAGCTTGCCGTTTGCGGTACCGTCATCGGTAACTGCCATGGTGGAGTAGCCGTTTTTTGCTTTGAGCTCGAGAACATCCGCAAGGGTCTGCTCCGGCATGATATTCGATGCACTGACGACGAAGCCTGCCTTATAGCTCTTGACTCTTGCGACCATAGCCGCTTCATCCTCGACGGTCTGAGCACCGTAGATGAAGGAGATACCGCCTTCCTTTGCCAAAGCGATAGCCATTCTGTCATCGGAGACAGATTGCATGATAGCGGAAGCAAAGGGAACATTCAGCGAAAGAGCGGGCTTTTCACCCTTCTTGAACTTGACAAGGGGAGTCTTTAAGCTGACATTCGAAGGTATGCAGTTTTCATCGGTGTATCCCGGGATCAGCAGGTATTCGCTGAAGGTTCTGGACGGTTCATTGTAATAGTAAGCCATGGCGTTGTTCCTCCGACAATAAGTGATATTTAAAAGTAATATAAATGTGATTGTCTCATAAATCGACGTTCAGGTCAACGGTCAAATCAAACAACAAATCCGCCGCCGAGAACTCTTTCTCCGTCATAAAGCACAGCGGACTGTCCTCTTGCTGGAGCTCTCAGTGCATCGAAGGCGTGGATCCTCACAAGCTCACCGTCAACATAAGCCTCACAAGGAGGATTCTCCCACTTTGTATGCCTCACCTTGACGGTGGCGTTTACCGTACCCTGAGGCTTATCGCATAGCCAGTGAAAATCACGGGCTACGACCTCCGTTTTAAAAAGCTCCTCCCAAAGCGAGAGCTCAATGGTGTTGCTTTCGGGAACTATCCTTGAGATATACAACTTTCTGCCGTTGAAAAGACCGCTGCGACGCTGACCTACGGTGTAGCGATGTATGCCCTCATGCCTACCGATCACCTCACCGTGAAAGACGAAATCACCCTCCGGAGGCAATTCGGTACGGCTTTTGAGCCATGCTATATAATCCTTATCGGGTATGAAGCAGATCTCCATGCTGTCGGGCTTATCGGCAACGGGTATACCGAAGCCGTGAGCCATCTCCCTCACCTCGGTTTTCGCATAGTCACCGAGTGGCAAAACGAGCCTTTTAAGCTGATCCCTTTCAATGCGGCACAGCATATAGCTTTGATCGTTTTCGGGCCTGCCCTTAAAAAGCATACCGTCCCTTGCCCTTGCGTAATGCCCCGTTGCAATGAACTCGGCACCGACCTCATCGGCATATTCACAGAGGGTACGGAACTTGACCGAGGGATTGCATATGATGCAGGGATTGGGGGTCTCACCCATAAGATAAGCCTCCGTGAACGGACGGCATACGTTTTGCTCCAAAGCCTCGGCAACATCCGCCACCTTGAGCGGAATATCGAGATACTTCGCTGTGTTTATCGCATCATTAAGAGCGGATTCACCGCCGTTATCCATATAAAGCCCCAGCACCTCATAGCCCTGCTGCTTCAGAAGTGCGGCAGATACGGAGGAATCGACACCTCCGGAAAAACCAAGTACAACCTTCAACGGCGACCTCCTTCTATGCTTATCATAAGAACACCGATATCGGCAGGGGATACACCCGATATACGACCGGCCTGACCGAAGGATTTCGGCTGTATCGCCTTGAGCTTTTCCCTTGCTTCGAGGCGAAGTCCCTCGATCGCATCGTAATCTATATCATCGGGCAAAAGCCGATTTTCCAAACGTGCGAATTCCTCGACCTGCTTTAGCTGACGCTTTATGTATCCGTCATATTTTAGCCTTATCTCGACCTGCTCACCGATGGCACGGGAAAGAGGCGGACGTTCCTTGTCAAGAGCCTTGAGCTCCTCATAACCGAGCTCCGGCCTGCGGATAAGATCGGCAAGCGATACACCGCTCTGCACCGCTGCACTGCCCTTGGAGAGCAACAGCTCATTAAGCTCCGCACTCGGAGCAAGATGCGTTGCCTCAAGCCTTTTGAGCTCATCGGCTACAGCGGCATACTTTGCCCTGACACGCTGTAGTCTTTCCTCGGATACAAGACCGAGCCTCCAACCGATCTCACACAGACGTTCATCGGCATTGTCCTGACGGTGCAGGAGCCTGTACTCACTGCGAGAGGTCATCATCCTGTAGGGCTCATTGGTACCCTTAGTCACGAGATCATCTATCAGAGTGCCGATATAAGCATCGGAGCGTTTTAAAATAAATGCATCCTCGCCGCGTATCTTCCTGACGGCGTTGACTCCTGCGACAAAGCCCTGTACCGCAGCCTCCTCGTAGCCGGAGGAGCCGTTAAACTGTCCGGCACCGTAAAGACCGGAGACCTTTTTGGTCTCAAGAGTAGGGTAGAGCTCGGTAGGATCGATGCAGTCATACTCAATGGCATAGGCACAGCGAGTCATCTGAGCATTCTCAAGACCGGCAATGGAGTGCAGCATTTTAAGCTGCACCTCCTCCGGCAAAGAGGAGGAGAGCCCTTGAATATAAAGCTCCTCGGTGTCAAGTCCCATCGGCTCGATAAAAAGCTGATGACGAGGCTTATCCTTAAAGGTCATGATCTTCGTCTCGATACTCGGACAGTAGCGTGGGCCTACACCCTCGATGACACCGGAGTATATAGGACTGCGATCGAGATTTTGCCTGATTATCTCATGCGTTTTTTCGTTTGTGTAGGTTAGGTAGCAGACTGCTTTGTTCTCCGGCGGAAGCTCCGTTTCAAAGGAAAAGCCCTCCGTCTCGCAGTCACCCTCCTGTAGCTCCATCTTTGAGAAATCGACGCTTCTTGCGTTGACCCTCGGCGGAGTACCGGTTTTGAATCTGCGGAGCCTGAGCCCCATTTTGTTGAGCGAATCGGACAGCACCGTTGCAGCGGCAAGACCGTCCGGACCCGAATCCCTCAGCACCTCACCGACTATCGTTCTTCCCTTGAGATATGTTCCGCTTGCGATTATAACTGCCTTGCAGCGATATACCGCACCGGTGTGGGTCGTGACAGATACGACCGCACCGTTTTCGGTGGAGATCTCAACGACCTCCGCCTGCTTCGTAAGCAAATGCTCCTGCTGCTCAAGGGTCTGCTTCATGACCTCCTGATACCGCCGCCTGTCGGCTTGAGCACGGAGGGAGTATACCGCCTTACCCTTGCCTCGGTTGAGCATACGGTACTGTATGCAAGCCTTATCCGCAGCCTTGCCCATCTCACCGCCGAGGGCGTCAAGCTCACGCACAAGATGACCCTTGCCCGTGCCGCCTATTGCCGGATTACACGGCATATTGCCCACACTGTCGAGATTGACCGTAAAGCATATTGTTTTCATACCGAGACGAGCTGCCGCAAGGGAAGCCTCGATACCGGCATGACCTGCACCTATAACGGCGATATCACATTCGCCTGCATTGTACTTTAACACTCTGTTTCTCCTATATTCGAATCGTACATTACCAAAAGACAGCCCTCACCAACGGTGATCAAGGCCTCACCGTCAAGGTGATTGCTCACTCCGAGAGGGTGCTCGGAGCATATAACGGCATTGTCAAGCTCATATTTGAGCCCCTTTAGAGTGACTCCCTCCGCCTTGCCGTCAATGCAAAAGACCGAGACATCACCGTTTCCGCAAAGCTTTATGCTTCCGTTTTTAACTGCGGTCCATATACAGCTTTCACCGAACAGCCATCCACGGGAGGAACGGTTTGCAAGATAAACGAGAAGCTGCATATTCGCAATGCTGTGATCACTGCGTTTGCCGCCGAGGGCACCGTAGATAAAGAAGCTTCGGTATCCCTTCTCAAGCCCCAGCTTTGCGGCATAGAAGGTATCCGTGTCGTCCTTTTCAACGGGGAGGGTCAGAACATTGGGACAGTCGGGGATCTCACCGAGGGAGTCGAAATCGCCCAAAATGAGATCGGGAGCTATACCGTTTTTGCGACAGTAATCGTAGCCGGCATCGGCGGCAATGACATAATCGCTGTCATCGGGCTGATCTTTAAGACCGAAAAAGTCACCTGCTGCGATAATATAACACTCATGACCGTTTTTCATGATACTCCTCCAATGCTTATGGATTCCATATATAATATCACAATTTTTCTTAAAATAAAAGATGTATTCATATTTGACTTATGGCGTTTACCGTGGTATTATGTTAACATCCGTAATTATGGAGGGATAAAGATGAACGAAAATCCCACATTCTCCCCGGAAAGAGCGGTAGGCGATAAGCTGAGCGACTTCAAAAGGGGTGAGCTCATCGACTTTGCTATCAAGGTATGCGAAGCCTTGACGGAAACGTCGGAGGGTGAATTCAGAGGCGGCGTTCGTCCCGATAATATTGAGCTTTGCGATGATAAGGCGATACTCGGACCGGCTGCCGCAAAGGAAGGCACGGAATGGACTAAGGCAGAGCTTGAATATCTTGCACCGGAGCTTTTCTGGAACGGCAAGGGCTCGGTTCGCTCCGATGTTTATTCGGTAGGACTTATGCTGTATTGCGGCTGCAACGGCGGCAGATTGCCCTTTGTTCCCGTGAATGCCGACGATATTCCGGACAGTAGGGCAAACGCACTCAAGACGAGAATGAACGGTGAAAAGATCGCAGCCCCTTGGGGAGCCGGAAAAAAGCTGAAAGCGATAATCGAAAAGGCTACCGAGTTTAAGGAGATGGAACGCTATTTCGATGCCAAAGAGCTTGCCACGACCCTTGTGGAATATCTCGAAGCAGTACCCGTTGACGCATCCAAAACGGCACTTGAGGTGTTCGGAAGACCGCTCAATGAGCTGAATGTCATAGAGCGTATGATGGTTGACATAATACATAACTCTTTGATAGATGACGACATCGAGGAGCCCGAGGTCATCGAAGAGCCCGAGGTCATCGAAGAGCCCGAGGTCATCGAGGAGCCCGAGGTCATCGAGGAGCCCGAGGTCACTGAGGAGCCCGAGGTCATCGAGGAGCCCGAAGTCACTGAGGAGCCCGAGGTCATCGAGAAGCCCGAAGTCATCGAGGAGCCCGAAGTCATCGAGGAGCCCGAAGTCATCGAGGAACCCGAAGCCGCAGAGGAAGCGGAGCCCGTTGACTTGGAGGAAACTGTGTATGAGCCTTCACCGGCTGCAATGGCTGCAATATCCGCGATCCGTGAAATGACGGAGGAGGAAAAGAAGCCCGAGACGGTGACAGCAGAGCCCAAGAAGCCGGAGCAAAAGAACCGTCCCAAGAAGAAAAAGCCTCAGAGCAACGGAAAGAAGCCTCAGAGCAACGGAAAGAAGCCTCAGGGTGACGGCAAGAAGAAGCAGAGCCCATCGAACGTCAAAAACGGGAAGAAAAAGCCTGCACATAAGAAGAAAAAGTCCAAGAAAAAGAAAAAGAACGAAAGCGGCAAAGCCGTGCTTATCGTTCTGCTCATAGTCGCAATACTCGGTCTTGCCATGTATCTGTTCTGGGATAAGCTTCCCTTTACGGCAGAGCCCACACCCACCGAGACCGTAGCCCCCACCGAGACGGTCACACCGAGTACGGAGCCCTCCGATGAGCCCATAAGCTCTCCCGAGCCGAGCGAGCCTGTAAAGCAGGGCTATGAGATCATAGTCGGAGACCTGAGCTGGGATGAGGCGGAGCTTGCCTGCGTTGAAAGAGGCGGCCATCTTGTGACTATAAACAGTCAGGAGGAATATGACACGATATGTGCCATGCTCCGTGACTATAACGTGAAGTATGTGTGGATCGGCTGCTACCGTGACCCTGCCGGTCTTATGACATGGACAAGCGGACAGGATGTTGACCTCTACTTCTGGCAGCAGGGTGAGCCCTCACTCAAGGACAGCTACGACGGTGCAGAGGAAAACTATGTGATGATGGTTCGTCAGCCGGACGATACATGGCTGTATAACGACAGCCGCATGGATCCTCTCGAAAAGTACTCAAAGTACTATACCGGCAAGATAGCCTACATCTGCGAATACGGCGATTGATATTTAAATATTGAAATATCGTAATAAAAATGACACCCGAGAGGGTGTCATTTTTTATTAGCTTCAACTTAGTCTGCAAGATATCTGTAGAGGAAGGTGACTATGTGGGCACGGGTGCAGGTGGTGTTGGGGGCAAAGGTGCCGTTGGGATAACCGAGAGTGATGACGTTCTCAACAGCCCAGGCGACAGCCTCCGCACAGAAGGAGTATTGACCTACATCGGAGAAGCTTGCACCCTCTGCAACGGCACTTTCGCCGCTTGCACGGTACAGGAAGGTGACTACCTGTCCTCTTGTGCAGGGAGCATTGGGGGAGAAGTGGGTATCATCGGTACCCTTGGTGATCCCGTTTGCATATGCCCAGCACAGTGCATCGTAGTAGTAATCGGTGGGCTTAACGTCAACAAAGTCAACATCTATATCGACCTTTTCCGAGCCCATGGCACGCCACAGGAGGGTGACGGTCTGAGCACGGTCGCAGGTCACGTTGGGACCGAAGGTGGTGTCGGTCAGGCCCTTGGTGATGCCGGTTTCGTATGCCCGGAGGATAGCGGCCTTAAAGTCGTCGTTAATATTATCGATATCGGTAAAGGGATTCGGCTGAGCATCATCGGAAGCACTGCCGTTTTCGAGAACGGTACGCCAAAGCTGAGTGCCCATGAAGGGATTTGCGGTGCCGATGACCATCCAGCCCTGCTCCTCATTGACGGCGAAGGCACGGAGACCGTGGTTGTAGGGATCACCGAAGCCGTCTCTTGTGAGGGTGTCGAGGGTGAGCTGACCGTCCTTGGACTCAATGGTGTAAAGACCGAAGCCTCTCTTTGCGGTGGACAGAGTTTTAAGACAGGTGAGCAGATCCTTCATATTCTCAAGCTCGGTAACACGAACAAGCATCTCATAGAGACTCTTGAGGGACTCGGGGAGCAGATCGGAAACAGAGCCGTAAACGTTGACTGCCTTTTCGTAGATCTCAACGAAGCCTGCGATGTCGTTAGTCTCAACGAGGTCGGTGAGCTGAGAGAGCAGAGCATTGAGCTCAACAAGCTTGGAAAGGGTAGCGGTGCTGTAGGCAACGGAGTTTAAGTCACCACTTGCGATAACGCTTGCAAGCTCGGACTCCTGAGCTGCGGTGAGGGATATTTCCTCGGAAGCGATCTCGATATCGGAAACGCTTGCTGTGCCGTTGGTGAGCAGGAGCTTAACGAGGACTTTGAGGTAGTCTATCTGGCTTGCCCACTCCTCGCGGGACATCTTGAGAAGATCACCGTTTGTAAACTGACCGAGGGGGTGCAGGAGGGAGGAGGTATCGAAGGTGCCGAGGAACAGCTTACCGTCGAATACCTTAGACTGCCAGAAGTACTGGTTTTCATAGTCACCGAAGCCGGATTCATTGCAAAGGAAGCCGCCCTCGGGGAACATCTCGGTGGGATCTCCGACGACGAGCTCGATTTTTTCATTGCCGTTTTTATCGAGGCTCATGCGGTAGAGATTGACGGACTGCTCAAGATTGCGAGCGAGGAAGCCGAAGTCCTGATCGAACATGAGCTCCTCAAGGGGGATCTCCTCATCGTTGTACTCACCGATGTAGAGGTAGCCGTCGTAGATGCACATATTGCAGGCTGCTGCTCTTGTACGCTCGGGGTCGATACCGAAGGTGAAAGCGGCACCGTCGTTTTTGTCACCGATAACGGGAGTCCAAGTCCAAGCATCGGGGTCGCTCCAGTCGCCGCTGCAATCTCCGCGAACTATCGCAAAGGAACGCATATTGTCACCGACTCTGGTTTCGGGAGTACCGGTACACATTGCAACGTAAAGGCTGCCTTCGTACTCAACGATCTCCCAGATACCGCCGCCGTAAACGCTGTCAACGTAGCGGATAGCGGGATAATCGTAAAGATCCTGCTGAGTGGCGATCTTGGTAAAGCCCTCGGAGGGGTTATCGGAAATGAGAATGTAGCCGCCCTCGAGACCTACGTTGCTGATAACGAGCTTGTCATCGTAAACCGCCATACCGCGGATACCGGTGCAGATGCCCTTCTGATATGCCTGATAAAACTCTTGAGTGTTGGAAAGACCCTCATATACGCATTTGAAGCTGTCATCCTTGGGGTCGATCTCGTAGATGCTGGGGAGGCCGCCTCTGCCATCGTTAACGGAGCCGCAGAAATAGAGCTTATCCTTGTACTGAATGGCGTTACGGAACTGAGGGGAAATACCGTTGAGGGACTTTGCCATAAGCAGGGTGACCTCACTGGTGTGAACATTGACCTTGACGAAAACGCTCTTGGAATCAACGCCGTCCTCCTGACCGTAGAAGAAGCTGCCGTTAAATATCGCGTTGAGCTCTGCACGCATGACTTCTTCGTCGAAGTCGTGACCCATGATACTGTCCATTGCGGTGAGGGTCTGACCCATAGCCGCATAGCAGGTGCCAACGTAAACATAGTCACCGTATGCCATAGCGGACCAGGAGTAGCTCTGACCGCGGTCGCCCTGACCGTCGGCACCCTCGACCGTTCCGGTGATGGCAACATTGCCGTTGCCGGTGTAGTCCACTATACCGTCGGGAGTGGAAACGTCATTGTCGGGGTGGGTGATCTTGCCGAACTCGTATGCACCGGTGTCATAGGTGTAGGGAGTATCGGAGTAATCGGAAGAATTATCGTTTTGTGCCATTGCCGGAGCAGCAAGGGAGAATACCATTGCCACTGCCATAATGATAGTGAGGAGTCGTTTTGCCGGTTTATTCATTATACATATCTCCTTTTATTGTTCAGTTAATTTACGCTTGTAGTATTAGTAACATATATTACCGCAAAAGTCAATACAAATTTTCAACAAATGTATATTTTCAAATAAACGAACAAAAAGAGTATGTTTTTTTGACTTTTTTAAACAAAAAATATGAATATACCAATTGAGAATAAATGTACTTAGATGGAAAAATAAGCATTTAATACTTAAAAAATCTGTTTTAAAATTTTTAAGCATTGGAGGAGCGTCCGAACTCCGCCTCTGCAAAGATATTTTGCCTTATTCTTTGTTATCGTCTCCCCTCAGCTTAAGCTGAGGTGAGACGAACCACTGCCGCCTGTCAGCGTCCCTTTTCGGAGCTTTTCGCCCTTTTCGCCTCGACGGGCGACAGCCCGCCTTCGCCTCAAAAAACCGAAAATCCCTCGAAAATTGCCTGCTGAACAGGTGCAAAGCAGTTTTGACGTAGCTGATTTTCGTTCAGGCAAGGCAAAGCCCACAGGGAATACTGACGTATTGTCAAGGGGTTTAACGCAGCATGAGCGGAAATCGGCACGCCAAAACCGGTAGGTGTTCGACTCCCCTCAGCTTAATAAAAAGAGGACGCAAAATTGCGTCCTCTCAGTGCTGTTTGATCATTATGCCGGAAAGGGAAGCTACATGGCTTCGATTTCTTTGATATTGTACTCATTGCCGGTGAGCAGATAAGTGTGCTCACTCTTGCAATAGGGACAGATTTTGGCATACTTAACGGTGGAGTAGGTCTTTTGACAGTCCTCACAGTAGGTCACGGCTTCGAGATTTTCGACCTTGATCTCGGTCTCCTTGAGGTACTTAGTCTCCTTCCTTGCCCAGTTCCAGCAATCGACGATGTACTCTGGAATGATACCGCTTACCTCACCGATCTCCAAGGTTACCGAAGCGACGACGGAGAGATTGTGCTCCTCGACAAGCTTTTCGACCTCTTTAATTACGTAAAAAACCGTTCCAAGCTCATGCATGGATTATTCCTCCGGTGATTATTTCTTTGCGAACTTTTCCTTGAGATCCTTGATAAGGATCTTGCCGGCACGCTTTACGGCATAAGGACCGACGTACTTGAGCTTATCCTCGGACTTGCACATGTCGGAAGCTTCGGGAACGTCTCTCGACAGGTGGATAGCGTCAAACTCACAACGGGTGGTGCAGAGACCGCAGCCGATGCAGCGATTGGTGTCAACGATGGAGGCACCGCAGCCGAGGCAACGGGAAGCTTCTGCCTTGACCTGCTCCTCGGTGAAGGTGATACGATCGTTCTTCATGGTCTTTGCCTTGCGACGATCGTGTGCGACCTGCTGACGACCGGGCTTGTCAAAGCTCTCGATACCGAGGACGACATCGTTCTTGTTGAGCTCAATGAAGTCTCTGTGGTTACGGGCAAGAGTCAGGCTGTTGCCGGGGTGTACATAGCGGTGCAGGGAGATGGCTGCCTCGTGACCTGCTGCGATAGCATCGATAGCGAACTTGGGTCCGGTCATGCAGTCGCCGCCGACAAAAATGTCGGGCTCTGCGGTCTGAAGGGTGAGACCGTCTGCCTCTGCGTTGTTCTTCTTGCCCTTGAGCATTGCACCGGTATCGATGTTGCCCCAGTCGATGGTCTGACCGACGGCGGCGATAACGGAGCTGCACTTGATGGTCTTGAACTTGCCGGTGCCGACGGGCTTTCTGCGACCCTTTTCGTCGGGCTCACCGAGCTCCATGACCTCGACCTTGAGACCGTTGACCTTGCCTGCGGCAGTGCCGATGATCTCAACGGGAGCACTGAGGTAGTATACCTTGATGCCTTCTTCGAGAGCCTCTGCGAGTTCTTCCTTATCTGCGGGCATTTCTTCCGCACTTCTGCGGTAGACGAGGTAAGCTTCCTCGGCACCGTTACGGATAGCGGTACGAACAACGTCAAGAGCGACATTGCCGCCACCGACGACAGCGACCTTCTTGCCAAGCTCGACCTTCTTGCCGAGGTTGATTTTACGCAGGAAGTCAACACCACCGTAAACACCGGTCAGATTCTCACCGGGGATACCGAGCTTTGCACTCTTCTGAGCACCGATAGCAAGGAAGAAGCCCTTGTAACCCTGATCTCTGAGCTCCTGAATGGTGATGTCCTTACCGACTTCAACACCGCACTTGAAGGTAACGCCCATCTTCTTGAGAACGTCGATCTCTGCGGAGATGACCTTGCGGTCAAGACGGAAGGAGGGGATGCCCATGGTGAGCATACCGCCGGGAACCTTGTTGCGATCGAAAACGGTTACGGGGTAACCCATGTTGGCGAGGTAGTAAGCACAGCTCATACCGGCAGGGCCTGCACCGACAACGGCGATCTTTTCCTCGTAATCATCGGTGGAGAGCTTCTTGGTTCTGCGAGGCGGGATGTAACGATCCTTCTCGTTGAGCTCTTTTTCGGCTATGAACTTCTTGATCTCATCGATAGCAACGGGATCACCGACGCAGCCTCTTGTGCAGGCATCCTCACAGCGACGGTTGCAGATGCTGCCGCAAATCGCAGGGAAGGGGTTATCCTGCTTTATAAGCTTGAGAGCGTCAAGATATCTGCCCTCGGCAGCCATCTTTATGTAGCCCTGAACTGCAATGTGAGCTGGGCAAGCTGCCTTACAGGGAGCGGTACCGGTCTCATAGCAGTTGATCTGGTTGTCGTCCTTGTAATTTTCGTTCCACATATGGGGACCCCAGTGGTTTTCGGCAGGATCGGGGAACTTGGGATATTCAATGGGGCCGTTCTTGGTGCAGAGCTTCTGACCGAGCTTTACGGCACCTGCGGGGCAGACTTCAACACACTTGCCACAGGCGACACAGTTCTCGGTCTCGACATGGGCACGGTATGCGGATGCGGACATATTGGGAGTGTTAAAGAGCTGAGAGGTACGCAGACCGTAGCAAACACCGACAGCACAGTTACATATTGCGAAGATCTTATCCTCACCGTCGATATTGGTGATCTGGTGGACATAGCCTTCCTCCTCGGAACGGCGGATGACTTCCATGACCTGCTCATAGCTTGCGTTGGGGATACCGTCCTTACCGGTCTCATCACAGTAACGGGCACAGTCACCGACAGCGATACACCAGTGCTCGGGCATATCACCGGAGCCTCTGCCATTGAAGGTCTCAACGGCACGGCAGGAGCAGACACCGATAGCAAAGCAATCGTACTTCTTCAGCCACTCGGAAAGGTGCTCAACGGAGACGGACTTAGACTCGTGAGCGATGGCCTTTTCAACGGGGATGACGTGCATACCGACGCCTGCACCACCGGGAGGTATCATCGGAGTAAGACCCTCAAGAGGAAGTCTTGCCATGTTGTTGAAGAACTCGGTGACTTCGGGATACTTTTCGATAGTGGTTTTCTTCATGTTGAAGAATTCGGCTGCACCGGGAACATAGAGGGGCAGTACCCACTGCTTGTGATGATCCTCGTTCTCCCAGTTGTACTCAAGAATGCCTATGCAGCTCATCTCAAAGAGCTTATCCTCAAGCTTCTTATCATCGGTCCAACCGGAGAGTGCCTTGATCTCCTCAAAGGAAGCGGGCTTACGCTTTGAGGGCATTGCGAGTGCGATATCAACCATCTCATCGTCGAGAACGTTGACAAGACCCCAGTACTCGGGATCGTTCTCGGTGAGATCGACAAGACCGAGCTTCTGCGGAATACGGTCAGTCATCTTTCTGCCGAGAGCAAAAAGCTTTTCTTTGTTTGTAACCATATATAGTCCCCTTTCAAAAAAATATCTGCAAGTGCAAAATATAAGTCAAAGTATTATAACATATGTACGCGGCATTTTACAAGATGAAAATGTGACAATATGTGTAACATCGGAAAGAATACTTGCGTAAAGTGTGGTAGCTATGGTAAAATGCAGTCAGAGTAATATCGGGACGGTAACCGCCGCACCGAAATCGAAAGGAAAGGGAAGTTAAAAGATGAAGACCTATGTAATTTATTTCAGCCCCACCGGCGGAACAAAAATGGTCGCAAACTACATAACCAAGGAGCTCGGAGCGGATGATATCGATGTCACAGTAAGATGCCTTGATATGAGCATTGAGGCGGATGATCTTGTGATTTTCTGCGTCCCCGTTTACGGTGGCAGAGTTCCGATCCCCGTGTATGAGCGTATGGCTCACATTAAAGGCAACGATACCCCTGCGGTCATCATAGCCTGCTACGGCAACCGTGCAGTTGATGATACGCTTATCGAGATGAGCGATCTTATCAAGAGAAAGGGCTTCCGCACAGTCGGTGGCGGTGAGGTCATAACCCCCCATGCATTTAATCCCGAGGTCGGCAAGTTCCGCCCCGATGAGGATGACAGAGCACTTATTTCCGACTTCCTCAAGAAGCTCATGGCAAAGCCCGAGCTTACCGAGGTTCAGATGCCCGGTGATCCCAAGTACGGCGATAAGAAAAGAATGAAGCTGCCCATCTACCCCATTCCGGCAAAGGAATGTATCGGCTGCGGCATATGCTTCAACAACTGCCCCATGAATGCAATAAGCGATGTTCGAATGAAGGTAAAGATGAAGTCCTGCATAAGCTGCATGAGATGCATAGATATGTGCTCCACCAGCTCCCGTCACCTTGACCCCGTAACGAACTTCCTCATCAGCAGCCTCGTTGCACCCATGGGCATTGTAAGGAAAAAACCCAAATTCTATCTGTGATTTAAACTCAAAGCCGCACCTTTCGGTGCGGCTTTGTTCTTTAAAATTCTCTTTTGAATATCGAAATATAACCCAAAACGAATGAGCCTGCCAAATAGCCTCCGGCACCGATCAAGGCGGTCGAGGTCTCGATATCGCCGTAATATACATTACCGAGGATGGTCGATACCCAATATTCCAAGATCGACATATCCTCAAGATCGAGCACCAAAACGACGACGCCGATGACGAGGGTCACGACGACATCAAGCAGAAGACACACGGCAACGGAAAGCCCCGTCTTGCCGATGGCAGTACTGATGGCGTAGTAGACTGCGGCGATCGCAATGAGCAGCAGAAGTATCTCCGTTACCTTGAGCAGCATATCGCCGTCAAAATCGGATAGACCGGTTTCCCAAAGTGAGCTTGAGTAGAGGAATACGATGAGCACGGAAAGCAGCATCATGACAAGCTCCGCAACGATGAGAACGATGAACTTGGAGATATACACCTGAGTCCTTGTAAAGCCTCTTGAGAGTATGTTTCGTATCGTTGTGCCGGAGTAATCGTCACAGGTAAAGAGTGCCGCAAAAATACCGAACAGCATAAGGAAGTCGGATGAGCACATCATCATGAGTGCGTTACCGAGGCTTGTGACCCTGAAGAAAGCGTAGTCGTTGGTCAGATATACTGAATAGAGGTTCAGAGCGATAAAAAGACCGGTGATGATATAGAAGCTTTTCATACGGAAAAGCTTATGAAATTCAAAGCGTATGAGTTTTCCCATATCAGCGACCCATCCTTTCTATGAAATAATCCTCAAGACTGCGATTTAAAACACTGAGCTCACCGACGAAGATGCCGTTTTCGACAAGCAGCTTATTAATGATAGCACTTTGCTTTGTGTGTGAACCGAGGTAAACGCCGGATGCATCGTAGTAAAGCATGGCATCGGGATACTTTTCACCGATGAGAGCAGCGGCTTTTGCATTGTCACTGCTTCTGATGATCAGCCGCTGCTCCTCCTTCGAGATAAGTGAAGCGGCACTTATCTGCTCAACAAGGACACCGTTTGAGATTATTCCGTAGGTGGTGACGACCTTTGCAAGCTCGTCCAAAAGATGACTTGAGATAAGGAAGGTTATCCCCTTTTCACGGTTCAGCCTGAGAATGACATCTCGCACATCCCTGATACCCTCCGGATCGAGACCGTTAACGGGCTCATCGAGAATAAGCATATCGGGATCACCCAAAAGAGCGATGGCGATACCGAGACGCTGCTTCATACCCATTGAGAATTTACCGGCCTTCTTTTTACCGACATTGCCGAGACCGACAAGCTCCAGAATTTCGGGAAGCTTTTCCTTAGGCGTATCGGTGAGTATCGCAAAGCGTTTGAGATTTTCAAGAGCGGAGCAGTTTTTGTATATACAAGGTGACTCGAGAAGCGTACCGATCCTGTGCCTTGCTTCGATGGAAGGCTGACCGTCAAAAAGCTCGATATCTCCGTGAGTGGGCAAAGCAAGACCGAGACAAAGCCTCATAAGCGTGGTCTTGCCTGCACCGTTTTTGCCGATAAGACCGTAGATCTCACCGGCTTTGATCTCTATACTGACATTGTCAAGGGCAAGTCTTGTACCGAAGCGTTTGCTGAGCCCTTTGGTTTTCAAAGCGTATTCCAAATCAACACCTCCATTGACATTCGGATTCCGAAAATGTATGATAACATAGAAATGCAACGAAATTGTTAACAGGGGAAAAATTATGCAGAAGCTCTCCGTGATCGCAAGGATACACACACCCTTCAAAACAAAATTTGCGGTACCGAGACAAAGCGGTATTGCCGACGACATATTGGGTGAGATAGTGTTTGAGCCGGAGTATCGCTCCGATGACGCACTCCGAGGCATCGAGGAATGGAGCCATCTTTGGCTGATATGGCAATTTTCCGAAAATCTCGGTAAGGAATGGACACCGACAGTCAGACCGCCGAGACTCGGAGGAAATACAAGGCTCGGAGTCTTTGCCACGAGATCACCGTTTAGACCGAACCCCTTGGGGCTTTCATGCGTGAGACTTGTAAAAACGGAGAAGCGACAGGGAATGGGGACGGTGCTCATAGTGTCGGGAGCCGATCTTGTGGACGGAACACCGATATTTGATATAAAGCCCTACCTTCCGTATGCCGATTGCCATACCGATGCAAGAGGCGGCTTTACCGATACGACGGAATTTCGAAAGCTCGAGGTTTCAATAGACGAAAAGCTTCTTTCAAAGCTACCGGAGAAGGACAGAGCAGGGCTCATACAGGTGCTTGAAAACGATCCGAGACCCGGCTACCATGACGATCCCACGAGGGTCTACGGCTTTGAATTTTCAAACAGGGAGATCAAATTCACCGTAGCCGACAATATACTGACGGTGACGGATATAGACTAAATACAAAACAGACAATGCCTTGAGGGCATTGTCTGTTTCAGCTTGTATTGCAAAAGCGTTTTTTACCCGAGATCGAGCTGCTCCTCAATGACGGCTGCGATGTTCTTTACGGTCTTTGCGGATATCGGAGAGGGCAGACCGTGATCATCGATGAGCTCAAGGAAATCGGCGGCAGCGGAATCGGAGACGAGCTCCAAATATACCTCAAGGCCGCTACCCGGATCATCGAGCTCCTTTGTGTAGATGTTGAAAGCCGCACTGTCGGATATGCAGTAGCTTATGACATAGAAGGGATACTCGAACATATGCGGTATCTGGATCCAGATGTAGTTGAGATATTCGGGATAGTATGCCTCCGAGAAGCCGTAATCATCGGCAACCTCGGCAAACAGGGCATTGAGATTATCTACCGTCAGCTCATCATCTGAAAGCTCAAAGGCACGGTGTTCAAACTCACTGTAGCAGCCTTGATCGACATAAAGCGAGAGCTCATTTAAAAGCTTATATTCCGTAAGCTCCTCACAGAGCTCCTCATCGTCAAGATGGGTTATGAGCATATACTCCATTCCCTGCGACATCATTTCTGCGGTATCGAGACTGTAGCCTGCGTTGTAATTCATATACTCGTCACAGAAATGACCGAATTCATGTGCAATGGTGAGCATATCGCTCTTGTCGGATTCGGGGCATACGAACATAAAAGGAGCATCGTAATCGTAAAGGTAGGTGGTGTAGGAGTTTGCGATCTTGCTGTCACTGTTGGCGATATCGTAAAGCTTATACTCCTGCATAAAGCTCATGATATCGGCTATCGTGGGGTCAAGCTCGGTGAGACATCCCTTTACGTTTCTGAACGAACGTTCGGGACGCATCGAACCGATGTCATATATCGAGAAGAATACACCGCTGTACAGCGACTCTATATAAAGCGGAGTGATATATTTCTTGATAGCGGCGGTGTAATCCTCAATATCCTCAGGGCCGTACTCACGACCGAACTGCTCATACGCCATATCGACATAGGAATCATAGCCTGCTTCCTCGGCAATATCACGACGGACCTTTATAAGCCGGATATAGATCTCGGCGGCACTGCGATTGAATTCATCCCAAGCCTCGGTCTCGGAAAGATCGGTGTACGCCATCTGAACGCTGATCTCATAGTAGCTTGAAACGAGAACGCTTTCCTTGGCGTAAAGCGCAACGAGCTCATCGGTGTATTCGAAGCTTGCATTCTCGGCATAGTTCTCCTCGAGGTAGCCGTCGAAGTACTTTTCATCCAGCTCATCGCAAATATCGGAGTTTGCACAGTATCTCAAAAGATCGTCGAGTATACGCTCGACCTCGGCACCGTTTTCGGAGCACCAGTCATTTTCATCGGCGTAATAATCATCGTCGATATCGAGATCGCTTCTGATAAGTGCGATATTTGCCATGGTCAAAAAGTGGAGGTAGGAGTCGTAAAAATCCTCATAGGCAACGAGAAAATCATTACCGGACTCACCGTCATCGATGAGCTCACGCACATCATCAGCCTTGTCGGAGATATCATCGATATCTGGCCTTTCGTATTCCATATCAGCGAATTCGACGAGGTTGCCCCTGTTGTCGATGCTTTCATTCACAAGATCATCACTTATCCTGAGCACCGCCTCAAACAGCATACAGCCGGACATGGACAGAAGCATCATGACGGAAAGCACTAAGCAGAGTATACGTTTGCGAAGATTCATATTTTGCCTCCAGTAACTTGTTGTCGACATTTTACCACAAATAATGCAGTGCGTAAAGAAGATATTGACATATTGCAAAGCCTGTGATATTTTAAATTTACCAATTGGTAAGAATAAATTCAAGGAGAAAAGGTATGTCAAAAAACGATAAACAAAAGCTCAGATTGCTGGATGCCAAGCTGGGCAAGAGAAATACGAGGATAATGATAATATGTGCCGTCATTATGCTTGCATCCGTTCTGCTCCACGACCTCGATCACATAATTCAAGCAAACCGTTGGAGCTACAATATCCCTCTGTCGCTTTGGGCACTGAATCTCATAGTGTACGTTTTACCGGTCGTATCGATCTTTCTTGCGAAAAGCCGCAGAATGAGTGCGACCTTGGTATGCTGCCTCGGCGGCATAGTAACGAGCCTTTCCTTTGTTGTACTGCATTGCTTCGGTTCCTCAAGCGGACTGAACTGGGGCGTTTGGAATTACACCTATTTTGAGCTTATGCAGGGCGGTGAATTCCTTGTTGACGGTGAAATAATAAAGGTCGCGGCAGGCGGTATAACCAAGCTGGACTGGATACTTTTGTTCCATGTACCTCTTTTCAGCCTGCCCTGCTCCGGCATATCCCTCATAAAGTACCTTGACATAAGGAAGGCCGTCAAGGAAGGTACCTATACCGAGGATTAAAATGCGAGAGATAACTCTCAAACTATCGGATATAGACTGCGCCGCCTGTGTCGAGAGACTGAATAAAGCACTGCGATCCCTCGACGGTATAGACTATGCGGAAACAAACTATGCAGCCGGTACTGCGTATATCGGCTATGACGAGGAACGTACAGACCTAAATGAGATAGTAAAGCGAGTCAAAAAGGCAGGCTTCGGCGTAGCCTTTGATAAGCTTGAGCTTATCTGCGATGCTTTGCCCGAAAATCGGGTGACAGCAATCAGAGAGCTCATCCTTTTAAGTGACGAGGTCGCCGCCGTCGAATTTGATATCGAAGGCTCTAAAGTGACGGTGTCGCTCTATCCCATAGGAGCCGATACCTCAAAGCTCATAGCGACATTGAGAGAGCAGGGGATATACGCAAGCGTCGGTGAATTTTCCTCCGGTGAGGAGGAGAGCACAGCCCAAAAACGCCTAAAGCTCCTGCGACTTATAAGCATAGGCACCTTTTGCAGCATACCCCTCATTTGGGATATCCACCACATAGCACAGTTTATTCTTGCAAGTATAGTGCAATTCCGTTGCGGAGGATATTTTTACAGGGCATCGCTGAGAGCACTGAGAAACAAGAGTCTCGGCATGGATGTCCTTGTTGCGATATCAACAACGGTGATATACCTTTACAGCTCTTATCAGGCGTTCTTCATACCGATAGAAAAGATGCTGTATTTCATGTCGGGAACGGTGCTGATAACGCTGCTGCTGTTCGGGAAATACCTTGAGCTCATCGCAATGGGCGAAACGGCAAAATCGGTAAAGAAGCTGATGAAGCTTCAAGCAAAGACTGCAACCGTGCTGAAAAACGGAGAGGAGCTGGAGCTTCCAATAGAGGAGATCGAACGCTTTGACACGATACTTTTGAGAGCGGGAGAGAGAGTGCCTGTCGACGGCAGCATATTGGAGGGTCACTGCTGTGTGGATGAATCCATGCTCACCGGTGAGAGTATGCCCGTAGACAAATCGGAGGGTGACGAGCTCACGGCAGGCACTCTTTGCCGCTCCGGTGCGGTACAAATGTCGGCTCAAAGACTCGGCAAGGAAACCGTCCTGTCACAAATAATCGAAACGGTCAGACGTGCTCAAAGCTCAAAAGCACCGATAAGGAGATTTACCGATAAGACGGCATCGGTGTTTGTGCCCACGGTCATACTGATAGCCGTAGCTGTGTTTGCGATACGCTACTTCATCGTTGCTCCGAATGATCTGCAAGAGGCATTGTACTGTGTTTGCAGCTTGCTTGTGATAGCCTGTCCCTGTGCTCTCGGTCTTGCGACACCGACGGCACTCATGGTGGGAGCCGGCAGAGCGGCAGAACTCGGAGTGCTGTTTAGAGGCGGCAAGGAGCTTGAAGGAGCAAGGAAGGTCGACACCGTTGTTTTCGACAAAACAGGTACGCTCACCGAGGGAAAGCCCGAGGTTGTCGGTGTGTACACGGTGGCAAACGGCGATGCAGAACAGGCGATCATAGCCGCTGCGTCATTGGAGCGACTGTCCGAGCACCCTTTGGCGGCTGCGGTCACGGCATTTGCAGCCTACAGATATAAAAACGCCCTGCCTCCCACCGTCTTGGATATAGTCACAAGCGAGGGCATGGGGCTTGTCGGAACGGTTAACGGAAAACGGATAGTCTGCGGCTCAAGGCGATTGCTCATAAAAGAGGGCATAGATCCATCCGCATTACCGGAGCCCAATGGCACCGTCACCGAGATATGCATAGCCTCGGATATGAAGCCGCAAGCTGCACTGTACTTATCCGACAGGCTGAAAAGCAAAGCAGCTCAAACCGTGTCGGAGCTGAAAAAGCTTGGGATCGAGGTAGTGCTACTAACGGGAGACGGTGAGCGAACGGCATATGCCATAGCCGAGGACTGTGGGATAGAAAAAGTATTCCACTCCGTTTTACCGAATGAAAAGGCTCGAGTCATAAAAGCCTTGAAAGCGGAGGGCAGAACGGTGGCAATGGTAGGTGACGGAATTAACGATGCACCGGCACTTGCCGAAGCGGATATATCCATTGCCCTCGGCAGCGGCACGGATATAGCCATGGAAAACGCGGGTATAGTTTTACTCGGCGGCAGGGTGGAGGCAAGCGTAACGGCATTGAAGCTTTCAAAGGCAACGCTCAAGACCGTGCACCAAAACCTGCTGTGGGCAGTGCTGTATAATCTCATCTGCATACCTGCGGCGGCACTGGGCATAGTCAATCCCTCAATGGCTGCCGCAGCAATGACACTGTCCTCAAACGGCGTTTTGCTCAATTCACTCAGACTGCAAAAGGCGGAAAAGAACAATGAGAACTGAAAGCTGTGTGATCAAGGTACGGGGCATGATATGTCGCTCCTGCACCGATGAGGTGGAAGCTCTCCTAACTCACCGTCGAGGTGTCATATCCGCAAAGCTCAGCTATATGAAGTCAAGTGCGACAGTCGAATATGACCCCGACATAGTGAGTATAAGCGAGCTCGAAGCTGCGATAAGCAGCAGCGGCTATGAGACCGGAGACAGAGGACTGTCAACGATATTGGTTGACATAATATGCGTTGCCCTGACCGTCGCCTTAGTTCTGTTTTTCACCTACGGAAGCTTAAATCCCATACCGGAAGTTAAAGAGGGAGCAAGCCTCGGCTACATATTTTTAATAGGACTCATGTCCGGTACACACTGCATCGGAATGTGCGGAGGCATACTCATGAGCCAAAGCTCGGGAAGCGATAAGAGCGGTAAAAGACGTGACCTCATGCTACCTTCACTGTATTACAATTGCGGCAGAACGCTCTCCTACACCGTCCTCGGAGCGGTATTCGGTGCCTTGGGAACGGTCATAAGCTATGACGGTGATACAAGGTCAATGCTCTTTTGTGTCATAGGACTTGCGGTGCTTTTGATAGGCATAAATATGTGGGGACTTATCCCGGGACTCGGTGCGATCATCCCCACGGGACAAGGCTTTTGCCGTTTGCCGAAAAAAACAAGAGGCTGCGTTTCGGGCAGACCTCTTATCATCGGTGCACTTACGGGCTTCATGCCCTGCGGCACAATGTACGCCATGTGGCTTTTGGCAATGTCATCGGGAAATGCCGTAAGGGGAGCGGAGATAATGCTTTTCTTTGCCCTCGGCACATTGCCCTTGATGTTTTGCTTCGGAGCCCTGAATTCCTTTGTACCGAGAAAATACATGAAATATATGCTGAAGCTCAGTGCCGTACTCGTGACAGCCCTCGGCATAAAAATGTTTATAAGCGGAATAATTTGATAATGAAAAAACGTAGCCTCCTTTTGGGAGGCTACGTTTTAGTTTACATAATTATTCTCCGCAAACGATGTCTCTGGTATCGCGAGCGATAACGAGCTCCTCGTTGGTGGGGATAACAAAGACCTTGACCTTGCTGTCGGGAGTGGAGATCATGATATCCTCGCCACGCTTGGAGTTTGCTTCCTCATCGATGGTAACGCCGAGATAGCCGAAGTACTCGGCAATAGCAGCACGGGAGGACTTGGAGTTCTCACCGACACCTGCGGTAAATACGATAGCATCAACACCGTTCATGGCTGCAACATAGGAGCCTGCGACCTTGGCGACCCAGTAATGGAACATATCGAGAGCGAGCTGCGCTCTGTCGTTGCCCTCGGCTGCCGCATTGTCGAGATCACGGAAGTCGGAGGAAACACCGGAAACACCGAGAACACCGGACTTCTTATTGAGGACGCTGAGCATCTCATCGATGTTCATGCCGTACTTGTTCATGATGAACTGGATAACACCTGCATCGAGATCACCGCAGCGGGTGCCCATGGGGAGACCTACCAGGGGAGTGAAGCCCATGGAGGTATCAACGCACTTGCCACCGTCGATAGCGGCGATGGAGCTGCCGTTACCCATGTGGCAGGAGACGATCTTGAGCTCCTCAATGGGCTTGCCCATGAGCTCTGCACAACGACCGGAAACGTAGCGGTGAGAGGTACCGTGGAAGCCGTAGCGACGGATACCGTCGTTCTTGTAGTAATCATAGGGGACAGCGTACATATATGCCTTGCCGGGCATTGTCTGATGGAAAGCGGTATCGAAAACGCCGACCATGGGAACGTCACCCATTACCTCACGGCAAGCATTGATACCGGTGATGTTTGCGGGATTGTGGAGGGGGGCAAAGGGAGTGCACTCCTCAACTGCCTTAATGACCTCGTCGGTGAGCAGCACGGAGGAAGCGAACTTCTCACCGCCGTGAACGACACGGTGACCCACAGCGTCGATCTCCTTCATGGAAGCGACGACACCGTATTCCTCGCTGGTGAGCTTTTCGATGACAGCGGCAATAGCCTCTGCATGGGTGGGGAGGGGGATATCCTCATTGAAAACGGGCTTATCACCGGTCAGGGGGCTGTGCTTTAAGTGACCGTCGATGCCTATACGCTCACAGAGACCCTTAGCCATAACGGTTTCGGTCTCCATATCGATGAGCTGATACTTGAGGGAGGAGCTGCCTGCGTTGATAACAAGAATCTTCATTACAAAATTCCTTTCTTATTGTAAAAATGCAATTTTAACTGTATAATTGTCACCATAACATTCTAATACATTTTGAACAAAAAGCAAGGAATTTTTTGAGGAGGCGGCAAATTGAAGGTAATCGGCATAGTCGGGGAGTACAATCCCTTCCATAACGGTCACGCTTACCATGTGTCATCAAGCAGGGAAGCCTTCGATGAGGATACGGCCGTCGTCTGCGTGATGTCGGGAGACTTCGTTCAGCGAGGCTCCGCAGCCATGTATTCGAAATTCGCAAGAGCCGAGGCTGCGGTCAAAAGCGGAGTGGATCTTGTACTTGAGCTTCCGACACCGTGGGCACTGTCATCGGCGGAGGGCTTTGCAAGAGGTGCCGTAGGCATTTTGGGGGCCTTGGGAGTTGTTGATACTCTGTCCTTCGGCTCCGAATCCGGTGACGTAGAAGGACTCCGTAAAGCAGCCGAACTGCTTTTGAGCGATAAAATGAATGAAAATGTACGCAGGGTGCTGTGCGACAATGAGGGCATAAGCTTTCCTGCGGCAAGACAAAAGGCCTTGCATGAGCTCGACCCCGTTTCCGCCGCCCTGATAGCCGAGCCTAATAACATCCTCGGCGTGGAGTATATAAAAGCGATACTGACGCAAAAGCTCGACATCACTCCGATGACGGTCAAAAGAGTCGGAGCCTTGCATGACGGTGAGGGCGAGACCCTCCCACGCTCCGCCTCGGAAATAAGAAGCAGAGCAAGAGCGGGAGAGAGTATTTCCTCGGATATACCGTCCACTGCACTTTCGGTATATGAGCATGAACACGAGCTTGGCAGAGGGCCTGTGTTCGAGAAAAACCTTGACATTGCGGTGATCTCGAGATTAAGAGCCCTATCGAGCACGGCACTTGAGACCGCACCCGATTGCGGCGAGGGACTGTCCGACCGTATAGCGGAAGCGGTGCTGAATGGATCGGACCTTGACTCTATAGCGATGGCAGCAAAATCCAAACGCTATGCACTGAGCCGCATACGGAGGATACTATTATGTGCCGCCCTCGGCATAGATAAGGAGGCGGCACGGGGCATTCCGCCGTATGCAAGGGTGCTTGCGGCAAATGATATGGGCTGTCGTGTACTGAAGCAGGCAAAGAGCAGGGCAAGCATACCGATACTCACAAAGTCCGCTTCGGTAAGAAGCCTCGGTGATGAGAGCCGGAAGCTGTTTGAGCTTTGCTCCAAGGCCCATGATCTGTACATTCTTGCCTATGACAAGGAGAGTGAACGCCGTGGCGGTGCCGATTGGCGGTACACTCCGACTATCATTTGAATATGTTCCGCAGCCACAGGCACATACCACGAGTTGGACAAACGCCGTCAAAAGGCTTGAGAATCAAGGCTTTTTAAGCAACATCGCCTCGGATGATAAATCATCCGAGGCGACTTGATAGGGGGTGGAGAAAGGGGTGTGTCATTCCAACGAAAGCATTTCTTTAAGCAAACGCACCGCCGCATCATGATCGACCGGTACGGGCGTAAGCTGTGCAAAAGGCTCATTGACAACAAGCTCTGCAAGTACATCGATGTTGTCGACCCTGAGCATTGCATCCTTGACGGAGGGCATACCCAGACCGTCACGGAAAGCGATATAAGCGGCTGCTGCTTTTTCACCGATCTGCTCGGGAGTTTCCGAACCGTCAAAGCTTGCACCGAGTATCATACCGATACGACGCACCTTTTCGGGTACGGCAGGTGCCATGTACTTCAGCACGGGAGGAAGACCGTAGGAGCAAGCGGAACCGTGAACGAGGTGGAAGTTAGCTCCGACAACGTGAGCAAGACTGTGACCTACGTTTGCGTAAACTCTTGTGAGAGTCCAACCGCTCATACAAGCAGCGGCCTGAAGCTGAGCTCTGGCATGAATGTTGCTGCCATCGGCTACCGCTATGGGAAGATTCTCCGCTATCATCTCCATGATCTTCTCACAAATGGGATCCATCATCATGGTGCTCATGACATTACAATAGCCCTCGACGGCATGGGAGAATGCATCGAGACCGGTCTGCATCGTCATGGCGGCAGGCATGGACACGGTGAGCTCCGGATCGAGTATTGCGACCTCGGGCATGGAGTTGTAGACGGGGAGGGGAAGCTTGAGATTGTGCTCGGTGTCGGTTATAACGGAACCCTCGGAGAGCTCCGCACCGGTACCGGAGGTGGTGGGTGCGACAAAAAGACCCGGGGAGGTAACATGGGGCTTTGCGAGATACTCAAGAGCCTTACCCTCGTTGAATCTCAGCATATTAATTGCTTTGCCCATGTCGATTGCACTGCCACCGCCTATGGCGATAACACAGTCACAGCCGTTTTGACGGGCAAATTCCGCACCCTCATCGACGAGCTCGGCAGGGGGATCGGAGCGAACCTTCTCGAAATCGAGACATTCGATGTCATGCTCCGCCAAAGACGCCTTGACGATATCGGCAACACCGGAGCGACGAAGACTGCCGCCGTGGATAAACATTGCCTTTTTGTAACCGCCTTCCGCAACGACCTCACCGATAAGACGGATGCTGCCGGGAGCGGCAAGCACCTTATTCTTTTGAACGAAAGTATAATTAAGCATTTTAACTCCTTGGAAACGGTGCCCGTCGTAAATGGCGGGCACCTCTTAATAATTACAGCTTGAGAGCAGCGGCAAGACCGGTATCGGTAGCATGGTTTGCATTGCCTGCGGCTTCTGCGTCACCGATGACATAGACCTCATCGCACAGGGATTTTGCGATCTCCTCGAGAGGATTGTAGGATTTTACGCCGAGAGACAGAACGATGCTGTCGAAGCCGTGAAGCTCCTTGACCTCGCCGCCGATTTCGAAGGAAACGCCGTCGTCGTAGAATTCTTTGATCTTTGCGGAAGTGAGAACGTTGAGGGCGGGACCGTAGAAGTCGAGAGCATGGCTCCACTTGTTAAGACGCTGCATAAGGAAGCGTCTGGGAGTTGCCTCGGCATCCGCTGCGATGACCGGTGCCATTTCCATAACGGTAACGACACGGTTGTGCTCACAGAGGTAATCCGCAGTTTCACAGCCGGTAAGACCGCCACCTGCGATAAGAACATTTCTGCCGGGGAGGACTTTGCCGTCGAGAATGTCTGCAACGGTAAGGAACTTCTCGTTGTCAATACCGGGGATGGGGGGCTTTGCGACCACGGAACCGGTAGCGAGAATGATGGCATCGGGCTTTACGGAACGAATGAAGTCCTCATCGACCTCACAGTTCAGACGCATATCAACACCCAGCTTATCGCACATATGGATGTAGTACTTGAGACCTGCTGCGATCTCGTGCTTGCAGGGAGGAATGGAGGCGAGACGGAACTTGCCGCCGAACTTTCCGCTTGCTTCACAGAGAATGACCTTGTGGCCCTTCTTTGCCGCGGTCATTGCGGCGATAAGACCGCCGGGGCCGCCGCCGACTACGAGAACGCTCTTTGCCTTCTCGGGAGCAACGGGGGAGAGATCGTACTCGAATTCGTGACCGGTGATGGGGTTGATTAGGCAGCTTGCCTTGAAGCCCCTTGCGGAATTAGTAAGAGCACTGACGCAGGACTGAGTGCAGCCGATGCAGGGGATCTGCTCGTCAAGACGATCCTCGGCAAGCTTGTTGGGAAGCTCGGGGTCGGCAATAGATGTACGACCGAAGCAGATAAGATCGGCACGGCCTGCCTCAAGACAATCAGCGGCAACAAGGAGATTGTTGAAGCGACCGACTGCCATGACGGGGATGTTGACGGAATTCTTAATGATCGAGGTGGGGTGCTGATTGAAGCCGGAAGGCATCTTGGGGGTAGCACACATATACTCGATGCTGGCGTAGGTGCAGATGGTGATGTTAAGAGCATCGACACCGCTGTCCTCTGCCATGCGGGCGATAACGGTAGCTTCCTCGAGAGTTGTGCCGCCGTCGACCTTCTGATCGTAGCTATAGCGGAAGATCATCGGGAAATCGCCGCACTTTTTGCGGATGTTCTTGAAGATCTCGTGGGGGAACTTGAGCCTTCCTGCGAGATCGCCGCCCCATTCGTCGGTTCTCTTGTTGGAGTGGGGAGACATGAACTGAGCGATCATGTAACCGTGACCGCCGTGTACCTCAACACCGTCGAAGCCGGCCTTCTTTGCTCTGACTGCCGCATCGCCGTATGCCTCGACAAGCTCCCAAACCTCGTCGCTTGTAAGCTCACGGCAGAGAGAGTCATCGGCAGGACAGGGGATCGCACTGGGGGCAACGGGAGTCTCACCGCCGATAAAGGCAGGGATAGTCTGACGACCGCAGTGATGAAGCTGGCAGAAGATCTTGCCACCTTCGGCATGGACGGAATCGGTCAGCTTTTGCCAACCGGGGATGAATTTGTCGTCCCAGATACCGGGCTGGAATATGATGGCCTTGCCGTTGGCCTGTACGGCGACCACCTCGGTGATGATAAGACCGTAGCCGCCCTTTGCTCTGGCGGTATGGTATGCGATGAGCTGATCGGTGACATAGGCATCGGGAGTCGCAAAGTTGGTACCCATGGCGGGAACTACAAAGCGGTTCTTGACTTCAAGTGTACCGATCTTGATAGGTTCGAGCAGTTTTTTAAGATCCATTTCTGACCTCCGTTATTCTTTCTTTTGATACGCAGGACACCGAACCGAACCAATTCGAATTGACAACATAATATCAATCCTTACAGCCGATGTCAATAGATTTTTGAAAAAATTCGAATTGGTTCGATTTTTCTTTCGGAGGGTTTTCACGAGAAACGATGTTAAATTTGCTGGATAGCATAAAATTTTAGTTGACATTTTAATTATAAAATTGTAAACTCTTATGGTAAATTCTGAAGCGGTTCTGAAATCGGTTCGATTTTGAACGCTTTGTATATATTGAATGGGGGATAACACACTTGCCTGCGATAAAGGAACATAGAAGCCACGCACTTAAAAGGAAGATATACGATTGTGCTATCAGGCTGTTTGAGGAAAAGGGCTTTGAAAACGTAAAGGTCAACGATATTTGTACTGCCGCACAGGTATCGATCGGAACCTTTTATTATTACTTTCCGTCCAAGGAATCCGTATTTCTCGGCTACGGCGAAGCGATAGACGAGCTTATTGATGCCAAATTACCCGAGCTAAAAGCCGAAACCGCTGCCGAAACCTTAAAAAACCTTGTTTTGTACAAGCTCAAGGCATCGACGAGATCCGGACCGGAGATGTCGAAGATAAGCTGGATAGCAGAGCTCAAGCACAATGAGGACGTTGCACTTGATATGCGAAGAACAGCTTACGGCTACTATATGAATACAATTGAGGAGGGTATGAGAAGCGGTGAGTTCAGGGATGATATCAATCTCTATACCGCAACAAGTATGCTCAGATACATGGCGGGTGGCCTTTGCCTTCGCTGGGCTATCGAACCGAGTGATGTAGACCTTGATGCAGAGGGCGAGCGTCTTGTGAATCTTTTTATTGATATGCTCAAGGTAAAATAAGCGAAAACAAAAATTGATTCGAATTGAATACACTCATTGTAAAAAGTCACAGTTTTGCTGTGACTTTTTGTGCATTTTAATCAAAATGTCAAAACATTTGCGAAATTGCTTGACAAAAAAAGCACATTTATATATTCTGCAATTGAACCAATTCGAAAATGAGTTAATTTTTTTGCCATTCAAATCGAAGGCGTAAAAATCGGGATTTGGCCGATCGCGATTTGAACGTATTCGATTTAAAAAGGCGACGGACATTTGAGGAGGTGCTTCGTTTGCACGAACTGTCTGTGATATACCCGATCGTGAAAATGGCATCGAAGATCGCACATGACAACGGTATTGGCAAGGTTACCGCTGTACGTTTGGCGGTCGGAGAAATGCATGATCTTCAGGACGAGTGGGTTATCAAGTACTATAAACGATTCTCCGAAGGTACGCCGCTTGATGGCTCGGAATTGAAAATGCGTAGGATACCCATCGTATATCGTTGCACCGATTGCGGACATGAGCTTTCATTTACCCACTATGAATTTGCCGGAGCGGACACCGTCTGCACCGAATGTAAGAGCACGAACACGGAGCTTATCTCCGGACGTGAGCTTCAGATAGAGGGCTTGGAGTTTCACCGTAGCGATGCAGAAGCCTAACAGTTGCCCCCAGTGAAATTTCATCACGAAAAGAGGAAGAGAACATGAGTATTGCCAAGAAAGGTGAGCGTTCCACATGGAAAGCGGATCATCTTGAAACGATGGCACGCGAATTTCAGATGGGAACGATACTCTCACACTCGGAGCTTTACAAGGAGCAGAGAGCCAAGGATGTCACTGCGGCGTTTTCCAACCCCGACTTCCTTGACATGACATTCTTACCGGCATCGGTAAATGTCGGCTCCGAGGGCTCACCCCTGCCTATTGCGGTAATTGAGGAGCTCATAAGACGCTCTCCCCACCGCATCATCAGTAAGACCTGCACTTGCAGAGACGCAAAGAACTGCACCGAGCATGACAAAAACATAGGCTGCATACATATCGGTGCCGCAACTGCCGAGGAATCCGATGAGCTTTGCTATCACGCTACCGTCGAGGAAGCTATAGCACATCTTCACAAGGCTGTCGATGACGGACTCATGCCCTTTATAGGCCATGTTTTTTACGACCACATTTATTGGGACGTTGATTTCACCAATCCGTTCTTGACCGTATGTCTTTGCTGTGAGTGCTGCTGCACCAACTTCAACAACTACCGCCAGGGCATGATCAGAGGCGAGGCACAGGATCGCTTCAAGAAGCTTGACGGACTGACCGTTAAGGTCGATTCCAACAAGTGCATCGGCTGCGGCACCTGTGTTGAAAAATGCTTCAACCACGCGCTTAAAATCGAAGACGGTGTTCCCGTATGGAACGAAGCATTGTGTAAGGGCTGCTCCTGCTGTGCCTTGAACTGTGCACAGAAGGCAATAACCGTAGAGATCGAGGACGTAAAGGCGGCGGTAGACGACCTCCTCAAGCGTCTTGATCCGCAGGTTGGCGGTCTGCCTCTTGACGAGTACCGTATGGATCTTTGATCTTTAGGAGGAAACGCTATGTACAGAGTTTATTTTATATATCCCAAGGATGCAAAAAGATTCGACGAAAACGGTCTGAGACCCTATGTCGATTGGGTAAAGGCACGTCTCGGAGACGAGCTTCTTGACTGCGGCTGCGGTCATGCGGATTTCGTTGACACCCAGCCCATCTTCGGTACGAATTTCAGAGGACTTGTTTACTTTGATTTCAGCGACCGTATAAGCGGCTTTGATTGCCTCAATAAAAACAACTTTGTCGAGATACTCGACAAGCAGCTTGATTTCACCGATACGCCTCCCATTATCCAAGGCGTATTCGTAGACTAAGGAGAAAAAGTATGAATATTCTTGAAAAATATGTTGACCGCATGAATGCTCATGATGCACAGGGCATAGCGGATTGCTGGGTAGACGAAGGCTGTGTCTTCGACGATGAGGCGGCAAAGCTCCTCACCGGTACCCCCGCATACCTTGAGGGCAAGGAAGCGATCCTTGCAACCTTCACGACCATGTGTGCCGCCGCTCCCAAGGCTACCATCATCGAAATGGCAGAGGACGGAAAGAGCATGGCATACAATATAGAGCTTGTCGGCCATGTCCTCGAGTGCAGAGGCACTGTTGAGGAGGAGCAGGACGGTAAGTTCAAGGTATACTCCTGCCGTCCCAGGGCCTGAGCTTATATGTCTTAAACTAAGATAAGAGAGGAAATAATCATGAACCCTAAAGCCAAAAAAGCCGCAATTGGTGCGTGCATAGCACTGTTCGCCAACATGGGCATGAACTCAACCTTTACTATTTTCCTTACCAGCTTTATCACCACATGGCCCGAATCCGACGTTGCAACCATAGCACTTGCAGCGACCTTCGGCTGTGCAATGGCGTTCCTGTGGTCGACCTTCCTTGTAGGCCCCATGCTCAAGAAGGTAGCACCCCGTACCCTGTTTATAGTCTGTGCGATCCTTTCCGCAGGCTACTGCCTCATCCACTACTTCTCCAGTGCAGTATGGATGCTGATCGTCGCAGGACTCCTCGGCGGCTCCACTCTCGGTCTCGGCACTCATGCAATGGGTGTTGCGGCGGTAACTCCCTACTTCGGAGATTACGGCAAGAAGACCCCGACTATCATCGCCGTTGTTCTGGCATCCGCAGCACTCGGTGCAGCGGCATTCTCCTTCATCCCCGGCATCCTGATCCCCATCATGGGCTGGCGTAATGTTTACCTCGTCATGGGCGTTGCCATCGTGCTTTGCAATCTCCTCGCCGTGGCACTCATCCCCAAGACCGAGAAGCCCAAGGCATCCGCTTCCGAAGCTGCAAGTGCCGAGAGCACCGAGAACGTCCCCGGACTTACTCTCTCCCAGGCACTCAAGACCCCTGCATTCTGGCTGGTATTCCTCGGCATCCTGTTCCTCACGATCATGTATCAGGGTCTCTCCACCTACATGGTGACCTACCTTGTAGTGTGCGGAATGTCCCAGTCCGTTGCATCCTCTATGCAAGGCATCATGCAGCTTGTCGGCATCGTATTCATTATCGCAGGCGGTGCCATGGTCAATAAGATCGGCATCAAGGGACTCATCCTCTTTGCAGGCGTTCCCCTCGTAGCCGGTATCCTGCTCTATGCCTTCGTATTCCCCGGCAACGTTACCGTGATTATGGCGATAATCTGCTCCGTCCTCTGCGTATCCGGCGGCGTTATCACCAACATTTGCCCCACCATCACTCCCGTCCTGTTCGGCAACAAGAACCTCAACCAGATCAACCCCATATACTCCGGCGGTGCATTCTGGGGCGGTGCCGCACTTGCATCTCAGGTCGTCGGCCGTGTCATCACCGGTACCGGCAGCTATGCAAGCGGCTTCACCGTAGCAGCGATCATCGGTGCAGCAGGTATGGTAGTACTGTTCCTCGCACTTGCGATGAACCCCATGAAGAAGCTCGGCAAGTAATGCCGTACACGGTATACCGCACTGCTCAGTGCGGTATACCGAAACATAATTATCAGGAGGTAAAATCCATGTGTAAATACTGTGTTGAATACGGCAACGGAACAAAGTGGTACTTAAATCCCGCAAACTTTGATCCCGAGCTCGTAAAAAAGCCCGGTCACGCCGTAGGCTACATGAATCTCACCGGTGCATCCCGCAACTCCTTCGAGTGGGGCGGTAAGGATCCTCAGGGTCCCGTCGATATGGGCAATGAGGGCTATCTGAACATGGCTATCGATACCATGCTTCAGCAGGCAGGACAGGTCATCCCTCTTGAGGATGCACTTGAGATAATCGACATCGCACCCGGTGATCGCTTCATTCTCCAGCATTGCGGTTGCCGCCGCTACTTCGGCTTCGGAGATTTCTACGGCTGTATGTTCTTTGACAGAGATGTAGACCGCACCAGAGCCGAGCGTCCTTGGGAGACCGACTCCATGGTCATAAACAAGGAAGAGGCCAAGAAGCTTTGCCGTGAACGCAATGCTCAGGGTCTTGTCATCTCCATCTTTGACGCAGGTACCGACTCCGACGGTAAGCCGCCTCTTTGCTTCTGCTTCTGCAATGCATTTGACTGCCAGGCATATAAAGCCCGTGCATATCGCGGAGCCACCGTTGAGTTCAATAAGGCCGAATATGTATCCGTTGTCGATCCCAAGAAGTGTGCCGCAGGCTGCAAAAACGAAGCACCCTGCATCGTAAAGTGCCAGTATGGCGGCATACAGTACAGTCCGCTCAAGGATATCGTCACCGTAAACCAGTTCAAGTGCTTCGGCTGCGGCCTTTGCCGTACAGCCTGCAAGTACGGTGCCCTCTCCCTCGTTTCGAGAGACACCTTCCCCGCACTGGTAGACGTATGGTGATCGATTACCGAAAAGGCTAAAATAATTAGGAGGAAAAATTATGGCTTATACTACTCCGATGCACAATCTTGTGATCGATACTGAAGTATGCGGAAACGCACTCGAGTGCCTCAACTGTGTCCATGCCTGTATCGACCACGGTCATAACTGCATCATGTTTATAAACACGGATATCCCCGTTGTGACCGAAAATTGGCCCAAGTCTCTGCAAGACATTCCTCACATGGTAAAGCCCATGCGTATGTGGGAATGTGACGGCTGCATGGAATGTGTCAATGCCTGCCCCAAGAAGGCGATAACATTTGTTCCGGCAAAGCGTCATCTGCCCAGAGCCAAGATAGAGCGTCCCTCGTACCTCCTCAACTGCACCGTTTTGAAGGACGGCAGCAAGTGCTGGGAGCCCGATTACGAGGAAAAGATAATCTGGGTCGACAACTGATAGTGCCATGAAAGAAAGCCAAGCATATAAAACGATAATCTCGGCATTCTTTTCCGGAAGGGGCTACTTCACCAATATTGATCAAAAGCTTTACGGTACTGACTATTACGCCGATGTCGTGGCGGTGCTTCCGATATTCAAGGAGCTGCAATGGCGTACCCAGATAGGCTATGCCCCCTGCGGCATACTGCAATATCTGCCTGCCGATGAATGGGTACCGGTAAATACGATAGTCGAAAAGACCGGCTATGCCTTGGCGTTTGTCGGTTCGGTGCTCGAGGAAGCGGAGCAGCGAGGCTGGGTGGAGCTTGATCTCACGGGTTCGGAGCCCCTTTGCAGGAATCTCAGATACAAAAGCTCGGTTCGTGAATGTATCGCCGCATTCTACGGTGTCGAGGATTTTCAAAAGAAGATAGATATGCTGGAGGAATACAAGGGCGTATTCACTCAGGTGTACTTCATCTTCCCATATCCCGTCGACGACGAGACGACACAGCTTTTGGTATCTAAAGGCTACGGGATAATCAGATATTACGAAAAGCGAGGCTCCTTCCTCGAAATGATCCCTGCCGATATGGAGGATATCGAGGATTGGCCGAGGTTTTCGGTACTTGCGGAGAATGTACTTTTTGACAATATGTGGTTTCGAAAGGACGAGATAATATGAAAAAGCAAACGAGGATAATATCCTTTTCGGGCAAGGGCGGTACCGGCAAGACAACCACCGCATCACTGTTTGTGAAGGCGGTGAGGGATCTGGGACTGTGTGATCAGATACTTGTCATAGATGCCGATCCCGATGCGAACCTTGCCACGACGCTCAACGTACAGTACGAGACCACGATCGGAGAAGCCGTCGATAAGCGTAAGAAAACTCTGGATGAGGGCATTGCCGGAGAAAAGCTCAGAGCGGATATGTACGATGCCGTATGCCATGGCGATCACTTCGACTTCGTTGTAATGGGAAGACGTAAGGGAGCCGGCTGCTACTGCACGATAAACAATGTGCTCAACTCGATATTCTCCGAGACGATGAATATGTACGATCTTGTCATCATCGACTTTGACGCAGGCCTCGAGCATTTTTCGAGAGGCACCGGAAGCAATTCCGATACGCTTATCATAGTCTGCGATCAATCCAAGCTCAGCTTTGAAACGGCAGAGCGTATAACCGACATGGTCGATGAGCTGAAGCTTCCTTATTCAAATAAGTATATGATAGGCTGCAGGTACGACGAGGAGAACAAGCCCATACTCGGTGAGCTTGCAGAAAGACTCGATACCCAAATGCTCGGCTTTGTCGGCTATGACGGCGAGATAGCCTCACTCAATTTGTCCGGCAAGGGGCTTGAAAATATCAGCGATGATAATAAAGCCCTTGCCGCTGTAAAGGAAATGGTCAAGAAGATCCTTTCCGAGCCTGCATAAAAGCGTAGGGGAGACCGTTACGATGAATGAATGTACGCATAATTGCTCTACCTGCTCATCTCACTGCTCCGACGGTGAGTTTCACAGAGACGATTCTCTGACCGAAAAGCTTCTTCCCGATGTAAAAGTAAGGAAGCTGATAGCCGTAGTAAGCGGCAAGGGCGGAGTCGGAAAGTCAATGGTGACGAGTCTGCTTGCAGCCGAAACTCAGCGTCGCGGCTTATCTGCGGCGGTGCTTGATGCGGATATAACTGGCCCCTCCATACCCAAGGCTTTCGGTGTAGAAGAAAGAGTCCGTGCCAAAGACGGACACATGGTACCGGTAAGGACAGCCTCCGGCATACAGATGATGAGCATGAACCTTCTGCTTGAAGCACCCAAGGAGCCTGTCTTGTGGCGAGGCCCCGTCATTGCCGGTGTCGTGACCCAGTTCTGGAACGACGTTTTGTGGGGTGATGTCGACTATATGTTTGTCGATCTCCCTCCCGGTACCGGTGATGTACCGTTGACTGTGCTTCAGGGCTTGCCGCTTGACGGCATCGTGATAGTCACCTCACCGCAGGAGCTTGTCGGCGTTATCGTAGAAAAGGCCGTCAAGATGGCGGAAATGATGAAGGTGCCGATCCTGTCGATAGTGGAGAATATGTCCTATTACATTTGCCCCAAATGCGGCGACATCCATGAGATATTCGGAGAGAGCAGAGTAAGCGAGCTTGCAAGCGAGCACGGAATAAAGAGCTATATCCGCTTACCGATAAATCCGGAAGCCGCAAAGCTTGTCGACGAGGGACGAGTCGAGGATATAGACTGCGACTATGTAGCGGCGCTTGCCGATACCGTCCTGCTGAACTGACAGCAAAATGTAAGCCTATTTGCATTTTGTGACCGGTAAAGAGCACCGGTCAAATCAACAGCACCCTTCCCATACTATGATTATTAACCAATTCGCTGTGTTACCCTCCCACCTAAAGAATATGCCGTCGTGAAGCATCACGGCGGCATATTTGATATTACGAAAAGTCAAAAAAGCTGCGTAAGAAAATTTACGCAGCTTTTTCATATTCCAAAACTGTCAGCGGACACGGAAGAGGGATTTTTCCTTACCTTTTACGAGCTCGGAGACGGAGGGAAGATCGCCGGATATCGGAGAGGGCACGGTGTCGAGCTCCAGCATACCGAGCTTGCGATCGAATTTTTCGGCAATGCAGCTTTCGGGTTGACCGCCGCCACCGGGACAGCCATCGGGACAAGCCATGACTTCAACGAAGTCATAGACCTCCTCACCGCTCTCGATCTTTTCTATCAACCTATCGGCTTCGGCAAGACCGTTCACGACGGCGACCTTGAGCTTCTTATCGCTTGCAACCTCACTTATCGCATCCTTGGGACAACCGAGCTTACAGGTGCGGCAGCGTATGCACTTATCCATATCGATGACGTGAGCCTTCTTCGGCATACCGCTGATCGCACCGACGGGACAGCGTTTGGCACACTTGGTGCAGCCTATGCATTTCTCGGGGTCGATACTCAGCGTTATGGGGGTGCGGCACTTGCCCTTACCCGTTACCTGAGCAAAGAAATTGTCACAGGGGGTATCGGGGAGAGCGGCAAAATTCATACCGTATTCCCTTATCATACGGATTAATTCCGAGGTGGTGAGAACGATATCGACAAGGGCTTTGCCGTCTTTTGTTAGATCGCTTCTGTGAGCCTCGGTTTTTGCGGCGGAGCATGACATCAGTGCGACCGAGACTACGGCTTCATCGGCAAAGCGCTCACGGATAAGGGCACCGCACACCTCCATGGGAGAGCCGGCAGCGGATAGTCCGGAAACGAGCCGAGGATGATCACACTCGATATGCCTTACCCAAGCAGGGCAGTATGAACTGAAAACGGTACCCGACTCATGCCTTTCGGCATAATCCTCCGCTTCCTCGATCTGCGTTTGATAAGCACAAAGAGCGGCATCGAAAACATAGTCAACGCCCATGAGCTTCAGAGCGGTAACGATCTTACCCATTACCTGCTGCGTCTGATTGAGACCGAATTCCTCCGCCAGACCCAATCTGACAGCGGGAGCAACTTGGACTGCGACCTTCTTCGAGGTATCGTTTATCGCAGACCACATATCGCTGACATTGTCCTTCACCATTATCGCAGCAGTAGGGCAGACTGCGGCACACTGACCGCAACCGACACAGTTGCTATCACGCAGAGACAGCCCCTCGCCGCAGGAGATGAAGGTCTTGTTGCCGCGGTTCATGAAATCTATTGCCCTTACGTTCTGAATCTCATCGCATACTCTGACGCACTTACCGCAAAGGATACACTTCGAGGGATCACGCACTATAGAATACGAGGAATCATCAAGGGGCTCGGAGCAGTAGATCGGAGCTGAGGTGCTCTCGACACCGTAACGCCTTGCGTATTCCTGAAGCTTGCAGCTACCGGACTTACGACAGGAGGCACATTCTCCGTTGTGGGACCCCAGCAGGAGCTTTAACATACCACGACGGTATTCACGGAGCTGAGCAGTGTTGGTGAAGACCTTCATACCGTCCTTGGGAACCGTGGTACAGGCAGCATCTATACCGCCACGCTCGTTCTCGACAACGCACAGTCTGCAACCGCCATAGGTGGAAAGACTGTCACAGTAGCAGAGATTGGGTATCTCGATACCGTTTTTCAAAGCCACCTCAAGGACATTACGGGCACTTTCGTATTCACATTTAATGCCGTCAATAATAATACAGCTCATAGTCAAACCTCCTCGATGGCATCTGCCGGACAGCCTTCAATACAGGTGCGGCATCTTGTACACTTGTCAAGATCGATGCTGTGTGCACGCATCAGCTTACCGGATATTGCATCGGTGGGGCAGTTTACCGCACACTTTGTACAGCCTATGCACTTATCGGGGTCGATCCTGATCTCAAACAGAGCCTTGCAGACCTTGGCAGGACATTTTTTATCACGAACATGGGCGATGTATTCCTCACGGAAGTACTTGAGGGTGCTCATGACTGGATTGGTAGCGGTTTTACCGAGACCGCAAAGGGAGCAGGTCTTTATGAGCTTTGAAAGCTTTTCGAGCTCATCGAGATCCTCCTCGGTGCCATTGCCCTCGGTGATCCGCTCAAGGATGGCACGGATCTTGGGGATACCCTCACGACAGGTGGTGCATTTACCGCAGGATTCGTTTTCGGTGAAATTCATGAAGAAGCGAGCTATCTCGACCATACAGGTATCGTCGCCCATGACAACGAGACCGCCGGAGCCGATGATGGCACCGATACGCTTGGTGGAGTCGAAATCAAGCGGCAGATCGAGATGCTCCTCGGTGAGACAGCCACCGGAGGGACCGCCGATTTGAACCGCCTTGAATTTGCCTGTCTTAACACCGCCGCCGATATCGAAGACTATCTCACGCAGGGTAGTTCCCATGGGAACTTCGATAAGACCGGTGTGCTTAATGTTACCGGTCAGGGCAAATGCCTTGGTACCGGAATTGTTTTCGGTACCCACGGACTTAAAGCTATCGGCACCCTTGTTAATGATAACGGGGATGTTGGCGAAGGTCTCAACATTGTTGAGGCAGGTAGGAGCCTTAAACAGTCCCTTGTCAACGCTTCTTGGGGGCTTTGTACGGGGAGTGCCTCTGTGACCCTCGATGGAGGTCGTCATGGCAGAGCCCTCACCGCACACGAAAGCACCGGCACCGCGACTGATTTTGAGAGAAAAGCTTTTGCCGGAGCCGAGGATGTCGTCGCCCAATATTCCGTATTCCTCGGCATCGGCTATTGCCTTGGAAAGCCTTTGCACTGCAACGGGATATTCCGCTCTGACATAGATATAGCCCTTCTCGGAGCCGGTAGCGACAGCGGCGATTATCATGCCTTCGATCATCTTGTGGGGGTCGCCCTCCATGATGGAACGGTCCATGAATGCACCGGGGTCGCCCTCATCGCCGTTGCAGACAACGTATTTCACGGGGGCATCCCTGTGTGCAGCCACCTGAGCCCACTTCTTACCGGTGGGGAAGCCTGCACCGCCTCTGCCTCTGAGGTTGGATGCGGTGACTTCGTTTATAATATCGTCGGGGCTCATATCGAAAAGAGCCTTTTCGAGAGCCGAGTATCCGCCGACGGCTATGTATTCCTCAATGCTTTCGGCGTTTATGTGACCGCAGTGCTCAAGAGCAACACGGGTCTGCTTACCGTAGAAGGGTATCTCCTCCTGAGTCTTGTAGGAAACGCCGTCCTCGGTATAGAGCAGACGTTCAATGGGCTTACCGCTTATAACAGTCTCGTTGACTATCTCCTCACAGTCGGAGAGCTTCACCTTGCAGTAAAGGAGGCCTTCGGGCTCTATTCTTATGAGCGGACCCATTTCACAGAAGCCGTGGCAACCGCTGTGCTTCAGCCCAACGCTGTCACCGTGATCGACGTGCTCTTTAAGGGAGAGCTCGACATCTACGCCATTTTCGTCCATGAGCTCCTTGAGCCTTGAGTAGATACCGAGAGCTCCGCCTGCGATACAGCCGGAGCCGGCACATACGAGGATCTTACGCTTTTGAGCGGTAAGCAGGGATGAACATTCGTTTCTAAGATCGATAAGATCATTACGGGATCTGAGTTTCATTCTTTGTTAACCTCCCTCAAATCGGCTATGAGCTTGCGTGCTTCCTTGGGAGTCATCTGAGCATGGACAACATCGTTGACGGTGCATACCGGAGCAAGACCGCAAGCACCGAGGCAAGACACACGCTCAACGGTAAAGAGTCCGTCCGAGGACATGGGGTCATCGGGGGACATACCTATCGAATCGTAAAGTGCCTGTTGGATATCGGCGGACTTACGAACGTGACAGGCTGTACCGTCGCAAACACGGATGATGTATTTGCCCTTGGGAGTGAGAGAGAAGTTCTCATAGAAGGTCGCAACGCCGTAGAGCGAAGCGGGGGTCATGTGCAGCTTTTCACCGATATATGCGATGACCTCCTTGGGCAGAAAGCGATATTCCTTTTGAATATCCTGCATGATGGCGATTATCATGCTCTTGTCGTATTCATAATGCTCCAAAACGGAGTCAATAAAGACGAGATCGACCTGTATCATTCCACAGCCTCCTTATCCGCAATAAGCCGCTTAACGGGAGTGATGGCACCGACAGGGCAGTGCTCATCGCATTTCATACAGCCTATGCACATATCCTCGTCGATAAGCTCGGCAACGGTGCCGATATCGCCCCTGTACTTGGGATCGGCAATTTTAAGAGCGTACATGGGACAGACGGATACGCAGGCACTGCAACCGTTACAAACAGAGGGATCAACATGAGGGATAGGCCACTCCTCATACGGAAGCAGCTCGTTGTTGTTGCCGCTTCTGATAGCAAAGTTTTTGCAAAGGTTAATGCACAGCCCACAAGATACGCACTTTTCGGGATCGATCTCATGGACCTCATGCTGCTGACCGCTTATGGCATGGGTGGGACAGGCGGTAACACAAGCATCACAGCCGTTGCAAACATTTGAATTTATTCTGTATGCCATTTCCGACCCTCCTTAAACGTCTTTTTTGATAAGCGAAAGCACGGGAAGGCTTTCAAAATCAAAGCTTTTGAGATTTTCGGCTTTTTCTTTCAGTATCGAGACGAGGGACTTTTTAGCAGCCTTGGAGCTTGCGACTATGCCGGAGGGCATGATCGCCTTTTCGGTCTCAACACCGAGCTTTTTGTTAAGCTCATTATCCGTTTTAATACCGAGTCTGCCGACCTCAAGATACTGTGCAAGGGTGATATCCATACCGAGAGCGGCTTTTAGCTCTCTTGTATGCACAAAATGAGGAAGCATTGCCGTAACGCTGTCCGGAAGCAGGGACAGAACCGAGAATAAGCCGGAGCCTATAGGCAGAGCGGCTTTTACAATAAAGGCTGCAAGACCGTCGGGATCGGTGAACAAACAGGAGGGTATATTCGCAACGGAGAGCAAGCGGCATTGACCGGATGCTGCCGAGGCGACCTGCAAGGCATTAGCAAGCTCAATGACCGATGCCTTGTCGGGCTCACCCTTCTTACCTGCGGAAACGCCCATATAGCGATCGACAGCCAAAAGCTCAAGCGGCTTTATGCTGTATGCAAAAGCTCCGCCGTATTTTTTACCGAGAAGCTCAGCACCGAGAGAAAGCTCATCGCCCTTGCCCTTGCGATATGCGATATCGCCCAAAACGCCGGATATCTTGCTTGTTCTTCCGAATTCGAGCTCACTTTTGAATACTCCGCTTTCGTTTGCTTCCATTGCCCAGGCAATAGTTTCGGCACACAGCACGGCATCGAGACCCAAAAGTCTCATCTCATGCTCCCAGCGTGCTATAAGCTTCAGATCGGAGTTTAAAATATTGCTTCCCAGCAATGCAACGGTGTGCAGCTCGGGACCTCTCACGAGCTCACCCGAGAGCATGACCGAACGCTCACAGCGGATGGGACAGTAGGTGCAGCTCCTACAGGCAACATTATGCTTTTCGGCAAAGCATTCACCGCTTATCTCATCGACCGACTCAAAGGAACCCTTCTTGAAGTTCTCGGTAGGGAGCATACCCTGCTCACTCAAGTACTTCACAAAGCCCATGGTGCCGAGCTTGGGAAGCATTGAACCGGTTATCGGATGACGGTGCAGCATATCAGACCATTCGATATTGACCTTGCGAGTTGACTCGACATCCGCAACGGCGATCTCATGATTGCCGGAAACCACGATACCCTTGAGCTTCTTTGCACCGAACACCGCACCGAGGTCGCAGTGCTCCGCCTCACGCTCACCGGACAAGAGATTTGCGTACCTGACAAGCTTCTCACCGGCAACACCGATAACGAGGGTACCGCACTTTACACGGCAGCCTTGCTTCTCATCGACGAGAGAGTGAAGCTCCTTTTGAGCCTTTGCGGTGTCAAGCCCCCAGAGAGCTTTGGCATCGTTCAGAGTAAAGCTTGCGTTGTGTATCTCAAGCCAAGTGGGCTTTTCGCATTTGCCCTTTAGGATAAGAGCATCGAATCCTGCTTTCTTTAGATAAAGACCGAATTCGCCGCCGCAGCTTGAATGCGTAACTCCACCGCTGATGGGGGAGAGCGACGAAACGAAAAAGTGATCGGAGCACGGTGCTCCGGTACCGGTCAGAGGTCCCGTCGTAATGACGATGGGAGCATCCCCCTTTAAGGCATCCTCACTGCCTTTAAGGCAGTCGGACAAGATCTTGGACGCCATGACGCAGCCACCGATATAAAGCCTTTGCTCATCCTCCGACCATGGGTAAGAGCTAAGCTCACCGGTACACAGATCCAGTACTGCGACATTGTCCATGTAGCCTGAATACTTTGACATAACACACCCCTATATAAAAATAAGATCAACAAAATAAAAAGACCGAACGACTTCTTAAAAAAGAAATCAATTCGGTCTACGGATACAAAACAGGGTACAAAAACACAGACCCGTCGGCGGTACCTCGGGCAATACGAACTGATCCCTTTTCAAACACGGAAGGAGTCGGAGTTTCCACCGAAACCTGCGGCTCTGCAGGAGAGCACAGGCCCTACGTCCATAGGCAATACCCTTAGGCACGAGGGCTCGGAAACATATATACATATTCTATTGATATAAGTTTAACGCTCTTTGCAAGGCAATGTCAATAGTCACTCTTGCTTGATTTGATAAGTTTTGAGCGGAAATCTCCTGCATCGATATTTTTTACAAATAATATACAGTGCTTTGTTTGACTTTGACCCCAATAAATGCTATACTATGATGATATTTAATCCCAAAGTGTTGCCTGTTTCAAAAATGGGCAAAGGGAAGGAGAAAAATATGAAGGAGCTTATCATCGTCGGTGCCGGAGGCTTTGGCAGAGAGCTGCTTTGCTGGGCAAAGGAAATCAATAAAACGGAAGCAAGATGGAGCATAAAGGGCTTTATTGACGATAATCCCGATGCGCTTTCCGGCTATGAGTGCGACTGCTCGGTGATCGGCTCGATAAGCGAGTGGCAGCCCTCGGAGAATGAGGAGTTTATTATCGCCCTCGGCTTCCCGACGGTTAAGAAAAAGGTGATAGACAATCTGCTGCAAAGGGGAGCGAGCATAGTGTCGCTCATCCACCCCGATGCCCATATAGGCGACTACTGCAAAATAGGCAAGGGCTGTATCATATACCCGGATACGAGAATGACCGTCAACGTCACGATAGGTGATTACGTAACTGTGCTGTCCGGTTGCTTTATAGGGCATGATGCCTCGATCGGTAATTACACCACGGTGTTCGGAAACTGCTCCGTAAACGGCCATGTGAGCATAGGGGAAAGGACACTTTTGAACAATTCCGCAAGTACCGTGCCGGGTATCAGGATAGGAAATGATGTTACCGTCGGAGCCGGAAGCTTTGTCGTCTCCAATGTAAGGGACGGTCGCCATGTGTTCGGCAATCCGGCAAAAAAGATTTGATAGGAGAAAGTATATGGAAAAGAGATTTCTTGAGTTTGCAGCCGAGGTGCTCGGCAAGGACGTATCCGAGCTTTCGATGGGCTCGAGTTATAAAAACGAGGATTGGGATTCGCTTATGCACCTTCGCCTGATGGTCGAGATATGCGACGAGTTTGATGTCGATATCCCGAGTGATAAGCTGTCCTCACTGAATACGCTGAAGGATTTTTACGCATATTTAGAGCAATAAAATCGATACGGGGTGAGAGCCTTG